>JACQKK010000005.1 GCA_016204605.1 Candidatus Lambdaproteobacteria bacterium
GTGGAGGTAATCGCCGGGGCGCAGCGAGCGCGGCTCCGGCTCGCCCTCGAACCGCACGCCCGCGTGGCCCCGCAGCAGGAGCACCCACTCGTCGCGGGGCTGGTCGTCCCACTCGCCGCGCGGCGTGGCCTGGCCGAAGGAGACGATGCGCTCCAGCCGCAGGTCGGGGGTATCGAGCAGGGTCTCGCTGGCCTCCCGGGACGTATCGGCGGGGTAATCGGTGAAGAGACTCTGGCGGGTCATGGGCGCCTCGGGGGGAGGGTGTGTTCGCCCAGAGGGCTCTGCAGGGCGTATTCAAGACCGTCGCGTTCGCGCGCCGCGTCAGCAGCGCCCGCCATCAGGCGATAGGCGGCTGGAGCTCGATCTCGATCGCCACGCGATCGCGCAACAGGCCGCGCAGCCGGTACACGACCTGAATCATGATCCAGTACATGGTGCCGTACTTGCGCCGGAGCAGGTCTTCCACCCGCGCGGCGACCGCCCGGTCGCTCACCTGGCGGGCGCGCGCCTCGATCCACGGCCCCTGGATCTTCCGCCCCGACTGGTCGCACGGGGCGAGGCGGGCGCGACCGTTGGCCCGGATGCGCCTCGCCTTGCCGCTTGCGGCAGAGGTCGCCACGTAGACCTTCCCGTCCAGCGTGACCGGCCAGATCGGGGTGCGCACCTCGCGGCCGTCCTTGCGGAAGGTGGCCAGGCTGATGCAGCGCGCCTCACCGAGCCCTGCGGGCGTTCCGGCGTCCATGGCAGCTCCTTGAGAGCGGAAGAGAAACAGTCAGGCGACCGGCTCCAGCTCGAAGATCACCCGGTGCCGGTACAGGCCGCGCAGGCGGTACAGGATGTCGAAGGCGATGAAGTATTGCCAGCCGTATTTCTCCCGGAACATCGCCGCGATCCGTGCCGTCTGGGCGGGATCGGTCAGCGCGTGAGCTATCGCCTCGCGCCAGGGGCCGAGAATCTTGCGTCCCGACATGTCGCAGGGGGCGAAGCGGGCGCGGCCGGTGGCGCGGATGCGCTTGGCCTTGCCGGTGGTGGAGGCGGTGCGCACGTAGACCTTGCCGTCGTGGTGCACCATCCAGGTGGGCGTGCGCACCTCGCGTCCGTCCTTGCGATTGGTGGTCAAGGCGATGTAGCGGGCTTGTTCGACAAGTACGTCGGTTCGGCTCATGACTCCTCCGCGTTCGGGGTCGCTGGGAAGGGCGGGCACGGAGTCGGCACGTGGAGTCTCGGCGGGCGCCGTTTCCGCCGTGCTACGCTTCCGGCACGGCCCAGGTGGCGCGTTGCCAGGCCATCTCCCAGAACAGGTATTCCCAGCGGCTGGAGAGGTTGAAGATGTGCTTGAGGCGCGCCTTGTCGCTCGGCGCAAGGTGCGCGGCGAGGCCATCCAGCCTGGCGCGCAGCCAGCGCCCATAGGCCTCGAACTCGGGCGAGGCGTACATGGCGATCCACCTCCGGTAGCGCGGTTCGCGGGGCATGCCCTGGGCCGCCAGGTGGCGCGCCACTTCATTGTAGCCCCACTGGCAGGGCAGCACCACGGCGAGCATCTCGGGCAAGCCGCCGGTGGCCGCCACCTGGAGCAGGTGGCCCGTGTAGCCGCGGGTGGTCTGGGCCGGCCGGGTCGCCTCCAGATCGGCCGGCGCGATGCCGAACTCGCCGCAATAGGAGCGGTGGAGCGCCATCTCCTCGTTGAGCGTCTCGGCGCAGAGTCTGGCGAAGTACGCCATCGTGTCGAGATCGGGCGAGCGGCTGGCGGCGATGGCGAACACCTTCGCGTAGTCGATCAGGAACAGGTAGTCCTGCTCCAGGTAGAAGCGGAACTTCGCCGGATCGAGCGTACCGTCGCCGATGCCGCGCACGAACGGGTGGTCCAGCTCCGCGCGCCAGATGGCTGCCGAGACCTGCCTCAGCTCGTCGCAGAAACCCATCGCCTTCCTCCTCTGCCCGCCGGGGGCCAGCCCGGGCGGGTCGCGCCGGCACTCACCGCGGCACTCACCGCGGCACGCCGAGCGGCCGGGGGGCGAAGCCGTGGTTGAGGGCCAGGCCGCGGCCTGCCCGCAGCGACCCGCTCAGCGCGCCGTGCAGGAACGCCTTGCCCTCGGCGACCGCCTCGGGGAGCGGCCGCCCGAGCGCCAGGAACGCCGCGATGGCGGCCGAGAGGGTGCAGCCGGTGCCATGCGCGTTGACGCCCTGGATGAAGGGCCGGCTGAAGGTGTGCAGGCGCCGGCCATCCCAGAGCACGTCGACGGCTTCGCGGCTGCCCTCGAGATGGCCGCCCTTGACCAGGGCCGGCACGCCGAAGCGCCGGGCGATCTCCCGCGCGGCCGGCTCCAGGTCGGCCAGCACGCGCACCGGCCTCCCGGCGAGCAGCTCCGCTTCGGCCATGTTCGGCGTCACCAGGGCGCCGAGGGGCAGCATCCGCTCGCAGAGCGCGCCGATGGCGTCGTCGTTCAGCAGCTTCGCCCCGCTGGTGGCGACCATCACCGGGTCCACCACCAGCGGCGGGAGGCGCTCCCGGAGCGGCGTGCCGGCGGGGGCGGGTCGCGCCAGGGCCGTGAGGGCGTCGGCCACCGCCCCGATGATGGCGGTCGAGAACAGCATGCCGGTCTTGGCCGCGCCCACCGGGAAGTAGGCCATCACCGCGCTGATCTGCGCCGCGACCACGGCGGGCTCGATCGCCTGGATGGCGCTGACGCCCTCGGGGTTCTGCGCGGTGATGGCGGTGACGGCGCTGGTGCCGAACACCCCCAGCGCGGCGAACGTCTTGAGATCGGCCTGGATGCCCGCGCCCCCGCCGCTGTCGGAGCCGGCGATGGTGAGGGCGATGGGCACGCCGTCGGTCGCGAGCGTCATGGCCGTCCTCTCAGCGCAGCACGTTGCGGTACAGGCGCTCGGTGGGCACCTGCTCCTTGATCAGCCCCTTGCCTTGCGCGAACTTGACGAAGCCCGCCCACGTCTCCTCCTTCTGCTGCTGGGTGGTGGCGAACAGGGGCAGCACGAGCTTGAAGGCCCGCTCGTCCAGCTCCTTGCGCACCTGGGGGTTGGCCTTGAAGTACATGGCCAGGGCTTCCGCGGGCTTCGCGCGGCAGAAGGCGATCGCCTCATCGAGGGCCGCCACGAACTGCCGCACCGCCTCGGGCCGCTTCTGCAGGAAGTCGTCATTGGTGATGACGATCAGCTCGTAGTAGTCGGGCACGCCGTGCTGGTTGAGCGCGAAGTAGTCGCCCGGCTGCTTCTCCAGCTCCAGCTCCGGCAGCTCATAGACCCAGTAGGCGCCCATCACCGCATCTACCTGGCCCGAGAGCAGCGCACTGGTCAGGTTGAAGTTGACGTTGACCGTGGTGTAGTCGCTCTCCTTGAGGCCGGCGCTCTCGGCCAGCCCCTTCAGCAGCGCCAGCTCCAGGGCCTGCACCGAGTAGCCGATCTTCTTGCCTTTCAGGTCCTTGGGCGTCTTGATGCCGCTTTTCTTGAGGAACGCCAGCGAGGAGAGGGGATGCTCGACCAGCACGCCCACCGAGCGGATGGGCAGCCCTTCGGCGCGGGCCATGATCACGTTGGGCTGGTAGTTGATGCCGAAGGCCGCCTGCCCCGCCGCCACCAGCTTGAGGGGGTCGTTGGGGTCGGCCGGCGCCACGATCTCGATCTCGAGGCCGTGCTTGGCGAACAGCCCCGCCTCCCGCGCCACATAGAGCGGCACATGGTCCGCGTTGGGGAACCAGTCCAGGATCAGCTTCTGCCTGGCCGGATCGGCACGGCCGCGCAGCAGCAGCGCGGCGGCCACGATGGCGAGTGCGAGCACGCCCAGTCCTGCGACCAGCAGCATCGTGCGACGGGGTTTCACGGTGAGCTCCTACGGTTCGAGGTTGACGAGGTCGCTGTCCTCGGGCGTGAGCCGCTGCCAGGGCAGCAGCCAGCGCTCGACCAGCGCCACCAGCCCCAGCAGCACCAGGCCGATCGGCGTCAGGCAGAGGATCGCGGCGAACACCTCCGCCACGCGCAACTGGGCGTTGGCGGAGAGCATCAGGTACCCGAGCCCGGCCCCGGCGCCCACCCACTCGCCGATCACCGCGCCGATGGTCGAGTAGATCGCGCTCAGCCTGAGCCCGGAGAAGAACGAGGGCAGGGCCGCCGGCACGCGCAGCTTCCAGAGCATCTGGCCGGGGGAGGCGCCCATCGTGCGGAACAGGCGGATCAGGTCGGGGTCCGTGCGCGCCAGGCCATCCAGCACCGCGACCGTGACCGGGAAGAACACGATCACCGCCGCCATCACCACTTTCGAGGCGAAGCCGTAGCCGAACCAGACCACCAGCAGCGGCGCGACCGCGAACACCGGCACGTTCTGGGAGGCGATCAGCAGCGGATAGAGCGCCTTCTCCAGCACCCCGTAGAAGAACATCAGCACGCCCAGCACCAGCCCTACCAGGATGCCGAGCGCCCCGCCCGCGAACACCTCCAGCAGCGTCACCCCGGTATGGCCGAGGAACACCGGCCATTTCTCCACCAACGTCAAGCCGATCAGGCTCGGCGCGGGCAGCACGAACCGCGGGATGGCCGCGAGCCGTACGGTGGCCTCCCAGCCGATCAGCAGCACGGCGATCAGCGCCAGCGGATAGAGCCAGCGGCCCGGGCGGCCCCCGAGGCTCCCCCGCGGCGGCGCCGCGCTGCGCCGGGCCTGGGCCGCCCCGCCTGCGGCGGGTGCCGGGGTGCGAATGGAAGCCACAGGTTCGGCCGTGGACGATGCGGTGCGGGGTTCAGGCGTCATCGTCGCCCTCCAGCACCTCGAGGATGCGCTGCTTGAGTCGCAGCGTCTCGCCGGTGCGCTCGCGCAGCTCGTGGGGCACGTCGAGCGGGAACACATCGACGATGCGGCCCGGGCGCGCCGAGAGCACCACGATCCGCGTCGAGAGCGCGATCGCCTCCTCCACGTCGTGGGTCACCAGCAGCACGGTCTGCCCGAACTCGCGCCAGACGCGCAGCAGGTGGCGGTGCAGCCGGCGGCGCGTCAGCGCATCCAGCGCCCCGAAGGGCTCGTCGAGCAGCAGGATGTTCCGCTCGCACAGCAGCGTGCGGATCAGCGCCGTGCGCTGGCGCATGCCGCCCGAAAGCTGGGCGGGGTAGTGGTCGGCGAAGCCTTCCAGCCGGAACTGCCGCACCAGCTCGCGCGCCTTGGGCTCCAGCCGCACGCGGTCGTGCGGCGACTCCAGCTCCGGGCCGAGCAGCACGTTGTCCCACAGCGTGCGCCAGGGCAGCAGCAAGTCCTTCTGCTGCATGTAGGCGATGGGCGGCCGCGCCCCAGGCGGCCGGCCGTGGATGCGTACCTGGCCGCCATCCGGGGGCTCGAGGCCGGCGAGGATGTTGAGCAGGGTCGATTTGCCCCCGCCCGAGGGACCGAGCACGCCCACGAACTCGCCCGGCGCGAGCGCGAGCGTCACCCCGGCCAGCACCGGATAGGTGCCCGCCCGCGAGGCGTACGACTTGGTGAGCGCCACCGCTTCCAGCGCGGCGGCGGACGTGCCGGCGTTCAAGGGGGGCCGGGCTCGGCGAAGGCTTGCACCGGCGGGACGGCGCGCGGAACCGCGTTGCGGACGGGCTGGCCGGAGGGACTTTGCCGCACAACGGGGGGAGACTTCGCCACGCTTCCTCCGCCGGTGCTAACCGGATCAGGTTCTGCGGGTTTGCGGATGCGCTCCGCATCTCAGCCGGCGCCACCGGCTCCCCGGGTGTTCAGCCATTGCCGATTCAACCACGGGCTCCCGCAGGTTGCAAGCGCGCGGGGCGGCGGGTCGTGGGTCAGATTGAACATTGGCGCTTCCGCCGGCGGCCTCACGCTCCCCGGCCCTCCCTCTGCTGGAGGAACGGAAGGAGACCCCCGAACACGTGCCAGCGACCGTGGGCAGATTCCCCTCCCCACTTGGTGGGGAGGGGTGCCCGCAGGGCGGGGTGGGGACGCGCCAGCGGCGGGGGTGAGGCTGCGGCGGCCGCCAGCCCGATTCCGCAGGGGTCGCCCACCACCCCGCGACCGCTCCTGAAGCGGCTCCGGACTTGGCTTTCCGCGCGGGTTCCTGTACGAAATCAACAGGCGCGAAGAACGCGCAGTCGAACGTGCACCCGGCGTGCGGCCACGCCGCCGGATTGGGCGAAGGGAGCCGCGATGGCGGACGAGAAGGCGTTGCGGGTGCTGATCGCGGAGGACAACCCCAACCTGCGCAGGGTCATCGTCAACATCGTCAGGAAGCTCGGCTACAGCGACGTGACCGAGGCCGAGGACGGCGAAAAGGCCTGGGACGAGATCCTCAAGGGCGGGATCGGGCTGCTGCTCACCGACTGGCGCATGCCCGAGCTGAACGGGCTCGAGCTGCTGAAGCGCATCCGCCAGTCGGCGCCGCCGATCTCGACCATCCCCGTGCTGATGATCACCGCGGCGGACACGAAGAACGAGATCGTGACCGCGGGCAAATTCGGGGTGGATGCCTACGTGGTCAAGCCCTTCAACATCGCCACCATCGGCGAGAAGATCCAGGAAGCGTTCCGCAAGCGGCCCCCGCGTTGAACCAGTCCTCCGCCGACTCCCGCGCGGCATCCACCTGGACCGTCGCCGCCCTGCTGAAGTGGTGCGAAGGCTACTTCCGCGAGAAGGGTCTGCCCTCGCCCCGCCTCGATGGGGAGCTGCTGCTCGCCCACGTGCTGGGGCTGCGTCGCCTGGACCTCTACCTCCAGTTCGACCGGCCGCTGACGCAGGCGGAGCTGGCGGCGTTCCGGCCGCTGGTGCAGGCGCGGGCGGCCCGCCGGCCCGTGGCCTACCTCACCGGCGAGGCGGGCTTCTGGGGCCTGACCCTGGCCGTGCGCCCCGGCTGCCTGGTGCCCCGCCCCGACACCGAGACGCTGGTCGAGGCCGCGCTGGGGGCGATCGCGGCCCTGCGCGCCGCCATGGCCGTGCCAACGGGCAATCCTGAGGCGCCCCTGACGCTGGTCGAGCTGGGGACGGGCACCGGCGCCATCCCGCTCGCCCTCTGCGCCGAGACGCGGGGGCTGACCTGCGTCAGCGTCGAGCGCTCGGCCGAGGCGCTGGCCTGCGCCCGCGAGAACCGCGCCCGCCACGCCGCCCTGCTGGCGCCCCGCAGCAACGATCTCCGCCTGGTGCGCGGCGACCGCCTGGAAGCGCTCCACCCCGCCTTCCGGCCGCACCTGCTGGTCAGCAATCCCCCCTACATCCCCAGCGCGGCCATCGCGGGGCTGGAGCCCGAGGTCGCGCAGGCGGAGCCGCGCGCCGCGCTCGATGGCGGCCCGGACGGGCTCGACTTCCACCGCAATCTGCTCGCCTTCGCGGCGGAACGCCTCGCTCCCGGCGGCCGGGTGCTGTTCGAGATCGGCCACGACCAGGCCGAGGCCGTCCGCGCCCTCGCCGCCGCGCATCCGACGCTGCGCGAGATCGAACTCCGCCGCGACCTCGCCAAGCGGCCGCGGGTGTTCCATGCGGAGAGGAGGGCGGGGTAGAGAGTGCGATGCGTTACGCCCCCCGGTGCGCCCCAATTAGGAACGATTTCAATAGAATTTGTAGTAGTGATCCTATGAATCTGTTCTCGGTACCTGCGACGAGTCAATTTCTTCGAATAACGAGGGTTCCTGCCATTATGTCGTGTAACGCTTGGCGATTCTCAGTCGCCTGCACGACGAGGAATCCAATACCGAATATCAACGCTGAAAGCAATTTGGCGAAAAAGCGAGAGGAAGCGCGGCCAAGTGATATGCGATTGCCTGTCAAATCAGTGACTGTCAATTTCATACACATCTTTCCGAGTGTAGCCTTTCTTGTCGAGCTTTCCATTGGAGCGACGAAAACCCAGGCCAAACCGAGGCCGCAAAGCGGCTTGAGAAGCTGGCCCATCACAACTGAGAATTGGACAGAAAAAGGGTATGCAGAAAATGGGTATTCAGGCCTATATGCTTTCGGAGAGTTACCAGGAATCGATATGAATTCACCGACCAACCATGACCCAACACGATACGCAAGCGCTATTAGTGCCACGTCAATAAGAAACGCGATTGCACGTTGTTGAAAGCTCGCGTATCCGTAAGGAACCGGCTGCATAACATGTCCCTATGTTTCATTCTGCCACTTGGCCCCGCGTCGGTCTTTCAGCTAACGACCCTTCACTTGTACGCATTCGGCAGGCTGGAGTCACGTGATAGGACTGCCCTGTCAAGCGCCCCAAACACCTGTTAGCAGAGTATCTTGCGCCAAACAAGACGAACGACGGAGATCGGTACCACTGCGAAAACTGAAATGAGGGGACCAGTGATCAGCTCCCTACAAGTGCGCCGCAGACGCTGACGCTACCCGCCCTTGATGGCGTCGCGGAGGGTACGGTTGATGCGGGTCTGCCAGCCGGCGCCGGTCGCCTTGAAGTGTTCCAGCACGTCGTGATCCAGGCGCAGGGTGACCTGCTCCTTGGTGGGGGCCTTTTGCGGGCCGCGCTCCCCCGGTTTTCGCTTCGGCAGCACGGTGACGAGGTCGGCCGGCAGCACGTCGGCAGGCGGGCGGAAGCGGCGGATGTCGGCGCGGGTCAGCTCCCGCACCTCGCCCGCTTCATTCGTCAGGGGCTTCTCGAGTTTCTTGCGCATGGCGACGGACCTCGCGTTCGTTGGCTTTTCGGAAGCTGATGAGGCGCACCCCACCGGGGATGGGCGTGAAACAGATCACGTGCAGCCGGTTGCCCAGATGGCCGATAGCCACGAACCGGCGTTCCGTGTAGGCCCGGCGGGTGTCTTCCCGGTATGTCGCGGTCTCCCACTCGAATTCGGCTGCCAGGACGTACGGCAGGTCGCGCTCCAGGGCGTTCCGCTCGCTCTTGGCCGGATCGAATTCGATCTTCACGTTTTCATTGTAGCTACAAATAACGTCGAGTCAATGAACCGTCGAAGGGCGCCGTCAAACCAAATTGCGCCAGCGGTTCTTGAATGTCGCCCTCCCCATACCGGCCCCACCCATCCTTGTGCTATGGGAGGCGGAGCCCTTTGCCCTTCGCGCCCTCTCGTGGAGACCGCCCATGGCGCAGACGCTGATCCTGACCGGCGACGTCAACCTGAGGGACATGGCCGACCCGCCGCGCGCGTTCAGCCAGGTGGCCGGGACGCTGCACGGCGCCGTGGGGGTGTTCGGCAACCTGGAGTGCCTGCTCGCCGAGCGGCCGGCCCAGCGGCCCCCGGAGGGGTTCTACGCCGGGGCGGCGGCGGGGCGCGCGTTGCAGGTGGCGGGCTACCACGCGGTGGGCACGGCGAACAACGTCAACTACGGCACGGTGGCGATCCCCGCCTCGCTGGCGGTGCTGGACGGCCTCGGCATCGCCCACACGGGCTCCGGGGTCAACCGCCAGGCGGCGTGGACGCCGGTGGTGGTGGAGCGGGGCGGCCTGCGCTTCGGCTTCATCCAGCACACCTGCGTCTACTGGTCGCTCCACCACGAGGCCACGGACAAGGAGCCGGGCGTGGCCGCCCTGCGCGCCCACACGGCCTACCGCCCGCGCGTGGAGCAGCTCCGCGCCCTCACGCGGCCGGGCATGGCGCCGGAGGTGGTGACCTGGGCCGATGCCGAGGCGCTCGGCGAGTACCGCGCGGCCGTGGCGGCGCTGCGGGCGCGCGCCGACGTGGTGGTGGCCTCGGTGCACTGGGGGCTCGATACCGACGTGTTCCAGTACATGCGCGAGATCGCGCAGGCGGCCATCGAGGCGGGCGCCGACCTGGTGCTGGGTCACGGCCCCCACTCCCCGCTCGGCGTGGGGCTGTACCGAGATCGGCCCATCCTCTACGGCATGGGCAACTTCGCCTTCGACGTGGGCCACTACGACCGCCGCCACGGCGACTGGATCGGCCTGCTGGCGCGCGTCGAGCTGGAGGGCGAGCGGGTGGCCGGGCTGACCCTCGCCCCCGTGCGCCACAACGCGCACGGCGAGACCGTGCTCCGCTCCTGGCGGGAGGAGGCCGACGCGCTCGCCACCCAGAACGCGCTCTGCGCCCCCCTCGGCACGCGCCTGGAGGCGGAGGGCGACGCCGCCCGCGTGCGGCCGGCCGGGTGACGGAAGGGGAGAGGGCCGCCTGGACGAACCCCAACCCAACACTCGTATCGAGGTCTTACCGATGAGGCTGCGGCAGATCGCATTCGTGGCGGAGAAGCTGGCGCCGGCGACCGAGGAGCTGTGCGCCGTACTGGGGCTCGCGGTCGCCTTCCGCGACGACCACGTCGCCCGCTGGGGGCTGGAGAACATCGTGGCGCCCATCGGCGGCGACTTCCTGGAGATCGTGGCGCCGGTCAAGCCCGACGCCTCCGCCGGGCGCTTCCTGAGGCGGCGCGAGGGCGACGGCGGCTACATGGTGATCCTGCACTGCGCGGATGGCATCGCCGAGCGCAAGCGGGTGATGGGGCTGGGCATCCGCTCGGTGGCGACCAGCGACCGGCCGGACTGGGTGACCACGCACTTCCACCCCTCCGATACCGGCGGCGTGCTGCTCTCCATCGGCGCCCAGCCCGGCTCCGACCCGCGCGAGCCGATGAGCCCCTGGTCGCCCGCCGGGCCCGACTGGCGCAAGGCCGTGCGCACCGAACGCGTCAGCGAGCTGGTCGCGGCGGAGCTGCAGAGCGCCGACCCCGTGGCCCAGACCTCGCTGTGGGCGCGCATCCTCAACAGGCCGGCGGTCTCGACCCCCGGCGGCGATCACGAAATCCGCCTGGAGCGGGGTCGCCTGCGGTTCGTGCGGGCCGCGGACGGTCGCGGCACCGGCCTCGGCGCCATCGACGTGAAGGCGGCCGATCCCAGGCGCGTGCTGGTCGAGGCCGAGGCGCGCGGGCTCAAGCTCTCCGAGACGCAGGTGCTGGTGTGCGGCACCCGCGTCAACCTCGTGTAGAGACCGCGCAGCGCCATGCCGGCGTCCGGCCGACCGGAAACCTGCGGCGGGAGCGCCCCCCGCGCCGGTCATGGGCCCGAGGGCGCGCCAACCAGCGCGGCGACGCGGGCGAGCCGGCCCGGTCGGTCGAGCTGGCGCAGCGCCTCGAACAGCGCGTCCGTGCGCTCCCCCAGCACGGGCCGCACCAGCCGGTCGAACTTGGCCGCAAGGTCGGCCCACGGCATCGGGCCGGCGGCGGGTTCACGGTCCAGCCGCACCTCCGCCCCGAGGGAAGATCCGTCGGCGAGCGTCACCTGCAGGTGAGCTGCGGCAGGCGCGGGCCGGCCCGCATCCCGCGCCACCTCGACCAGGGCCATCAGCGCGCGAACCTGGGGGGCTTCCAGGCGGCGCTGGGTGAAGTCCTCAGGCATCATGGCCGAGCCCAGCAGCGCGGAGGCCAGGCAGAAGGAGAGGCTGAACTTGGCCTCCATGGCGGTGCGGGGGTGGCGGATGCCTTCGACCCTGGGCGCATCGGGGTGCACCGAGACGCGAATCCGCGCCACGGCGCGTCCGGCCAGCCCGGGCGCCAGCAGCAGTCCCGCGGCCACGAACGGGTGCACCCCCTTGCCGCAGGCGTAGGGCTTGATCTCGTTCTCGAGCAGCGCCTGCCCCGCCGTGAGCCGTAAGGGCTCTTGGCGCACTGACCCGTCCTGCACCAGCGCGGCGACGAGCCCGCCGCCCGGCTCCAGCAGGCGCCGGGCGCCCTGGAAGCCCACCGAGGCGAGCCGGGCGGCCACCACGCCGTCCAACGCCGCCTGGCCGGCGTGGAGCGGCTTGGCCATGGTGCCGAAGGAGCCGGTGAGGCCCCCGGCCATGGTCGCCGCGAGGGCCAGCGCATGCTCGGCCGCCTCCGGCTCCAGCCCGAGCAGCGCGGCAGCCGCGCCTGCCGCGGCGATGCGCCCGAGCACGCCGGTGGGGTGGAACCGCCGCCGGAGCAGGGCCGCCCCGAGGTCGCCCGCGGCCCCCAGCCGCGCCGCCAGCTCGTAGCCGGCCGCGAAGGCGGCCAGGGCCTCTGCCCCGCTGCGCCCTTCGGCGGTGGCCAGCGCGAACACGGCCGCCCAGGCGGGGGCCGTGACGTGCACGCCGGAGGCGGGGTGGGTGTCGTCGAAGTCCAGCACGTGGGCCATGGTGCCGTTGACCAGCGCCGCTACGGGCTCGGCCGAAGGGCTGCCGAGCACCACCGCCGCGCGGCCCGACGCCGCGAAGCTCGCCGCCGCGCGCCGGACGGCGGCGGTGGTGGGCTCCCGCGCCGCGCCCAGCGCCACGGCGAACCAGTCCGCCACGGCCTGGCGGGCCGCCTCCAGCACGTCAGGCGCCAGCGGCCGGCGGGTCGCGGCGGCCAGGAAGGCCCCTGGGGTCGGTTCGTCGGAGGGGGCGAGGGCCATGGGTCGCGCTCGGGGCGCTGGGGCGAGTTCCGCCGTCACTGGCCGGGCAGCCCGAGGATGCGCTGCGCGATCACGTTACGCTGTATCTGCTGGGTGCCGCCGGAGATCGAATAGGCGCGCACGCGGGCGGAGCGTCGCGCCAGCTGCTGGCTCTCCGGCCCGAAGGGCTGCGCGTCCCAGGCCATCCCGCGCGGGCCGGTCAGCTCGTGGTGGGTCTCGACGATGCGCTGCATCAGGGCGCCGCCATAGAGCTTGAAGATCGAGCTTTCCGGCCCGGGCTCGCCCCGGCGCACGAAGCGGGTCTGGGCGCGGTAGCGGGCGTAGCGCAGACAGTCGGTATCCATCTCCAGCCTGGCCACCGATCGTTGCAGGCCCGGATCGTCCCAGCGGCTGCCGCCCGTGCCGTCGGGCCCACCTTCGCCCGGCATGGCGCGCGCGTCGCGCTTGAGCGCCGCCAGCGCATGGTCGTGGTATACGGGCATCGCCGAGGGGTGGGAGAAGCGTTCGTAGCCGAGCAGGAAGTTGGCGGCCTTCCAGCCCTGGTTGAGCCCGCCCACGAGCTGCGCCTCCGGGACGAACACGTTCTCGAAGAGCGTCTGGTTGAGATGGTGATAGCCATCGATGGCGACGATGGGCCGCACCGTGATGCCGGCGCTGCGCGCGTCCGCCAGGAACAGGCTGATGCCCGCATGCCGAGGCCGGGCCGCAGGGTCGGTGCGGGCGAGCACGTAGAGCCAGTCGGCCCGGTGGGCGTTCGAGGTCCACGCCTTCTGGCCGTTCAGCCGGTATCCGCCCGGCTTGGGCTCGGCGCGCAGGGCCAGGCTGGCCAGGTCGGAGCCCGCCCCCGGCTCGGAGTAGCCCTGCGCCCAGACGATCCGGCGGCGCCGGGTGGGTTCGAGGAAGCGCGCCTGCTGCTCGGGCGTGCCCAGCGCGATCAGGGTGGGCCCCACCTTCTCGAGCCCGTCGGTGCGGAAGGGGGGCAGCCCGGCACGGAGCCACTCCTCGTCGAACACGAACTGCTCCTCCGCGCTGAAGGCCGCCCCGCCGTGCTCCCGCGGCCAGGCGGGGGCGAGCCACCCCTGGCCGTCGAGGGCGTCGAGCAGCGGCTCGTATTCGGGCCGCCCGGCCAGCTCGTCGGCGAGAGTCGAGGTAGTGAGCGGCATTGCCAGCCACTCCTGCTGGCCCAACAGCTCCGTGGGCACCGCGGCGGCGATCCAGGCGCGTATCTCCTGGCGCAGGCGAGCCTGCTGGGGCGTGTCCTTCAGGTTCATGGCTCGGACGGCGGAAGGTCCGGGGCGGCGCTGGGCGGATCAGTGTCCCTGTCGCGCGGGATCGGTGTGCTCCAGCGGCTCCTTATACCAGATTCACTGCGAACGCGCCCTGAGGCCGTGAAGCAGGAGGCGCCGCCCGTGCCCGCCCGATCGCGCGGGCCGACCGCGGGAGGCACCGCCATCATTCCCCGGTCTCGGGATTGACCGTCAGGCGCAAGTTGGCGCGGATGCGGCGGGACAGGATATCGATGCCGACGTTCATCACGGCCGTGACCAGCAGCAGGAACATCATGCGGTCGAGCCGGAGCTGGGAGAGGGCGTTGTCGATGAAGAAGCCGAGGGTGTGGATGCCCAGCATGCCGAGGATCGCCGTCTCCCGCAGGATCACCTCCCAGCGGTAGAACAGGAAGGCCAGGAACTGGCCGTACACGCGGGGCAGCACCTCGAAGCCGTAGAGGTTCAGCCCGCGCGGGCTATCGGGCCTGCGCGGGATGGCGTCGGCGTGGCGGCCCGTCAGGTGGCCGATGATGGCGCCGTTGTGGAGCGCCAGCGCCACGATCGCCGGCAGCATCGAAGGTCCCCAGGCCTGCAGGAAGGTGAAGGTGAGGATGTACTCGGGCGTGGAACGGGCGATCACGAGGAACACGTGGCCGGCCGTACGCCCCACCGGACCGAAGAAGTGTCGCGAAATCAACGGAAAGAAGACCAGCGTGAGCAGCCCCGTGCCGACCAGCGCCACCTGGGAGAGCAGCAGCGTGGCGACCATGCCGGGCAGCGCCTGATCCCTGAGCAGCATCCCCATCCAGCGGCCGAGCGCGCCGAGCGTCCCGGCGTCCAGCAGTGCGCCCGCGCGGAGGGGCGCGGGGACGATATCGGCGGTGAGGAACCGCAGCGCATTCTCCCAGGCGATCGGCATGCCGGGCGGCAGGGCGAGGATCGCCAGCACGAACAGGAGCGGCACCAGCCGCGGGCGTACCCACAGGCGGAGGGTCGAGATCAAGAGGAAGAACAGGTACAGCAGCGCCGACACCTCGGAGTACTGCCCCTGCTGGAACGCCGTCTGCAGGTGGAAGCCCAGGGTCGGCAGGCCGACGAACCCCAGTACGGCGCTCGACCGCATCCCGCACTCCAGGCGGTAGAGGGCGTACGTCTTCATATGCTGCCAGACGGGCGGCAGCCTGGCGTAGAAGAAGCCCGACAGGATGCCGCTCCCCGCCGGCAGCGCCTTGAGCGGCGTGGCATCGGCCTCCTCCAGGATTTCCGCGAACACCTTGGCGCAGATCGCCGAGTAGGGGATGGCGATGGCCAGCACGCCGGTCAGCGGGCTCAGCCCGAACATCTGCAGGAAGATCAGCGCCCAGAACAGCTCATGGATGGCCCGCAGGAACGCGCACCCCCAGCGCACCGCGCCCACGTGGAACACGAGCGCCAGGCAGAACCCCGCCAGCACGGCGATGCCCACCCCCGTGGCGGCGAAGGCGACGGTGTGCAGCAGCGCCGAGGCCAGCTGCTCGGTGGCGAAGAAATCCGGGGTGAGCGCGCCCCGCATCATCCGCCCGAGCTCGAACCAGGGGTCCCGGGTCGTGATCTCGATGTCGGAGAGAAGCAGGCAGGCCGCTGCCAGCCCGAGGAACCACAGGCTGGTCCTGAACGCCGCGGAGCGCGGCATCGTCTGCGGGGGCGTCGCGGGCGCGGGCACGGTCAGGACCGGTACAGGGAATCGAGATCGCCGGGCTGGAGGCCGGCCGTCGGGCGATCGAGCACGATCCTGCCGCCCTGCAGGCCGATCACGCGGTCGGTGAACGCGAGGGCCAGCGCCACGTCGTGCATCGCCAGCACCACGGTACGGAAATCCTGGTTGATCGCCGCCAGTACCTCGCGCGACTGCAGCTCGTCCACCGACGAGACCGGCTCGTCGCCCAGCAGCACCTCGCCCCCCTGGTGCAGCGCCCGCGCCACGGCCGTACGCTGCTGCTGCCCGCCGGAAAGCTCGCCCACGGGCGTGAACAGCTTCTCCTCCAGCGCCACCCGTCGCAGCACCGCGCGCACCGGCTCCACCTCGCGCGGCAGCGGCCAGGCCAGGTTGAGCAGGTTGTAGGCGGCGGCGTGGCGGTTCAGCCGCCCGATGTAGACGTTGTGGAACACCGAGAGCGGCTTGACCAGCGCGTAGTCCTGCGGCACCAGCGCGCAGCGGGCGGTCTGCTGCCGATAGAGCAGGTTGAGCAGGGTGGACTTGCCCGCCCCGCTCTTGCCCACGAGCGCCACGCGCTCGCCCGCCTCGATGGCGAGCGACACCTCTGCGAGCGCGCGGCGGCCGTTGTAGCTGACGTTGGCCGCCTGCAACTGGAAGACGCGCATCAGTCGATCACGCCGATGGCCTGCCCGGTCTTGAGGATCGGGTCGTAGTCGCTGTTCTTCGCCGGGACGAACTTCGAGCGGGCGAAGACCTTCATCAGGAGGGGGTCGTCGATCGAGAGCAGCGCCTGCCTGACCCGTTCCTTGAACCCGCCGCCCCAGGTGCTGTCGACGTCGCCGCGGATCACCCAGTGGTAGTCCGGGTAAGCGGGCGTCTGCCAGATCACCTTCACCCGGCGGGTATCGATCCGCCCTTTGGCCAGCTCGGTGTTCCAGACCTCGTAGTTCAAGGCGCCCACCTCGTAGGCGCCCGACTGCACCAGGGCGATGGTCTTCGAGTGGTCCCCGCTGAAGCCCACGCGCCTGAACACGTCGTCGGGGGCCTTGCCGAAGGCCTCGCGGATGAAGAACTCGGGCATCAGCCGGCCGGAGGTGGAGCCCTTGGAACCGAACGTGAACGTGCGGCCGGCGATGGCCGTGGGGAACGCCTGGCTCCGCTCCAGCCCCGTGCCGGTATTGGCGATGAAGTACGAGACGAACGCCTGATCCTCGAATCCCTGCACGATCGCCTCGGAACCGGGCACCCGCAGGCGCGCCTGCACGCCCGTCAGCCCGCCGTACCAGGCCATCTGGATCTGGTTGTTGCGGAAGCCCGTCACCGAGGCCTCGTAGGACTTGACGGGCAGGTACTTGAACTCCACCCCCAACTGCCGCGTGAGGTACCCCGCGATCTTGCCGAAGCGCTCCATCAGCCGCGATTCGTCCTGATCGGGAATGGCGGAAATGTAGAACGTTTGCGCCGCCGCAGGCCACGCCAGCAGTGCGAGCAGCGGCGAGAGCACCCCGATTCGCTTGAGCATGGGTCGGACTCCGCAAGCGCAGGCCGCCGAAGCGGCATGCGTTGCAACTCGGAAAGGCTGGGTGAACGAAAGGCGACCTGCTCCCTGAGGCTCCGGTGCGATCCGGCCCAGGCCCCGGGCGGGGCGGGCCAAAATGCGGTCGCTCGATCGACCGGAACGACGCGCGCCGGGCAACGCCCGTGGACGCATCGCTGGGGGCCTGCGGTCGTCCGCGCCAGGACGGCGCAAACGATTTCTGACCTCACCGGAACATAATCGACAATCGCTCGCAGGTAAAGGGGGAGCCTGTGTGCACTGTCGGCACCGGTCGCCGGCCATCCGCCGCTATTCCGCCGTGTGCACGATCAGCTCGCGGCGGTAGCGGTCGAACAGGGTGGACTTGGACATCATGCCCACGTAGCGCCCGTCGGGCTCGACCACGGGCAGCGACCAAGCGCCGCTCTCCTCGAACACCTGGATGGCCGAGAGCGCCGAATCCTGGGCGCCGATGGTGGGGAGCGTCTCGTCCATCACCGATCCCATCGTCATCAGCGGGTAGAGAGTGCGATCGAACAGGTAGGGGCGGATGTCGTCGAGGTTGACGATCCCGAGCCAGCGTCGGGTCTCGCGATCCACCACGGGGAAGATGTTGCGCCGGGCATGGGCGAACCGCTCGACGAATTCCCCCAGCAGCGTGTCCTCGTGCAGCACCACGTCCTCGGCATCCACCACCTCACGGCACTCCATGGTCTGCAGCAGGTGCTGGTCGGAGCCGCGCCGGGCGAGCAGGTTCTTCTCCAGCAGCTCGCGGGTGTAGATGCTGCCCTGCTCGAAGTAGGTGGTCAGCAGCAGCGCGAGCACGGAGACGATCATCAGGGGCAGGATCAGCCGGTAGCCGCCGGTGACCTCCAGCACGAGGAACATCCCGGTGAGCGGCGCGTGCATCAGGCCGGCCACCATGCCGGCCATGCCGACCAGGCTGTAGGCCGATGGGCTCGCCGTGGCGGCGAAGGGCAGCGCGAGGCGCACCAGCTGGCCGAAGCCGTAGCCGGTGCCGCTCCCCAGCACCAGCGCCGGCGCGAACACGCCGCCCGAGCCGCCGCTTCCGAGGGTCATGCAGCACGCCGCCGCCTTGACGAGCACGAACGCGAGCACGAACCCGAGGCCCCAGCCCGGGGCGCCGCCGAGGAACTGGCGCACCACGTCGTAGCCGTCGTGCAGCACCTGGGGCATGGCCAGCCCGGCCAGCCCCACCAGCAGGCCCCCCGCGCCCGCGTTCACCCAGCGCGGCCAGCGGGTGCGGGCGAAGGCGTGCTCGGTGGCCCGCATCAGCCGCTGGACGCCCACCGAGCCGAGCCCGGTCAGGCCGGCCAGCAGCACGCAGGCGAGCAGATCGACGGTGCCGAAGGCGAACACCTCGTGGGGAAAGGCGATCTGGTTGCCCAGCACGAGGCGGCTGAACTGCGTGGCGGAGACGGCGGCGACCACGGTGGGGATGATCGCCAGCGCGCTCCACTCGCCCAGGATCACCTCGACGGCGAAGACCGTGCCGGTGAGCGGCGCGTTGAAGATCGCCGCCACCGCCCCCGCGGTGCCGCAGGCCAGCAGCAGCGTGCGCCGGCGCTCGGTGAACCCGAGCAGCCGGCCGAGCGTGCTGCCGATGGCGCCGCCGCTGGTGGCGATCGGCCCCTCCAGCCCCGCGGAGCCGCCGCTGCCCACGGTCAGGAAGCTGGAGACGAGCCGGGAATAGATCAGGTCCGCCCGCACGGCGCCGCCGCCCACGGTGACGGAGCGGATCAGCTCGGGCACGCCATGGCCCGCCGTGTCGCGCAGCAGGTAGTGGATGAACGCCGCGGTCAGCGCCCCGCCCAGGGCGGGCAGCAGCGCCATCACCCAGGTGCCCCGCCAGGGCTCCAGCACCACGATGGCGTTGTGCACCGCCAGGTTCAGCACGATCGCGGAGAGCCCGGAGGCCAGCCCGACCAGCACCGCCCACAGCATCACCACCCCCGTCTCGTGGGCGGTGATGCGGTGCATGCGCAGCCCGCCCATCCCCCGGCCCAACTCAGCCCGCGGCGGGGGTGGAGGCGGGGGGAATGCGACTTCCGAGGGCATTCTGAATCCTCTCCATCAGGTCGCTGCGGCTGGGCTGACTCCGCAGGAAGGCGCGCAGTTCGGCGTCGTTCAGCAGGTGCGAGACGTGGGAGAGCATGCTCAGGTGGCCTTTGACCGTGGCGCAGAGCAACACGAACAGCACGTACACCGGGTTGCCGTCGAGCGCCTTGAAATCCACCGGCCGCTCGAGAAAGAAGATGCCCACCACGGGCTCCCCCAGCCCCCAATCCTGGGGATGGCGCGGGTGCGGCACGGCCACGCCATGGCCGATCCCGGTCGAGTGCAACTGCTCGCGCTCGATCAGCGTGGCGACGAGCCGGTCGCGATGCTCCTGGGTGAGGTGGGGCGCGAACGGGAACAGGTCCACGAGGTTGCGGTAGATGGCTTCCGGCGTGTCACCCTCGATCTTGTAATGGATGCCGCCCCGGCGCATGGCCGCGATGGGGTCCAACGTCTCGACGCCGCCCGCTTCGAGCAACCCCTGGCCGGTGCCGTAGCCGATGCGCTTCTGGCGTGCCCAGCTCTCCAGTTCCCTGCGGTCGAACCGGTACTGCCCCTGGAAGCGATAAGTGGGGATCACGCCTTGGCGTATCCAGCGGTAGACGGTCTTTTCGGAGACTTTGAGCAGCGCGGCCGCGTCCTTGACCGACATGTCGTCCACGTGTCCGCTCCTTTCGGGACAACTACGCCCATCACTGCCCACGATGGAACAATCCATTTGACTTTAAAGAAGGCCCGCGGGCTTGGCAATCGGATTGTGCGCGGAGCGTTCAGCCCCCGATGGCGCTGGCCGGGCCGTGCAGTGTGGCACACAGCCCCCTGCCGTGCCCGGCGGCGTGGCGCCCCGGCGCGACCGAGGCCACCCCGGACGGGCGGCGCGACCCGCGCAGCGACGGTACTTACCGGAAGCGGCCCATCTCCTTGATGATTTCTCCGAGGATTGCGGCGTCCGGCTTGGCGCCGGGAATCTCGCGATAATCCTGGTCCACGACGTCGGCGTGGCCGAGCTCGTTGAACACGGTGATCCTGTCGGGCTGGCGGATCGCCAAGTTGTCCCAGTTGCCGATCACCAGGTACGGCCGCTGGCTCGCATCGAGCAGGTGGCGACCGCTGCTGTACCGGTCGATGGGCGTGGTGCAGTCGAGCAGGTCGCGCAGCAGCGTGGGCGCCACGTCGAGATGGCTCGTCAGGTGGGAATAGGTGCGCGGGGGCTTGCCGGGCCAATGCACGATCAGGGGCGACTGGGTCTGCCAGCGCGAGAAGTTGCCATTATGGCCCCAGTAGTTCAGCCGGTTCTCGTTGAACTCCTCGCCATGGTCGCCCGTCACCACGATCACGGTGCGCTCCAGTAACCCTCGCGCGTCCAGTTCGTCGAGCACGCGGCCCACCTGCGAATCGACGAAGTGCACCGCGTTCTTGTAGCGGTTGAGGAAGGGCGTGGCGTCGTATTGGTTGTCCAACGCCATGTGATTGATACCATTGAGGATCGGTGAGAAATAGCGGGGGTAGTCCGGCGGAAACGTGAAGGCGTGCGAGCTGTCGTAGAACAGCCAGCCGAAGAACGGGCCGGTACCCGGCTGCCCGAGGAACGCCAGGAAATCGTCGGTGATCTGCCGGTCCCGACCCCAGGCCTTCTCGCCGGGGGTTTCGAGGGGAATGCGCGCCCGCACGGCGGCGAACACGGTGCGGTCGAGCTCGGGGCTGGTGAGCCTGGCGCTGCCGTGGATGCTGAACCGGTACTGCTGCCGCAGCAGCTCATCCACCAGCACCGGGCCGCGCCGCTCGCCCAGGAACCCGTTCCAGTAGGAGGAATAGAGGCCGTACATCAGGCCGAATACGCCGAAGCGCGTGGCGTTGCCCGAGCTGAAGTGGCGCTCGAAAACGAGGCTGTCCTGCGAGAGTCGCCACAGGTGCGGGGCCACCTCGCGGGTGGCCATATCGAAGCGCCAGCCGTCGATCAGGATCATCAGCAGGTTGAGCGGCTCTCGCGGCGGCCGGCAGGCCAGCGGCTCCAGGGGATAGCGCAGCCGGCGTTCGCCCGTGGGCGCCTCGATGGCGAGGCGCGCGCGCTTAGCCACCCACCCCCAGCGGTCCAGCGCATTGTCCATGCGCACCATCTGCGGCCAGGGCAGGAAGCGCACGATGCGGGTCACGGCCGTGTCCTGGCGGGCATCGGCGAGGGCGTACGCGAATTGCCCGCCCAGCACGATCAGCGCCATCAGCCCCAGGGCGGGCAGGCCCAGCCGACCCCGACCCCGCGCCACCCCCGCCCACACCAGCCGCGCCATGAGCAGCTCGGCCAGGAGCAAGGCCAGCGCCACCAGCCCCGCGATCGCGAAGACCTGGCCCTCGACCGGCAGGATCTGCGCCACCGCGCCGCCGCTGAGCAGGTTCAACACCATGCCGTTGAGGTGGAAGCGGTACAGCAGATAGACCCGGGCGTCGATCACGATCACCAGCGCAAGCAGCGCGTAGAGGGTAACCGCGCTGGCCATCACCACCCGCCGGCGCGGATACAGCGTCGCCAGCGCCGCGAGCGGCAGGTAGGGCAGCAGGCCCAGCAGCGCCCAGTGGCCGGGCACCGCCAGCGCCAGGAACACCCGCCCCCGCACGGTCTGGGGCAGGTCGGCGTTGAGGAAGTACTGGATCGAGATCAGGCACAGCAGCCCGACGTTCGCGAGCAGGAACCACCCCAGCCAGCGCAGCAGCACCCGCCGGGGCGGGGAGGGTTCCGATCGGGAGGCTGTTCGCTGAGATCGACGCATCGCACGCCTGCGAGATCGGGGTGTGCCGTGCAAACCCGACGCGTTGCCGCGCCGCAGTCGTTCCATGCTGACGAAAGGCTAACACCGTTCGGGCGCCCTGTGAAACCTTGGCGCGGCCGTTGGCTCGGTTGCTTACCTGGGGTCGGTGTCGCGAGACGAGCCTCAACCTTTTCGTGCCCGGATTGTCCAAAGCGCGCCCCGTGTGCCAAGATGGCCTGACACGGTCAGCTCCGGCGGATCAGGGTGCAGGGCGCGATCCGCGGTGAACCCCGGGGGCCACGAAATGGATGGCGCGAACCGCAGGGCATCCCCGAGGGTTGCCTTCCTGCACACGGGGGAGGCGCTCGTTCAGCAGCGGATCGCCATCGAGATCGTGGACATCTCGGACGGGGGCGTGGCCCTCAAGACCAGCCAGGCCCTGTCGCTCGGCAGCCTGGTCAACCTCGTGCTCTTCAAGGGCAACCTGGCGATCGAGGCGGAAATCGTCTCCTGCGCGCCCCTGCCGCGGCGCCGGAACCGGTTCCGGGCCGGGGCGCGCTTCACGACCCATTCCCGCGACCTCCTGGAGGAAGTGCTGGCGATCGGCCGCCGGATGGCGAACGACGCCTTCGCCCTGGTCCATCGGCGCCGGGGGAAGCACTCGGCGCGGGCGGTCGAAGTGCGGCTGCCGCCCCAGGTGACGCCGGCGCACCTCCACGAGCTGGAGGCGGTGGTGGATCAGGAGCTCGACGAGGGCATCCGGCGCCTGGCGATCGATCTCGCGGCCGTCAGCGCCTGGGACGAGTCGCTGCCCCCAATGCTGGCGCGCGTCGCACAGCTCGTCCGGGAAGAGCAGGGGTGCCTCGTGCTCGCGGGGGGAGCGCCTGCGCTGCTGGCGGCCGTGCAGGCGTATCCCGATGCGGCGGGCATCGCCCGGCTTCCCTCCATGGCGCACGCCCTGCATGCCCTGGAGAGCGGAGCGGCGGGTGCCCGTTGACGTGGTGCCCGTCGCGGCCGCCCCGCCGCGGCCGGCCTCAGATCCAGCCCAGGGAAGGGCGCACCGATGTCCTCCGAACGCTCCCCCGAACTCCGGTGCGCCCCCGTGACCCACCGAGCGCCTTGGCCCCAGCGGGCAGTCCTGCCGGAACCGCTCCCGCGCGGGTCGGAGCGGCCCGCGGCCCTGCGTTCCCGCCCCACCCGGGCTTCGGGGCCGGCCTGGCTGGGGCCGGCCTGGCTGGGGCTGGCCTGGCTGGGGCTGGCCTCGCTCGCGCTGACGGCGGCCCTGCCCGTGGCCGCGCAGAGCCCGCCATCGCCCGGGGAATCGGGGCGGGTGGCCGTGGTGCACACCTGGCGCCGCATCTACTACGGCGAGCTGGACGGCAAGGAGAGCCTGCTGTTCGGCGGCGATTTCTCCCGTGCCAAGCCCACCCTGGGTGACCTGGATGGGAATGGCACGGCGGACCTCGTGCTCGGGACGGCGCAAGGTCATCTCCTCTATTTCGAGAACCAGGGCACCGCCCGCGAGCCCCGCTGGCGGCTGCTGAACGAATCCCTCGCGGCGCGCACGGGGCCGCGCACGTCCGGCGGCGAGGCGCCGCTGGCGCCGATCGGGGTCGGCGGCAACGCCGCGCCCGCGCTGATCGATATCGATGGCGATGGGGCGCTGGACCTGTTCGTCGGCTCGGGCTCCGGCAAGCTGTTCTACTTCCACAACGACGGCCACAAGTACCTGCCGGTGTTCCGGCTGGTCAGCAGCGACTTCCTCGGTCGCTCGTTCGGGCCGAATCTCGTCGTCAAGTTCGCCGACGTCAACGGCGATGGCCTGCCCGACATGACGCTCGGCAACGACCAGGGCGAGGTGTGGCTGCTGCTCAACCAGGGCTCGCGCTTCGAGCCCGCCTTCTGCACCGATGCGCAATCCGGCGCCGGCTGCCGCTTCCCGCCGGTCAAGCTCCTGCAGATCAGCCCGGAAGACAACGCGGTGCCGGAGTGGGTGGACTGGGACGGCGATGGCAACCTGGACCTGATGGTCGGCAAGAGCGATGGCCGCATCGCCTACTACCGCAACCTGGGCACCCGCCAGGCCGGCGTGTGGGAGCTGGCCGACCCCCGCTTCCACATCATCGACGCGGGCGGCTATGCCGCGCCCCTGTTCGTCGACCTCAACGGCGATGGACGCACCGACCTGCTGGTGGCCAGCGACAGCGACCAGCTGCTGCTGTACCTCAACCGCGCCGGGAAGCAGGGCCCGGAGCTCTGGCTCGAGGAGCGCAACGCGCTCCAGGTGCGGCGGCTCGGACGCTTCCAGTCCCGGCTGCACGTGGCGTCGGGCGACCTGACCGGCAACGGCCTGCCGGATCTGGTCGTCGGCACCCGCGGCGGAAACCTGCTGCTCTATTACAACGAGAGCCGGGGCGAGCGGGTGATCCTGCGCTCGGCGCCGGAGCCGATCCTGCCCACCCCCAAGCGCTCGTTCAGCGCCCCCGCGCTGGTGGACCTCGATGGCGATGGCAAGCTGGACCTGGTGGTGGGCGACCGCAACGGGCGGCTGGAGTGGATCCAGAACGTCGGCACCCCCAAGGAGCCCCGCTGGCAGGTGCGGGACCTGTTCTTCGCCGGGGTCGACGTGGGCTCGCTGAGCGTGCCCCTGTTCCGTGCCGTCACGGGCGGCCGCCTGCCGGACCTCATCGTCGGCAACGGGCGCGGCAACGTGATCCTGTTCGCGAACAAGGGCACGGCGCAACGACCCGAATTCGTCCTCTCCACGGTGCGCTTCGCGGGGCTGGCGGTGGAAGGCGATGCCTCGCCGGCGGCGTTCCCCTGGAAGCCGCAGGCGCCGGCCGATCTCGTGGTGGGCAGCCGCACGGGCGCGCTCGTGCCGGCCATCGCGGACCCCGCCCTGCAGGCGAGCGATGCGGTGGCCCATGGCTACAAGGCGCAGCCGCCCTGGCGCAACCTGCGGGCGAGCGCCTATGCCGCCCCCCACTTCGTGGACCTGTTCGGGCGGGGGCGGCCGGACCTGCTGCTGGGGAGCGACCTGGGTACGCTGGCGCTCTGGCGCAACGAGGGGGCGCTCTCGCCGGAGGATCTGGCCCGGCTGGCACCCGCCCGCCCCCGCAACATGCTGCCCCAGGAGCGGGTGCGCGAGGAGATGCTGCCCGGTACCGTCGGCGCGCGGCCCCAGGGCTCCGAGCCGACCCCCGCCGCGGCGCTGGCCTCGCTTCAGCAGCGGGAGCTGCCGCTCGAGCCGGTGTTCATCGCCGAGCGCGCCCCGATCAGCGACCTGCGGCTGGGCTCGGGCAGCAAGCCCGCCTTCTTCGATGGCGATGGCAAGGGGCGGCAAGACCTGCTGGTCGGCACCCGCAGCGGGAGCCTCGCCCACTACGAAAACCTGGGGCCCAAGGACGGCCCGCGCTGGCGTCTCGTCACGGCCCGCTTCGCGGGCTACCAGCACGGGCGCAATGCCGCCCCGACCTTCCAGGACCTCGATGGCGATGGCCGGCCCGAGCTGATCGTCGGGACGGAGAACGGCCGCATCTACGTCTGGCGCAACCAGAGCGCCTCCGGGCCGCCGGCCTACACGGCGCCGCCGATGCCGCTGGTCGGGGTCAACGCCGGGCCCAACTCCGTGCCCTGCTTCTACGACCTGGATGGCGATGGCACGCCTGAGTTGCTGGTGGGCCACCTCAAGGGCTGGGTCTCGCTCTTCCGCCGCAAGCCCGGCGGCAGCTGGGCCGATTTCGAGCTGGTGGAGCGGCGCTTCGCCGGGATCGATGTGGGCGTGAACGCCGCGCCCGCCGTCGTGCGCCTCACCAATCGCCCGCTGCCCGTGATGCTGGTGGGCACCGACCGCGGCCCGATCGTGGTGCTCGAGGCGCTCGACGCCCGCCCGCTGGCCTCCTCGCGCTGGCAGGTCAACAAGACCTACCTCGAAGGGCTGACGTTTCCCATGGGCAGCGCCCCCGTGCTGGCCGATCTCGACGGCGATGGCGACCTGGACCTCTATATCGGCAGCGATGGCGGCGCGATCGCCTTCTACCGCAACAACGCCTTCGCCGGCAGATAGGCCGCGCGGCCCCACGCCTGCGACGCCTGGCGCCGGCGTCCTGGCGCGGCCCCCGCCCGGCACGCACTCCATCGGCGGGAAACCATGACCGACCGCTGCGCCTGGGCCGGAGACGACCCCCTCTACGTCGCGTACCACGACCGCGAGTGGGGCGTGCCCGTCCACGACGACCGCGCGCTGTTCGAGTTCCTCGTGCTCGAAGGGGCGCAGGCCGGGCTGAGCTGGATCACCATCCTGCGCAAGCGGGAAGGCTACCGGCGCGCCTTCGCCGGGTTCGACCCCGAGCGGGTGGCGGCCTTCGACGAGGCGCGGGCTGCGACGCTGCTGACCGACCCGGCGCTGGTGCGCAACCGGCTCAAGATCGCCTCCGCGATCGGCAACGCCCGGCGGCTGCTCGAGGTGCGCCGCGAGTTCGGCAGCTTCGATGGCTTCATCTGGCGCTTCATCGGGGGCGCGCCCCGTCGCAACGCCTGGCGCTCGCGCGACCAGGTGCCCGCCGTCACCGCCGAGGCCACCGCCATGAGCAGGGAGCTGAAGCGGCGCGGATTCCGGTTCGTCGGCCCCACCATCTGCTATGCGTTCATGCAGGCGGTGGGCATGGTGAACGACCACACCACCGACTGCTTCCGCCACCGGGAGATCGGCTGAGGCCGCCACAACCTCAGCCAGCCCGACCCTCTCGCTCCAAGAATCGGAGCGGGAGGGTGCGCCACAACCTCACCCACCCCGATCCTCCCGCTCCAAGAATTGGAGGGGGAGGGTGCGTCAAATTGAACGCTGGGGGCGCGAGCCTTGGCCTTCTCCCCCGCTCCAACTTCTTGGAGAGGGGGCCGGGGCGAGAGGTCGCCGGCGGCCTCGCCCCGCCGCTGACGCGGCTGCCCCCTCTCCCGGGGGTGAGGGTGCCCCGCCAAATCGCTCCGGTGGCTGGTGCGGGGCTGCCTCCCCTTTCCCGCGCCGTCCGTGCTACGCTGCGGCCGTCCGCGGCGGGAGGCTACGCTGCAACTGACTGCGGCGTCCCCGCGGGGGCCGCATCCGGGTCGCCAGGGCACAGAGAGGCCACAGATAGGAGGCTGCGCATGAGCACCACCCACCGCATCGCCGTGATCCCGGGGGACGGGATCGGCGTGGAGGTCGTCACCGAGGGCATCCGGGTGCTGGATGCCGTGGGCGCGGCGATCGGCGTCCGCTTCCAGTGGGACTGGAAGGACTGGTCCTGCGCGCGCTATGCGAAGACGGGGGCGATGATGCCGAAGGACGGCCTGGCCACGATCGCCAACCACGATGCGGTGTTCCTGGGCGCCGTGGGCTGGCCCACCGTGCCCGACCACATCAGCCTGTGGGGGCTGCTGATCCCCATCCGCCGGGAGTTTCAGCAGTACGTCAACCTGCGCCCGGTGCGCCTGCTGGAGGGGGTGCCGAGCCCCCTCGCCGGCCGCAAGCCCGGGGATATCGACATGCTGATCGTACGGGAGAACTCCGAGGGCGAGTACTCCAACATCGGCGGCATCCGCAACGAGGGGCGCGACGACGAGGAGTGCTGGCAGGAGACCCGCTTCACCCGGCGCGGGGTGGACCGCATCCTGCGCTTCGCCTTCGGGCTGGCGCGCGCGCGGCCGAAGAAGCACCTCACCAGCGCCACCAAGTCGAACGGGATCGTCCACACGATGCCCTACTGGGACAAGCGCTGGGAGGCGATCCACGCGGAGTACCCGGACGTCAGGACCGACAAGTTCCACGTCGATATCCTGACCGCCCACTTCGTGCGCAACCCCCACTGGTTCGACGTGGTGGTGGGCTCGAACCTGTTCGGCGATATCCTCTCCGACCTGGGCCCGGCGGTGACGGGGACGATCGGCATCGCGCCCTCGGCCAACATCAACCCCGAGCGCACGTTCCCCAGCATGTTCGAGCCGGTGCACGGCTCCGCGCCCGACATCGCCGGCAAGGGCATCGCCAACCCGATCGGGCAGATCTGGAGCGGCGCCCTGATGCTCGACCACCTCGGCCACCCCGAGGCGGCCCGCGTGGTCGAGCGCGCCATCGAGGCCACCCTGCGCGACAGCGACGTGAAGACGCCCGACATGGGCGGCAAGGCCAACACCGTCGAGCTGGGCCAGGCCATCGAGCAGGCCGTCAGGGCCGCCCTCAGGCGCTAGCGGCGCCCCGTTCCCCGCCGCGCGGGAATCCGCGCCATCGACCAGCGGCCCCGGGGATCCAGCGCGCCGGTCTGCTCCCTGCGGCAGCGGAAAGAGCACCGGCTGCGGGGGGGGGGTGGGGTGGCGCGGACGGTCGAAGTCCTGTCCTCGTCCCGCCCGACTGTGGTAGAGAGGAAGCGAGGCGCGCCCGCGGGTCGGGGCGGCGTGATCCGGAACTTGGCGGCGAAGCGTTTCGGGCGCGATTCCGGTCGGGGTCGTCGAGGCCCGTGCCTCATCGTCGGACACACCGAGGGGGACGGCGGATGGACTACGTTCGCTATATCGACAAGACCCGCGAGTACTACCGTGGGCTGGGCTATACGCGCTCCTACCAATGGGCACACTACGAGGGCGCGCCGTTCACGCCGCTGCGCAAACCCTTGGCGGAATGTCGGGTGGCGCTGGTTTCCACCGCGGGCTTCACGCTCGTGCCGGAGGGCGGATTCAGTGCGGAGGAGCTGGCGCGCGTCAAGACCGGCGGCTCGAACGTGGGTTCCTACGCGCTGGAGGTGTGGCCCATCCCCAGCGAGATCGCAGAAGACCGGATCCTATACGTGGTGGCGAATCACGACCGCTCCCAGAGCGACATGTCGGACGCCAACACGTTCTTTCCGGTGACCCGGCTGCGGGAGTTCCGGGACGAGGGCGTGCTGGGCAGCCTCGCCACGAACTTCTATCGCCTCAAGGAGAATTACAGCCAGCGCAAGACGGTGGAGGTGGACGCGCCCGAGGTGTTGCGCCTGCTAAAGGCAGACCGGGTGGATGCGGCGCTGTTGAGTCCCGTCTGACCGGTCTGCCACCAGACCGTGAGTCTGGTCGCCCGGCACCTGGAAGCCAACGGCATCGCGACGGTCACCTTCAGCAATGCCCGCGACATCACCGCGAGTGCCTGCAATCCCCGCACCGTGTTCACCGATTATCCCCTCGGCAATGCCTGCGGCCGGCCCCACCAGCGCGAAAACCAGCGCGAGGTGCTCCGGACGGGCTTCCGCCAGCTCGAAAGCGCGACGGAGCCCGGCACCATCGTCGACACGCCCTTCCGGTGGTCGGCCGACGAGGAGTGGAAACGGCTGGTCTTCACGAATGAGCGCCCCTGGCTCAGCGAACAAGCGGAAGCGGAACGCCGCGCGATCCTGGAACGGAACCGGTCGGCGCGCCCATGACGAGAGCCCTGCCGTGAAACACGTGATCGTCTACACCACCCCGTTCTGAGCGCCCTGCGCGGCCCTGAAGACGTATCTGGCCGACAAAGGCGTGTCCTTTGAGGAACGGGACCCGATGGTCGATCCGGCAGCCGAGGCCGAACTGGCCGCACTCGGCCTCTATTCCACGCCGGTGACGCTGGTCGACGGCGAAGCCATCTTGGGGTTCGATCCGGATGCACTGGATCGGGTGTTGACCCCGTAGCCCCGCACCCACCCCGAGGCGGCCCGCCTGCTCGAGCGCGCCAGTGCGGCCACCGTCAGGAGGTCCGGGCGCCGGGATTACGCGCCCTCTGCCGGGAGCGCCCCTCAGAACAGCTCCCGCACGAAATGCCGGGCGCGGCGCACGACGCCCGGCCGGGGGCCGTGCGTCGGGGTGCGCTCGGCGACCATGTGGTAGGCCTGCAATACGTTGTGGCCAAAGGCGTAGGCGCCGCTCCACAAGTACAGCCAGAACGCCCGGTACACCTGCTCGCCCCAACGCCGCAGGATCATCTCCCGGTTGGCCTGGAAGCGCTCCGCCCAGTGGCGCATGGTCAGCATGTAGTTGTGGTTGTCCTGCACCACCTGGCGCGGCATGAACCCGTGGAACAGCATCTCCTGGATCACGTCCTGCAGACACATGTAGCTGTGAGTGCCGGGGTAGATGTAATGGCGGATATATCGGCTCACGGCATACTTTTCCAGGTCCGCCGAGGCGTCCATGTAGATCAGGCCGCTCGGCTTCAGAAGCTCCCACGCCCGCTGGAAGAACTTGCGATAGTAAGGGATGTGCTCGATCACGCCCAGGATGACGATCGCGTCGTATGGCTTCTCCGCCTTGTGGACGAGAAAGTCCTCCTGCAGCACTTCGCCGGGGTACTTCTTCTCCGTGAGCAGCCGCTGAATATGGGCGTAGGAGTCGTTGGCGAGCGTCAGGCTGGTGACGTGGACATCGCGGGGCCCGCAGTAGCGGGTCACGCCGCCCCAGCCGGCGCCGATATCCAGCACACGCATGCCGGGCTTCAGTTGCGCCCAGTCGTACATGGTCTCCAGCTTGCGCTCACAGGCCTTTTCCAGCGACTCATCATCCGTCTGGAAGAATCCGTGGGAATAGAGATGGTAATCCGTATCGATGAAGCAGAGGAAGAAATCGTCGCCGAACTCGTAGTGGTGCTGGATCGCCTTCTTGTTGACCTTGGTGGGCGCCTGGATCAGTTGCTGGGCCCAGAAGTGAAGTTTAGGCGTCAACCCGCCGAGCGCATGCTTCAGGCGGGTACGTATATCGAAAAACGTCAGCATATCGCCTTCAATGTCGAACTCGCCGTTCACGAAGGAAGTCCCCAGCGTAAACTCGTCGGGGCCCTTGGCGAGGACGCGGTCCGTATGAAGGGTCACGCGGAACTTCGGGGCGCCGCTCCCGAAGCGTAGCGCCTTGCCATTGGCCAGGACGACTTCACACGGAACGTCGAAATCATTCAGCATGCGCTCGACGCGTTCGGTCACCTTCGTGCGGGAAGCAGAGGGTTCCTGTTCCGCAGTGGCGGATGAAAGCATGGGTGCTCTCGTGATTGCTGGTGAAGGTGTGGCGGATCGGCCGTCCGATTCGCAATGCCCGATCCCTCTAGCGGTGCTCTGTCCATCATGGACACGGCATACAGTCACGGCCCTTGCGCGTCCAAGCGCTCCGCGCCCGTGACGTCGCAAGCGGCGGGCTGATCGCGCGCACCTCGGCGTGATGGTTCCCCCCTGCGGCGGTTTTTGCACAGTGGAGCGCCGGATGTAAAGAGGCCCCTCCCGGCGATGCCCCCGGCAACCGACCGGCCAGCCCGAATCCGGCGCACCGGCGGGGCCTTGCAGGCTGCCCGCCGCCACGCCGCGATCGCGGCCATACGCGAGTTACCCAACGAGATCGGCGACTTCCTCACCAATGAAAAGCCGAGCGGCCTGCTTCGAGAACGCCTACGTCTCCACAATCGCTACAAGCCGAGTCGACGTGAAGTGGGCTGCGGCATTGCCGTATCGACGGCAATTCAGAGCTGGCGGAACCCCCCGGGCGGTGACCCCCTCATATCCCCCACCGTGGCATAGCCGATCATCTTGTACACCAGCCTTGCGGCGAGGAAGTCGGCGGCGTGGAGGCCGGGCAGGGGAGCGAACTCGGTCAGGTCCAGCCCGACAATCCTGCGGCGGGCGCTGACCGCACGGAGCAGGCGCAGGGCGGGGTACCAGCCCAGGCCGCCGGGGACGGGGGTGCCGGTGGCGGGCATCAGCATCCCGTCCAGCCCGTCGATGTCGCAGGTGATGTAGACCTCCGGGCCGAGGCGCGCCACCACCTTCTCGATCCAGCCCAGGTCGCTGCGGGCGCAGATGTCGTGGGCCCAGAACACGTTGCGCTCGAGGCCGGTCTTGCGCAGGAACTGGCGCTCCTCGACCGAGAGGGCGCGGATGCCCACTTGCACGAACGGCAGCCCCAGCTCGTGGGCGCGGGCCATGATGCTGGCGTGGCTGTAGGGCGTGCCGCCGTAGCTCGGGCGCAGGTCGGCATGGGCATCGATCTGGAGCAGCGAGAAGGGCCGTCCGGCGCGCCGCTCCAGCAGCGCCGTCCACACGCCGTAGCTGAGCGAGTGCTCGCCGCCGAGCGCCACCAGCAGCTTGCCCGCGCCCAGGGGCTCGCGCGCGGCGGCGTGGATGCGGCGCATGGCCTCCTCGGGCGTGGCGCCAGCGCACCCGACCGGCGGGAGGGTGGCGAACCCGACCTCGTCCACGCACCAGTCGAGCTCCTCGTCGTACATTTCGAGCTGGCCCGAGGCGGCCAGGATCGCCGCGGGGCCGCGCGCGGTGCCCCCGCCGTAGGAGATGGTGCCCTCGTAGGGCACGGGCAGGATCGCCACGCGCGCCTCGGCGTAGGGCACCACCCGGGCGTCGGGGGCGGCGAAGGCGGGCAGCGAGGCGGGGTCGGGCGGGCTGCTCATGTCAGGCGGGATGCTCATGGCGGGCTGCGGCGAGGGTAACGGGGGCCGGACGGCTCAGCGCCAGGCGATCGCGCGGGCGGGCGGCTTCGGTGCGCGGCGGCGGGCGGATTTTCGCGCGGAGCTGCCTGCGGCGCCGCGCCCGGTGCCGGCCTCCGTGCCGGGTTCGCCGCGGGCGTCGAGGTAGGTCATCCCCTGGAGCCCGGTGGCGTAGAGCGTGCGCAGCGTCTTGCCGTCCGCGGCGGTCATCAGCCCCGCCTTGACGGCGGCCTGCACCTGCCGCGCGATGCGATCCATCAGCGTGTCCGGGCTGAACTGCACATAGCCGAGCACGCGCGCGACGCTCTCCCCGTGGATGATCTGCTCGTAGCGCCAGGTGCCGTCCTCGTTCAGCGCCACGTGGATGGCATCGGTATCGCCGAACAGGTTGTGGATGTCGCCGAGAATCTCCTGGTAGGCCCCCGTGAGGAACACGCCCAGGTAGTACGGCTCGCCGTTCCGGAGCGGGTGCAGGGGCACCGAGGTCTTGTCGGGGAAGCGCCCGATGTAGCGCTGGATGCGGCCGTCGGAATCGCAGGTGATGTCCTGCACGATGCCGTGGCGGGTGGGGTGCTCGCGCAGCCGGTGCAGCGGCACGATCGGGAACTGTTGGCCGATGGCCCAGGAATCGGGCAGCGACTGGAACACCGAGAAGTTGCCGAAGTACTTGTCGGCCAGCAGCTCGTCCAGCCGGGCGAACTCCGCCGGGCGGCGCTCCGGCCGGGCCAGCCGCACCACCCGCGTGGCGATCTTCCAGAACATCTGGTCCGCCCAGGCCCGGTGGTGCAGCGAGAGCAGCCCCAGCTCGAAGCGCTTGCTGATCTCGTCGCGCGCATCGAGGGCATCGTGCCAGGCCTCCTCCGCGTTGCGCGCGGTCAGCCGCTTGCGCAGCTCGTCGAGCTTGAGCACGACGTCGGGCGCATCGGGCCCGGGCGGCGGCAGGGGCTGCTCGGTGTCGAGCGCGGCGGTGTCGAGCACGTTGATCGCCAGCATGGCGTGGTGCGCCGTCAACGCCCGCCCCGATTCCGTGACGATGTTGGGGTGGGGCAACCCCTCGGCGCGGCAGGTTTCGGCGAAGGTCGCCACCACGTCGTTGGCATACTCTTGCTCGGTGTAGTTGATGCTGGAGGCGGCGTTGCTGCGCGTGCCGTCGTAGTCCACCCCCAGCCCGCCGCCCACGTCCACGAAATCCACCGGGCAGCCGAGCTTGCACAGCTCCGCGTGGAAGCGCGCCATCTCGCGCAGGGCCTGCTGGATGCGGCGGATGTTGGTGACCTGGCTGCCGATATGGATGTGGATCAGGCGGAAGCAATCGAGATAGCCGGCAGCGCGCAGGCGCTCCACCGCCTGCTCCAGCTCGAGCACGGTCAGGCCGAACTTCGAGTGGTCGCCGCCCGAGTCCTCCCACTTGCCTTCGCCCGCGGTGACCAGCTTGATGCGGATGCCGAGGTGCGGGCGGATGCCCGTCTCGCGCGCCTCCTGCAGGATCAGCCCCAGCTCGGCCGGCTTCTCGACGACCAGGAACACCGTCTTCCCCAGGCGCTGGCCCATCAGCGCCAGCCGCACGTAGGCCACATCCTTGTGGCCGTTGCAGACGATGATCGGCTCGGGCTGCTCGTGCAGGGCGAGCACGGCGTGCAGCTCCGATTTCGAGCCGGCCTCGAGCCCCATCCGGAACTCGGCACCGAAGCGCACCACCTCCTCGACCACCTGCCGCTGCTGGTTGACCTTGATCGGGTACACGCCGAAGTAGGCGCCCGTGTAGCCTTCGGCCTCGATGGCGTTGACGAAGCACTGCCGCAGGTGGGCGACGCGGTCGTACAGGATATCGGAGAAGCGGATCAGGAGCGGCAGCGACAGCCCCTGCGCCTGGGCATCCTCGACCAGGTGCCGCAGGTCGATGCCGATGGCGCTGTCCTTGCTCGGATGTGCCTGGAGATTGCCCTTGCCGTTGACGCTGAAGTAGCCGAGCCCCCAATCGGCGAGGCCATAGAGCCGCGCGGAATCCTCCGCCGTCCACTTCTTCTTCCCGCCCATGCCTCCCTGCCTTGCGCCCCTCGTGGCGAGGCCCGTACCGCGGCCGGTCGTCACGACACTATACGGACGCGGGCGCCGAAACGCAAAGCGGCGGGCGGCCCAGCACAGGTGTCGCTTTCCACTGAGCCGCGGTGCTGATAGAGTGAGCCCACTTGCACCCCAGCCCAGAGGCGCGGCCGCGCGGTCAGAGTGCGGCGGCCACTGGGCCGGCTGGCCGCCGGCGGCGCTGGGGCGGCACGACCGCAGTCCAACGGGACGACGATGCGATGGCGAAAAAGATCGAGTTGACGTCGGAGCAGGAATCGCTCTGGCATGAGCTGTGCGCATCGGTCGAGATCGACCCGCACTGGCTCCTCAACGCGCTCAATCAGTATTACGATCTGGCGGAACGGTACGGGATCATGGAGCTGGACGACGAGCTGCTGCGCACCAAGCACAACTTCGGCTGGATCGAGTACGCCGTGTTCTGGAAATTCGAGTAGCCGGCGCGCCCAAGCTCGCTGCGCGGCGTCCCGGCGCCCGGCGTGCTCCCCCCGCTGCCCGGGCGCGGCCGCCCGCGCATGCGGCGGGGCTCAGCCCGCGCGCATCAGCCGCACCACTTCGCCCGTGCCGGGGAAGCGCCTGGTGGCCCGCTTCGAGAAGACGAGCTTGCCATCGGTCTTGACTTCGAAATCTCCGCCTTTCCCTTCCACGAGGTGGGCATCCACTCCGAAGGCCTGCTTGATCTCGGCGGCCAGACTGGTCGCCTGAGGCAGGTAGTTTCACATCACGCAGTACGCGATCTCGACGTTCATCGTGCTCCCGTCAGGGTTGGTGTGGTAGGCTGGCTCAGCCGGCGTGGCCGCCAACTCCCCGCCACGTATCCGATCATTTTCGCAAAACGGCCTTGGCCCGTCAACGGCAGGGGCAACCGGCTCTGCCGCCGCCAGGGCGTTTCCGTGGCAACGCGCCCCGCCGATGACTCCTCCGCCTGGCTACGAAGTGCGCTGCCCGCTGCACGGCTCGATCGCCTTCAACGAGCGCGAGCGGCGCCTGATCGACCACCGGTGGTACCAGCGCCTGCGCTCGATCAGCCAGCTCGGCTTCGCCGAGGCCGTGTTTCCGGGCGCCACCCATACCCGCTTCAGCCACGGGCTCGGCGTGATGCACCTGGCCGGGCGCATCTTCGACCAGGTGATGGACGCCGCGGGCTCCCCGGTGCGGGCACGGTTCGCGCCGGCGGAGCGGGCCTACTTCCGCCAGCTCGTGCGTCTGGCCGGGCTGTTCCACGATCTGGGCCACGCCCCCTTCTCGCACTCCTTCGAGGCGCTGATGCCGCCCCGCGGGTCGCTGCCGCTGCCCTGGCCCTGGTACGGGGAGGACGGCCACGAGGGCCGGGCCAGTCACGAGGACTACTCGGTGGCGATCATCTCCGCCATCGCCCGGGAGCCCGCTGCGCCGCTCGGCGCGGAGGAGGCGCAGGAGCTGTGCGCACTGATCGACCACCGCATCCGCCCGACCGCGCGGCTGACCGGCTCGGGCGATCCTGCCCGCAATCTCCACCCGCTGCTGCGCCAGATCATCAGCGGCGAGATCGATGCGGACCGCATGGACTACCTGCGCCGGGATGCGGTCTACACCGGCGTCGCCTACGGCCACTTCGACCAGGACCGGCTGATCCAATCGCTGGCCTGCGTCGAAACCCCCCAGGGGCTCGCACTGGCGCTCGACCGCGGCGCCATCTACACCTACGAGAACTTCCTGATGGCCCGCTTCCACATGGCCATGCAGGTGTATTTCCACAAGACCCTGCTGCCCTTCGACCATTTCCTCGCCATGGCGGTGCGCGAGCACGAGATCCCCTTCGCGCTCGATGGGAGCCTGGAGAACTTCCTCTCCGCGCGGGAGGACCTGATCCGGGCGCAATTGCTCGCCGCGCGCCACCGGCGCTGGGCCTCGCGCATCGTCGATCGCCATCCGCTCACCCGGCTGCTCCCGCTGCACGAGGGCATCCCGGCAGAGCAGCGCGAGGCGCTGTTTGCCGCGCTCGCCGCGGCGGGCATCGAGACCCTGCACCTGCGGGAAGAGCGCCGGCTCTCGACCCTCGGCGGCGAGCACCCCGCCTCCGCGCCCCCACCGCTGCTGGTGCAGGAGCAAGTGCTCGGGCGCGCCCGCCTGCGCGCGCTGCCGGAGGTGTCCGTGCTGCTCGAGCGCTACAACCAGACCTTCGTCGTCGAGAACCTCTACTGTGACCGGGCAGTGGCGCCGGCCGCGACGGCGGTGCTCCGCCGTGTGCTCGGCGCGTGATGCCCCCCTTGCGGGCCCGGGGGCGGCGCTGCCAGACTCCGGGTGCGGGCGTCGTCCTGCCACGGACTCAAGAAAGCGCCGGGCGGCGCCGGTGGTGGTCGGTGGCCTGTTCGAAGGCCCAGGCGGCCTGGATCAGGCGATCTTCGCGGAAGTGGTCGGCCATCAGCTGCAACCCCAGGGGCAGGCCGGCGCGCGTGAAGCCGCCGGGGATCGAGACGGCCGGCAGCCCGGCCAGGTTGGCGGGCAGCGTGTACGCGTCGGTCAGGTACATTTGCAGCGGGTCGTCCAGCTTCTCCCCCAGCCGGAACGCCGGGATGGGCGAGGTGGGGCCGGCGATCAGCTCCACCCGGGCGAAGGCGCGGCGGAAGTCCTCGCGCAGCAGCTCGCGGATCTTCATGGCCCGCACGTAGTAGGCGTCGTAGTAGCCCGCGCTCAGGGCGAACGTGCCCAGCATGATCCGGCGCTTGACCTCGGCGCCGAAGCCCTGCTGGCGGGTCTTGCGGTAGAGCTCCCTCAAATCGCTCGCCCCTGCGGCGCGCGGCCCCAAGCGGATGCCGTCGTACCGCCCCAGGTTCGAGCTGGCCTCGCAGGGCGCGAGGATGTAGTACACGGCCACGGCGTACTCGATCGACGGCATCGAGATTTCGACCGGCTCCGCGCCGAGCGCGCGCAGCGTCTCCAGGTTCGCCTGGAGCGCGAGGCCCACCTCGGGGTCGAGCTGGCCCGCCTGCCCGATCTCCCGCACCAGCCCCACCCGCACGCCCTGGAGATCGCCCTGGAGGTAGCGGGTGAAATCGGGTACGGGACGGCGGGCCGACGTGGAGTCGCGCGGGTCGTGGCCGCTGATGACGTTCAGCAGCAGCGCGGCATCGCCGATGTCGCGGGTGATCGGCCCGCCCTGGTCCAGCGAGCTGGCGTAGGCGATCATCCCGTAGCGGCTCACCCGACCGTAGGTGGGCTTGAGCCCGACCAGCGACGTGAAGGCGGCCGGCTGGCGGATCGAGCCGCCCGTGTCGGTGCCGAGCGCGGCCAGCGCTTCGCCGGCCGCCACCGCCGCCGCCGAGCCCCCCGAGGAGCCGCCAGGCACGCGGTCGAAGGCCCAGGGGTTGCGCGTGGGGCCGTAGGCCGAGGACTCCGTGGAGGAGCCCATGGCGAACTCGTCGAGGTTGGTCTTGCCGAGCAGATTGAGGCCGTGGGCCTTCAGCCGCTCGACCACGGTGGCATCGTAGGGGGGCTTGAAGCCCTTCAGGATGCGCGAACCGCAGGTGGTCTCGATGCCCGCGGTGATGAAGATGTCCTTGAGCGCGAGCGGCATGCCCTCGATCGGTCCCACCGGCTCGCCGCGGGCGAGCTTGGCATCGGCGGCCTCCGCGCCGGACAGCACGTCCCCCGTCGTCAGCGTGATGTAGGCCCTGACGCGCGTCTCGTACCGTTCGATCCGCCCGAGCACCGAGCGGGCGATCTCGGCCGTGGAGATTTCGCGCGCCAAGCGGCGCCGGTGCAGCTCGCGGATGGGGCTCTCGCACAGTTCCATGCGTCTTCCGGATCGGTCTCGGCAGCCCGCCGCGCCGGGGCAGCGGCGACACGGGCCGGGCGTCACGGGTCAAGCGGCGCGGGGGTCGGTCGGCGCATGCGACCCCAGGCGGGCCGGCTCAGAGCCGGATTCCGCTGAGCAGATCCAAGAAGAACCGCTCGTCGAGAATCAGCACCCGGCTCAGGCGGAAGCGGATCTTCTGCAGGATCATTTCCTTCGGCCATTCGGCAGGATACGCCAGCCCGCCCTCGATCTCCCGGTAGCGCGTGCGGCTGAGGCGGATGCGCCGGGGATCGGGCGGCAGGGCCAGCGCCAGCGTCGATCCCGGTCGCTTTGCCAGATAAGCCAGGCTCTTCACGGAGAGCGCCGCGCGGGTTTCGCTGAGGAAGCCCTGCACATCGAGCAGCAGGCCGCGTTCGCTCATGCTGGGGTTCTCGAAGTGCCAGATTATGGACGAATCGGCCCTGGGCCGCAACTGGAAGCCCTCCAGGCCGATCACCTGGTCGAACGGCTCCCGGAACAGACCCACGTCCACCTCACGGACGGTGTAGATATCCAACCGGTTTCTCGCATCCATGCGTGCTCGAGCGAAGCCGCCGCCGCCGGAGGAACCCGCAACGTCGGGCGCCCCCGGGCGCGCACGCGACCGGGAGATCGCGCGCCGTCCGCCGGGCGAGGATCGGCCGCGTACGGCCTCGAAGGTTGTAAGCCCTCGGCCGGCGCTTCGCAAGCGGCGACGCTCCGCCGTGCGTGCACCCCACCCCCCTTCGCGAGGAGGGGCGCGGGCAGCCAGGTTGCGGGCCGACTGCGCGTTCGGCTCACCGACGCGGTGCCGAGCTTCCACCCGGCCTCGCCACTGCGTTGCGGCCCGTGCGCTCGGTCGTGGACGGCCGCGAGCCGATCGTGCATACTGACGCTACCGGCCGCCCGCGGGCGGCGGCCGGCCCACACCGCCACCAGGATCGCCACGGATGCAGGAACGGCAGCGCGTCGAGCGGATCATCGCGGCGGCGCAGGAGACGAAAGCGGAGCAGATCGTCCTCTACGACATGGAGAACCGGTCGGCGATCACCGACTACGTCCTGATCTGCAGCGGGCGTTCGCAGGCCCACGTGCGCGGAATCGCCGCGCGCATCGAGGAAGTGCTCAAGAAGGCCGGCATCCGCAGCCTCTCCATCGAAGGCTACCAGGAAGGCAGCTGGGTGCTGCTCGATTACGACGTGGTGATCGTCCACATCTTCCATCCCGAAACCCGCCAGTACTACGACCTCGACGGCCTGTTCAGCGGCTACCCCGTCGAGCGGCTCGGCACCCACGCCCCCTTGCGCCATGGCTCGCCCGAGGACGCCGCCGCGTCTGCTTAAGGGCCGGGAAAAGCCGCGCCACCGCTACTTCGCCTCCACCCCGCGCGGGCTCGAAGAGGTGCTGCTCGCGGAGCTCCAGGCGCTGGGGCTGGAGGAGTGCCGCTCCGTGCCGGGCGGCGCCTACTTCGAGGGGCCACTCGACGCGTGCTACCGGGCCAACCTCTGGCTGCGCAGCGCCGTGCGCGTGCTGCGCATCGTGGCGGAGTTTCCCTGCCGCGACGAGCGGGAGCTGTACGAGCAGGTGTGGAAGCTGCCCTGGCACCAGCACATGGCCGTGGAACAGACCCTTGCGGTGCGCGCCCGGCTGGGCCGCACGCCGATCGGCCACTCCCACTACGCCGCGCTCAAGATCAAGGACGCCATCGTGGATCGGTTCCGGGCCGATTTCCGGAGCCGCCCCAACATCGATGCGCGCCAGCCGGATATCCAGGTGCACGCCTGGATCGATGACGAGCGTTGCACGCTGGGGGTAGACGGCTCCGGCTGGCCGCTCTTCATGCGCGGCTACCGGGCGGAGGAGGGCGCCGCGCCCCTCAAGGAGAACCTGGCAGCCGGGCTGATCGCGCTCACCGGCTGGCACGGCGAGCGGCCCTTCTACGACCCGATGTGCGGCTCCGGCACCCTGCCGATCGAGGCCGCGCTGATCGCCGGGCGCCGCGCGCCGGGCCTGCTGCGGGGCCGCTTCGGCTTCCAGAGCTGGCCCGATTTCCACGCGGCCGAGTGGAAGGCCATCCAGGCGGAGGCCCGGGCCGCGGCCCGGCCCATCGCGGTGCCCATCATGGCCGCCGATCGGGACGCGGCGGCCGTGCGCCAGGCGCGGCAGAACGCCGGGCATGCCGGCGTGGCCGACGCCATCGCGTTCTCCACGGCGCCGATCGAAAGCTTCCAGCCCCTGCCCCAGGGCGGGCTGCTGCTGATCAATCCGCCCTACGGCGAACGGCTGGAGCGCAACGCCGGACTCGCGCCGCTCTACAAGCGCCTGGGCGATATCCTCAAGCACCGCTGCACGGGGATGGACGCCTACATCTTCACCCTGCACGGGGAGCTGGCGAAGGCCATCGGCCTGCGCCCCTCCCGCCGCCACATCCTCTTCAACGGCCCGCTCGAGTGCCGCCTGCTGCGCTACCAGATGTATTGATACATGACTCGGACCTCCGCAAACCGCCTTCCTGGGGCGCGGCGCACGGCCACACCCTCCCCGACCCTCCCTCACCTGGAAGGAGAAGGTGGAAGCCCCGAACCAGCCACCCGCGCAGGCTGCCATCACCCCTCCTCACTTGGTGGGGAGAGGCAGGGGTGGGGACGCCGCGCCAGCGGCGGGGGGTGAGGCTGTCGGCCAGGGTGCCCCAAAGTCAGCGCAGCGACTCGCGAAACCAGTGCAGCTCCGACTCGCGCAGGTCGCTGACGAACATGTGGCCGGGGGCGTGGGTGATGGCGAGGGGCAGCTTCGCCCGCAGCAGCGCCTCCTGGGGCGTGACGCCGCAGGCCCAGAACACGGGGAGCTCCCCCGCCTCGATCGGCACGGGGTCACCGTACTCGGGGCGGGCCAGGTCGGCGATGCCGATCGCCGCCGGCTCGCCCTGGTGGATGGGCGCCCCGTGCACCTCGGGGAAGGCGCCGGTCACCAGCGTGGCCCGCAGCGCATCGGCGGGCCGGAACGGCCGCATCGAAACCACCAGCGGACCGGAGAACGGCCCCGCGCTGCGGCAGGGAATCGACGTGCGGTACATGGGCACGTTGCAGCCGCAACGCAGGTGGCGCACCTCCAGCCCCGCCGCGAGCAGCGGCTGCTCGAAGCTGAAGCTGCAGCCGAGCAGGAACGACACGAAATCGCCGCGCCACAGGTCGCGCACCTCGCTGCGCTCCTCGCTCATCACCCCGTCGCGGAACACCCGGTAGCGGGGCAGATCGGTGCGCAGATCGGCGCCCGGCGCCAGCCGGGGCGGCGCCGTCGCGCCTGCCTCCACCACCTCCAGCAGCGGGCAGGGCTTGGGGTTGCGCTGGCAGAACAGCAGGAAATCGAACGCCGCCTCCCGCGGCACCACGACCAGGTTGGCCTGCACGTAGCCGGGCGCCTGCCCGGAGGTCTGGCCGGTGAAGCGCCCGGCCCGGATCTCGCGGCGAAGCGCCCGCGCCGATGCCACTGCCCGTTCCAGCTCGACCGTGCCCATCTGCGCCTGCCCCGTATGATGGCCCGCCACGATGGCCCCGTTGGACGACCCCGTGCCCATCCACGCTAGCATCCCCGCCCGCCCGCGGCCAAGAGGGCGCCGCGACCGGCGCACGGGGCGCCGCGCAGCGACGGAATCCGCGCGCTGCGCTCGTTCAACGGTGCACAGGTGGAATGGGCGCAGCGGGTACAGTTGGCGCGTGGAAAGGTGTAGGATGGAGCGGATGCCCGATTAGCATCGGCCGCGCGGGGGCGCGACCGCCGCCGGTGGGGGGGCGGGCTGTGTGCGGAGCTGGGCGCGCGTCCACCGAGACCAACCGCTGCGAAAGAAGACTGACGGCGTGGAGCTGGAGCCGCTCAAGGATCAGCAGGCCCGGGATGCGGAGCTCACGCTGATGCGGCGCGTGGCGGCAGGCGATCCCCAGGCGTGCGCCGAACTGGTCGATCAGCACCTGCGCCGGGTCACGCGGTTCGCCTACCGCATGCTCGGCAGCCTGGCGGAAGCCGAGGACTTGAGCCAGGAAGTGTTCCTGCGGCTCTGGCGCCACGCGGGCCGCTGGGAGCCCAGGGCGCGGCTGGCGACGTGGCTGCACCGGGTCGCCTACAACCTGTGTCTGGACGTCTTGCGGCGGCGCCGGAACGTCGCCCTGGACGACGTGCCCGAGCCGGCCGACCCGGGGATCGGGCCGGCGGACGCTCTGCTGCAGGAGCAGATCGCGCGGGCGGTCGAAGCCGCCTTGGCCCGCCTGCCCGAACGGCAGCGGGCCGCGCTGGTGCTCGTGCACTACGAAGGCCTCAGCGGGGTCGAGGCGGCCGAGGCCCTCGCGTGCAGCGAAGAAGCGCTGGAATCGCTGCTGGCCCGCGGGCGTCGTACCCTCCGCCAACGGCTGGCGAACCTTCGGAACGAGAGGAGCGGCATGCCATGAGCGAACACACCCCATCGCTCCCGGGCGAGCGCGATACGGAAACAGAAGATACCGCCATGAGGATCGAGCGCCTCGACGCGCTGTTGCTGGCCTATGGCGCCAGCCCGGCGGCGTGGCCGCCCCCGGAGCGCGCGGCCGCGCTCGCGCTCGTCGGGCGCTCCGCCGCCGCGGCCGCCCGGTTGAACGAGGCCGCGGCGCTCGATGCGCTGCTGGAACGCGCCCGGGCTCCCGAGCCGTCCCGCGGATTGCGGGCGCGCGTATTGGCGGCCGCGCCCCGCGGCTGGCCGGCCTGGGGCGCCCGGGTGCGGCTGGGGGCGTACGCGGTGTGGCCATTCGGCCCGCTCTGGCGCCCGGCCCTGGCCCTGATGGTCGCCGCGGTGCTGGGGGCGGTGATCGGCACGGTGGCCTCCCCGACCCGGATGTTCACCGCCGATGCCGCGCCGGTCGCCGAGGAGATCGCCACGCTGGCATTCGGACCGCACTTCGGCCTGGAGCGAGAGGAATGAAGTCCCTGCGATCCAATCCCTGGGCGCTGGCCCTGCTGGCCTCGCTGGTGCTGAACCTGTTTCTGGCGGGGCTGCTCGCCGGGCGGATTCTCTCGAGCGCGGACAGGATGGATGCCATGTTCCGGCATTACACCATGCGCTGGGCGACGCGGGTGCTGGGCGACGAGGGCCGGCCGCTGATGGACCAGGTGTGGAGCCGGCACAACAGCCGGCTGGAGCCCAGGCTGCAGGAGCTGCGGGCCTCCCGGAAGGGCGTCGCCGACGTGCTGGCCACGGAGCCCTTCGACGCGCAGGCCCTGGCGCGGGCGTTCGATCGGCTGAGCGCCGCGACGCAGGCCGCCCAGCAGGCCCTCCATCCCGCGCTGGTGGAGCTGGCGGGGCTGCTCACGCCAGCGCAGCGCAAGCGGCTGGCCGCCGCCGACTACCGCAAGTCCTCCTCCCCCAAGTCCGGCGCGGAACCGCCCCGGAAATGACGCCCGCGCCGGGAGAACGCGATCACCCGCACCCTCCCCCACAGGTTTCCGTGAGGGGCCGGGGCAGGGAGTAGAGACACGATACCATGACCCCCATCACCCACCTGCTCGCCTGGCCGGCGCGCGTGCTCGCAAGCCCGGAGCGCGCCGCCATCCGCCGTGCCCTGGTCGGGAGCGTGGCCGCAGCCATCGCGTTGGCCGCCGGCGGCGCGTATTACGCGCTTGCCCTCCGGCAGAACGAGGGGCCCGGCTACCGGCTGGCCAAGGCGGAACGCGGGGAGATCCTGAGCACGGTTTCGGCCTCCGGGTCGCTCAGTGCGGTGACCACGGTGCTGGTTGGCTCCCAGGTGTCGGGCCAGATCGCGGAGCTGAACGTCGATTTCAACTCTCCCGTCAAGGCGGGTGCGGTCATCGCGCGCATCGACCCCTCGAACTTCGCCTCCAAGGTGCGCGAGGCGGAGGCACAGCTCGGCGTCTCCCGGGCCAACGCCGCCAAGGAACGGGCCACGGTGGCCCGCACCGAGGCGGATCTCGTCAACGGTCGCGCCGCCCACAACGCGGCGCTGGCCGACGTGGAAAAAAGCCGCGTGCTCGTCGCCAACGCGCGGCTCGCGTATGCCCGGCAGCGCGAGCTGTTCGCCCGCGGCATCATCGCCCAGAGCGACGTGGACGATGCGCGCACGGCCGCCGAATCCAGCCAGGCCCAGCTCAACTCCTCCGACGCCAACGCCAAGGCCGCGGCCTCCGTGGTGCAGTCCCGCGAGGCGCAGATCAGGATGCAGCAGGCCCAGGTGCAGTATGCGGAGGCGCTGGTGCTGCAGCAGCAGGCCGCGCTCCAGACGGCCCGCATCGACCTGGAGCGGACGGTGATCCGCTCGCCGGTGGATGGCGTGGTGATCGACCGCAGCGTCGACGTGGGCCAGACGGTGGCCGCCAGCCTGCAGGCGCCCACGTTGTTCACCATTGCCCAGGATCTGCGCAAGATGCAGGTCAACGCCAACGTGGACGAGGCCGATATCGGCCGCGTACGTGTCGGGGAGCCCACGACTTTCACGGTGGATTCCTTCCCCGGCGTGGAGTTCGGCGGGGAGGTGGTGCAGATCCGCAAGGCCCCGCAGGTGGTGCAGAACGTGGTGACCTACTACGTCATCATCTCGGCCGACAACCCCGATCTCAGGCTGTTGCCGGGCATGACGGCGAACGTGCGCATCATCGTGGAGCGGCGCCCCTCGGCGCTGAAGGTGCCCAACGCGGCGCTGCGCTACCGGCCGCCGGGGGAGACCGGCTCCGCCGTCTCGGGCGCGGCGCTCGCCCAGCCCGGCCAGCCCGGCGGCGGTGCGGCCGAGGGCGGCGCCGGCAGCGGGCGCGGGAACTCCGAGGAACGCCTGGCCGCCCTGACGCGCCAGCTGAAGCTCTCCGAGGAGCAGCGCCAGCAGGTGCGGGCCATCTTCAGCGAGACCGGCCCCAAGTTCCGCGCCCTGCGCGAGCAGGGGCTCGGCCCCGACGAGATGCGCCAGGAGCGGCAGCGCATCGTGAACGAGAACACCGAGGCCATCGCCAGCATGCTCACGCCCGAGCAGCGCGAGCAGTTCCGCCAGCTGCGCGCCCGCCGGGCCGGACAGAGCCTGACGCCGGGCCAGCTGTGGACGCTCGCCGACTCCGGCACGCCGCAGCGCCTGGCCGTGCTGACGGGCATCAGCGACGGCCAGTTCACCGAAGTCGTCCGGGGCGAGCTGCGCGAAGGGATGCAGGTGATCACGGGCGGCGGCCCGGTCCCGAAAGCCGCCACCAGCGGCAGCGGCCCGCGCCTGAGGTTTTGAGATGGCCACCGCGCTGATCGAGACCCTGCGGCTGTGCAAGCAATACCGCATGGGGACGCAGGTGCTGCCGGCGCTTCGCGACGTGACGGTGCGTGTCGAGCGGGGGGAGTTCGTCGCCGTGATGGGACCCTCGGGCTCCGGCAAGTCCACCTTCATGAACCTGCTGGGCGGCCTGGATCAGCCCACTTCCGGCGGTTACCTGCTCGACGGGGCCGACGTCGGGCGGCTGAGCGGCCTCGACCTTGCGCGCATCCGCAACCAGAAGATCGGCTTCGTCTTCCAGTCGTTCAACCTGCTCGCCCGCACCACGGCGCTCGACAACGTGGCGCTGCCGCTGGTCTACTCGCGGGTGCCCCGCCGCGAGCGGCGCGCGCGCGCCGAGCGAGCGCTGGAGAGCGTGGGGCTCAGCGACCGCAAGCACCATCTGCCCACGCAGCTTTCCGGCGGCCAGCAGCAGCGGGTGGCGATCGCCCGGGCGCTGGTGAACCACCCGCTGCTGATCCTGGCCGATGAGCCCACGGGCGCGCTCGACAGCCGCACCGGCGAGGAGATCATGGCGCTGTTCGAGCGGCTGAACGGCGAGGGCAACACCATCGTGCTGGTCACGCACGAGCCCGATATCGCGGCCCATGCCGACCGCATGCTGCGCTTCCTCGATGGGCGCCTCGTCTCCGATGCGCGCGTGGAGCGCGCCGCCGGGGCGTTCCCGGCGGAGCGGAGCGCGTCGTTGCCGGAGGGACTGCCCGCATGAGCTTCGGCGACTCCATCCTGACCGCGCTCGGCGCATTGAAGCTCAACGCCATGCGCAGCGTGCTCACGATGCTCGGCATCATCATCGGCGTGGCGGCCGTGATCACGATGGTCGCCGTGGGCGCCGGCGCCGAGGCGCGCGTGGCCGAGCAGATCCGCAGCCTGGGCTCGAACCTGATCATCGTGCTCTCGGGCAGCGCCTCGGCCGGCGGCGCCCGGCTGGGCTCGGGCTCCCAGCTCTCCATCACGGAGGACGATGCGGCCGCGATCCAGCGCGAGGTGTCCCCGGTTCAATACGCGGCCCCCAGCGTGCGGGGCTCGGCCCAGGTGGTGAGCGGCAACCAGAACGTCTCGACGAGCGTGCAGGGCATCACCCCGGATTACCTGGAGGTGCGCGAGTGGAGCATCACCTCGGGCCGGGGCTTCACGCCCGACGAGATGCGGAGCGCCGGCAAGGTGGCCCTGCTTGGCCAGACCGTGGTGGACAACCTGTTTCCCGGCCAGGACCCCCTGGGCCAGTCCATCCGCATCAAGAAGGTGCCGCTGCGGGTGATCGGGACCTTGGAGCGCAAGGGGCAGAGCATGATGGGCCAGGATCAGGACGACCTGATTCTGGTGCCGATCGCAACGGCCAAGACCCGCGTGCTGGGCGGCAACCGCTTCAAGGGGCGCGCCGTGAGCGCCATCATGGTCAAGGTGCGCGAGGGCGAAGACATGGCCGCGGCCGAGGAGGAGCTGAAGAACCTGCTCCGCCAGCGCCACCGCATCCAGGCCGGCCAGCCCGACGACTTCTACGTGCGCAACCTCTCCGAGATCATGCAGGCGCGCGAGGCTTCCTCGCGCGTGCTGAAGCTGCTGCTGGCCGCGGTGGCCTCGGTCTCGCTGCTGGTCGGCGGGATCGGCATCATGAACATCATGCTGGTCTCCGTGACCGAGCGCACGCGCGAGATCGGCCTGCGGCTCGCCGTGGGCGCCTCCGGTCGCGCCGTGCAGACCCAGTTCCTGGTCGAGGCGGTCACGCTGGCGCTGATCGGGGGGCTGATCGGGATCGCCCTCGGCATCGGCTCCGCCATGGTGATCGCCCGGCTCGCCGACTGGCCCACCCTGCTCCAGCCGAGCTCGATCGCGCTGGCGTTCGGATTCTCCGGGGCGGTGGGCATCTTCTTCGGCTACTACCCGGCGCGCAAGGCCGCCGGCCTCAACCCCATCGACGCGCTGAGGCACGAGTGAGGGGGCCACGAATAGAAGCCAGGGGCAGCCGTGAGCCCGTTCATCGGAGCAGCCAGAGCGCGCCCAGCGCGGCGGCGAGCAGGATGAGCCCAGCCAGGGCCGCGTACGTGAGCAGCCGGTAGAAGGACACCTGGCGCTCGACCCGGATCAGGCGCGTGGCGATCTTGACGATCACCCGCTCGTCGAGCGCCAGCCGGTCGTGGCGCTGCGGGACTTCGGCCGGCAGCCTCTCCTCGGTGACGAACAGCGGCAGCTCGGGCTCGTCGGGATCGCCCATGAACTTGCCGATGATCACGACATCGCGCGGCACGCGGCGGTTGGGCCAGAGCCCGAGTTTGACGCTCCGCTGGACTTCGGCCTCCGCGGCGGCGATCGCCCCGCCGATCTCGACCTTGCTCGCGCTGTAGGTGAGCCACGGCAGGCCCATCGCCTCGCGGCGCCTCTGGTTGCCCGGGAGCCGCTCCTCGAGGATGAACTTTCCGAGAATCGTTCTTCCCAAGCGCATCGGCTCCTCACTCGAAACCGCGGCCGGCCGGAGCGGTCCCCGTGGCGTCGCCCTCAGGCGCTCGCCGCGCCGGGAGGCGGCGAGGGGCGCAGGGGGGCGTACTGGAAGCGCTGGCCCTTGGTCGTCTGCAGCGCCAGCACGAGCGCGCGGGCCGCTTCCACCGTGGTGCAATAGGGGATGTTGTAGGTGAGGATCAGCCGGCGCGCGTGGCTGTGGTCGATGCGCTGGCGGCGCGCGTGGGTGGTGGTGTTGATCACGAGGGCCAGCGTGTCGTCGAGCATGTACTGGATCAGGCTGCCAGGGGTCAGGCTGCCCGGTTCGCCCATATGGAAGCGGGTCTCGGTGACGTCGGCGAGCCCGGCCTCCATCAGCGCGCGGCGTGTGCCGGGCGTGGCCAGCAGCTTGAAGCCGAGCCGCTGCAGCGATCCGGCGATGGGCACCACCGCCGCCTTGTCGCCATCGACCACGCCGAGGAAGACGAAGCCCCCGTGGCGCAGCCCGTTCGAGGCGGCGATCTGCGACTTGAGGTAGGCCTCGGCGAAGGTGGCGCCGCGCCCCATCACTTCGCCCGTCGAGAGCATCTCCGGGCCGAGCGTCAGGTCGCTGCCGGGGAACTTGGCGAAGGGGAACACGACCTCCTTGACCGCGAAGGGCACCAGCGGCCGGCCGTCGAAGGGCAGGTCGGCCAGTCGTTCGCCGAGCATGAGGCGGGTGGCCAGCTTGGCCACCGGCACGCCCATGGCCTTGCTCACGAACGGCACCGTGCGCGAGGCGCGCGGGTTGACCTCGATCAGGTACACGCGGCCGTCCTTGACGGCGAACTGCGCGTTCATCAGCCCCACCACCCCCAGCTCGAGCGCCAGGGCGAAGGACTGGCGGCGGATCTCCTCCTGGATGGCCGGCTCCAGGCTGTAGGGCGGCAGGGAGCAGGCGCTGTCGCCGGAGTGGATGCCCGCCAGCTCGATGTGCTCCATCATGCCGGCCATGACGGCCTGCCGGCCGTCGGCCAGCACGTCCACGTCCACCTCGATGGCGCCGCCGAGGAACTTGTCCACCAGCACCGGATGCTCGGGCGCGGCGCGCAGGGCCTCGGCGAACAGCTCGGCGAGCTGCGCCTCGCTGCGCACCACCTCCATGGCCCGCCCGCCCAGCACGTAGGAGGGGCGCACCAGGATCGGGTAGCCCAGCCGCCGGCCGATCGCGCGGGCCTCCTCCAGCGAGTGGGCCGTGCCGTGCTCGGGCTGGTTCAGCCCCAGCTTGGTCACCAGCTCGGCGAAGCGCCGGCGGTCCTCGCTGCGGTCGATGCTGTCGTAGGGGGTGCCGAGCAGGCGCACGCCGGCCTCTTCAAGCTGGCGCGCCAGCTTGAGCGGGGTCTGCCCGCCGAGCTGGACGATCACGCCGGCGGGCCGCTCGCGGTCGAGCACCTCCATCACGTCCTCGAACGTGATCGGCTCGAAGTAGAGGCGGTCGGAGATGTCGTAGTCGGTCGAGACCGTCTCCGGGTTGCAGTTGATCATGATCGATTCCCACCCCGCCGCGCGCAGGGCCATCGAGGCGTGCACGCAGCAGTAGTCGAACTCGATCCCCTGGCCGATCCGGTTGGGGCCGCTGCCCAGGATCACCACCTTGCGCCGGCCGGTGGGCAGCGATTCCGACTCGTCCTCGTAGGTGCTGTAGAAGTAGGGCGTGGCGGCCTCGAACTCCGCCGCGCAGGTGTCCACCTTCTTGTAGACGGGGCGGACGCCCAGCCGCAGCCGCGCCGCGCGGATCGCCTCCTCGGGCGCTCCCATCAGCCGCGCGATGCGCCGGTCCGCGAAGCCCCACTGCTTCCAGCGGCGCAGGTCGGCCGCCTCCAGCGCGGGCAGCGCGACCTGCCGGATGCGCCGCTCCTCCTCGACCAGGCTGCGGATCTGCGCCAGGAACCAGGGGTCGATGGCCGTCAGCCCATACAGGCGCTCGTCGCTCCAGCCCGCGCGCATGGCGTCGGCCAGCACCAGCAGCCGGTCGGCGGTGGGCCGGGCGAGCCGATCGGCGACGAACCGCTCCCACTCGGCGGGCGAGAGCGGGCCGTAGCCCAGCTCGTCGAGGCCGGAGAGGCCGGTTTCCATCGAGCGCAGCGCCTTCTGCAGCGACTCGCGGAAGACGCGCCCGATGGCCATCGCCTCCCCCACCGACTTCATCTGCGTGGTCAGGTGGGGGTCGGTCATGGGGAACTTCTCGAAGGTGAAGCGCGGCACCTTCGTCACCACGTAGTCGATGGTGGGCTCGAACGAGGCGGGGGTCATGCGCGTGATGTCGTTCGGCAACTCGTCGAGCGTGTAGCCCACCGCCAGCTTGGCGGCGATCTTGGCGATGGGGAAGCCCGTGGCCTTCGAGGCCAGCGCCGAGGAGCGCGAGACGCGCGGGTTCATCTCGATCACCACCACGTCGCCGTTCCGCGGGTTGACGGCGAACTGGATGTTCGAGCCGCCCGTGTCGACCCCGATCTCGCGGATCACCGCGATCGAGAGGTCGCGCAGGTGCTGGTACTCGCGGTCGGTGAGGGTCTGCGCCGGGGCCACCGTGATGCTGTCGCCGGTGTGCAGCCCCATCGGGTCCACGTTCTCGATGGAGCAGATGATGACCACGTTGTCGCGCGTGTCGCGCATCACCTCCAGCTCGTACTCCTTCCAGCCCAGCACCGATTCCTCGATCAGCACCTCGTGGATGGGCGAGGCCGTCAGCGCCAGCTCGACCTGCCGCTCCAGCTCCTCCAGCGTGCGGGAGATGCCGCCGCCCGTGCCCCCGAGGGTGAACGAGGGGCGGATGATCGCCGGCAGCCCCTGGCGGGCCACGATGGCCTGGGCCTCGGCCACGGAGCGCGCGATGGCGCTCTTGGGCATCGCGATCCCCAGCTTCTCCATGGCCTTGCGGAACTGCTCGCGATCCTCCGCCTTGTTGATGGCCTCGATGTTGGCGCCGATCAGCCGCACGCCGTACTTCTTCAGCACGCCCTCCTTCTCCAGCGCGATGGTCAGGTTGAGCGCCGTCTGCCCGCCCATGGTCGGCAGCAGGGCATCGGGCCGCTCCCGCGCGATCACCGCCTCCAGCGCCTCGACCGTCATGGGCTCGATGTAGGTCGCGTCCACCAGGTCCGGATCGGTCATGATCGTGGCCGGGTTGCTGTTGACCAGGATCACCCGGTAGCCCTCCTCCTTGAGGGCGCGGCACGCCTGGGTGCCGGAATAGTCGAACTCGCAGGCCTGCCCGATCACGATGGGGCCGGAGCCGATGATCAGGATCGAACGGAGGTCGGTGCGCTTGGGCATGGACTGCCGGGCAATGACGTCGGTTGGCGGGGCGGGTGGGCGTGCTATCGCGCTGGCGTCCCCACCCCGCCCTTCGGGCACCCCTTCCCACCAGGTGGGGAGGGGCTGGGGGAGGGGACCCGCACCTGGCAGCACAGTCTAGCGCAGAGGGGACCGCGCGTCACGGGGGGAACGAGAGGCAATGGCGGGCTTGCGCTTGACCGTCGCGGCTGGCTGGACGCAGCCGCATCCCTGTGCTCGCCCTCTCGTCTCGATTGCGGCCTTGACCCCTTGAAATAACGTCACTACAATAATACATGCGGATCGAGTTCGACCTGGCCAAGCGGACGATAACGCTCAAGAATCGCGGCTTGGATTTTCGGGATGCCGAGCACGTGCTTGCCGGGGAACAGTTTACGTTCCAAGACCTTCGCCAGGACTATGGTGAGCCCAGGTTCATCACCATCGGGTACCTCGATGAGCGGATAGTCGTTATCGGATGGACGCCGCGCAAACACGACGGGGAAACCGTGTGCCGGGTGTTTTCCATGAGGAAAGCCAGTGAAAAAGAAATCGCGCGCTTTCAAGAGCGACTTCGCTAAAGTCGACGCCACCCGCGGTATGCCGGACGAGGAGTTGCCGGAAATCACCGACGACATGCTGGACCGCGCCGTGTATAGCGTCGGCGGCACCGTGCTGCCCACACCACGCCGAAGGGGGCGTCCCTCGGGCACCGGCAAGAAGGTAGCCACCACGATCCGTTTCGACCGCGACGTGGTCGCAGGCTTTCGCGCCCTCGGTCGCGGCTGGCAGACGCGGATGAACGAAGCCCTGCGCGACTGGCTCAGCACTCATGAGGGTGAAACCAAGCCCCGGCAGACCCCTCGCGCGGGGTAGGGTTCACCCTGTCAGGGGCGCCAACGCCAGGTTAGGTCTGCCAATTCCCCATGCAATACATGGCCGAAGCGCGCCGCAAAAGGAAAGTCAATAAATCAGAATCTTACAGTGTCCCCGCGCGGCGGATTCGCGATCTGCACCTGCTCACGCGCTGGCCCGCGCCGGCCGCACTTCCCTGCGGATGCGCGAGCCATGGGCCTTGCGCTCGATCTGCAGATCGTACTCCGCCTGATTCTGTAGCCAGTACGCGGCGGGCCAGCCGAACAGGGCTTCCAGGCGCAGGGCGGTCTCGGGCGTGATGGTGCGCTGTCCCTTGACGATCTGGGTGATGCGGTTGGCGGGCACTCCCAGGCGCCGCGCCGCCTCCGCCCGGCTCATGGCCAGCGGCTTCATGAACTCCTCCTCCAGCATCACCCCCGGCGCCACCGGCGCCACAGCCCGTCTCGTCTTCATCGCGTCCCGTCCTATCGGTGGTAGTCCACGATTTCTACGTCGTACGCCCCGTCGTCGCGCCACTCGAAGCAGATGCGCCACTGGTCGTTGATGCGGATGGACCATTGTCCTTCCCGGTCGCCGTGGAGCTTCTCCAACCGGTTGCCCGGCGGAATATTCAAGTCCGATACCCTGCCGGCCAGGTGCATCTGGTAGAGCTTGCGCGCGGCCGGCGCGGCGATGGCCCGGAACCGCCGCACCGGCTCCCCCGCGGCCAGCGTCTCCGTATCCTTGTCCGCAAAGCTCCAGATCATGGTGCGCCCGGTTTTCCCCACGCTATGACGCCGGACGTCACGTGTCAATGGGCCGATCGGTGCAACGTCTGCGTCCGCGGCGTCGGGCGAACTGCCGCCTCACAGCAAGGTTCCCCGCAGCAGCACCTGGGCCAGGCCGAAGTAGATGACGACGCCGAAGACGTCGACCAGGGTGGCGACGAAGGGGGCGGAGGCGGTGGCGGGGTCGAGCTTGAGGCGGCGCAAGAGGAAGGGCAGCATGGAGCCGATCATGGTGCCCCAGGCCACCACGCCGATTAGGCTCAGGCCGACCGTGGCGGCGAGCAGGGCGAAGTGCTCGCCGTAGGAGCCGAACAGGCCTTGCCAGAGCACGATGCGCAGGAGACCGAGCACGGCGAGCACGGCGCCGAGCGCCAGCCCGGCCGCCAGCTCGCGGCGCAGCACCAGCCACCAGTGGGCGATGCGCACCTCCCCCAGGGCCATGGCGCGGATGATGAGGGTGGTGGCCTGGGAGCCGGCGTTGCCGCCGCTGGAGATGATGAGCGGGATGAACAGGGCCAGCACCACGGCGCGGGCCAGCTCGGCTTCGAAGTAGCCCATCGCGCTGGCGGTGAGCAGCTCGCCGAGGAACAGCACGGCCAGCCAGCCGCCGCGCTTGCGCACCATGCTCAGCAGGCCGGTGTACATGTACGGGCGTTCGAGGGCCGCCAGCCCGCCCATGCGCTGCATGTCGCGGGTGACATCCTCCTGCATGGCCTGCATCACGTCGTCGGCGGTGACGATGCCCTGCATGCAGCCCTGCGCGTCGACGACCGGCAGGGCCATCAGGCTGTTGCGGGTCATCAGGCGCGCCACGCGGCGCTGGTGCACGGTGGGGGAGACGGAGATCACCTTGGTGTGCATGACCTCGCTCACGCGGCTCGTGCTGGGCGCGGTGAACAGCGTGCGGAAGGAGACCACCCCCAGCAGATGCTGCCCGCGATCGAGGGCGTAGGCGTAGTAGACCGATTCCAGCGGCTCGTGGAATTGGCGGCGCAGGTAGCGGATCGCCTCGTCCACGGTGGCCTCGGGCCGCACCCGCGCGAAACGGGGGCTCATCAGCCCGCCGGCGGCGTCCTCGGCATAGGAGAGCAGCCCCAGCACGTCGGCGCGCGTCGTGTCGTCGAGCAGGGCCAGCAGCTCCGCGCGCTCGGGCTCCTCGACCTCCTGCAGCACGTCCACGGCATCGTCGGGCGCGAGCGTGCGCATCCAGATGCGCCGCTCGCGGGGCGGCAGCGTGCGGATCAGCTTGGCCTGGTCCCGCGGGCTGAGCCACTGGAAGAAGTCGTCCGCCTCCTCCCGCGAGAGCTGGCCGAAGCCCTGCACGCGCTGGTCGGCGGTGAGGATGGGCCAGATTTCCTGGAGCAGGTCCGCCGAGAGCTCCTCCTGGGCGATCTCGGGCGTCGGTTGCTGATCGGGCATGGGTGCTCCCTGGCGATCTGCCGTGCCGGTTCGGATATCCGCCGACGTGAGGCGCCGTCGGCGCCGCCTGTGAGTTTGTAAGCAAACGTCCCGCTTCTTCTATCCGTTCCGTGGTCGAATGGGGAGTGGGGAAGGTCACCCGCCTGCCGAGATGCTGCCGCGCCGCTGGGATGGCCCGCCGTATTCCCGACCGCGCTCGAAGCCTGGCGACTGCCCGCCGCGGCCGGGCTGCCGCTGTGCATGCCCGCCGAAGGGCTGTGGCCATGGCGCCGGGCGCGAGCCCCGAGGGCGTGGTGCTGTTCCGGATGCTGCTGCTGGCCCAGGCGCAGCGCCAGCACAGCGATCCGCGCCGGCCCGACGGCCTGGATCGCCTGCTGCGCCGGATGATGGTCACGCCCGACACGCACCGCGTCCATCGGTCCGTGGTGCGGCAGGAGACCGATGCCAACTTTGCCACGGTGCTGAGCCTGTGGGATCGTAACGGCGTGACGTTGCGTAGGGTTCGCCCCGGCAGACCATCCGCAGCGGGCTGCCGGCATACCGCGAGCCCGCGCAGGTCACGCGGCCCCGGCTGCTGCTGATGCCGTTCCGGCCCGCTGCGGCGGAGCCGCCACCCCGACAGGAGAGCCGATGAGGTCGCGCCGACTGCTCCGCGTGGTCGTGCTGCTCGTGCTGGCGGCCGGGATCGCCCTGGTGATCGCCAACCGCGGGGCGTTTGCGCTGCCCCGGCTCGAGGCCACGCTGGAGAACCTCGGGCCGTGGGCGCACGTGGCCTACGTGGCGTTCTGGATCGTCGCACCGGTGCTGTTCATCCCCGGCGGGCCGATCACCCTCGCGGGCGGCGCGCTGTTCGGGTTCGCGCTCGGCACCCTCTATACGATCCTCGGCGCGACCGCGGGGGCCACCCTCGCGTTCCTGGCGGGGCGTTACTTGGCCCGGGAATGGGTCGAGCGCAGGGTGAGCGGCATGCTGGCCAGGATCAAGGAGGGCGTCGAAGGGGAGGGCTGGCGATTCGTGGCCTTCGTGCGGCTGGTGCCGCTGTTCCCCTTCAACGCCCTCAACTATGCGCTGGGGCTCACGCGCATACCGCTGCGCACGTATGTGCTCACGTCGCTGGTGTGCATGCTGCCGGGCACGGCGGGCTATGCCTACCTGGGGGCGTTCGGCCGGGATGCGCTCACGGGCGGGGCGAACCTCGTGCAGAAGGGGCTGCTCGCGCTCGGCGTGTTCGCGGCGCTGGTGTTCCTGCCCCTGTTTCTGCGGCGCCTGCGGGCCGGGCGCTCCGGAGCGGCTGCCCAGCCGGTTGCGGAAACCCTCCCGCCCGAGCGGCTGATCTCGCCCGCGGCGCTCCAGGCGCGGCTCGGCATGCCGGCTGGCGTGCTGGTGCTCGATGTGCGCAGCGCGGAGGAGTTCACGGGCCCCCTGGGGCACATCGCCGGGTCACGGCTGATCCCGATCGACGAGCTGACCGCGCGACTGGGCGAGCTCGAGCCCGTCCGCGGCCGACCGATCGCGCTCGTCTGAAGGACGGAGCGCCGTTCGCGCCTGGCCGTGGACGTGCTGAGCCGCGCGGGGTTCCCGCACGTGTACCTGATGACCGAAGGGCTGGAAAGCTGGGTGCAGCAGGGCCTGCCCACCACCCGCGCCACGGAGGGCTAGGCGGCCGGCTCCGCCGGGAATAGCACCAGACGCGGCGGAGAGAACCGCACGCGGGTCGTCTGGCCGGGCGCCAGCGCAAGCTGGCCCGGGAGCACTGCCTGCACTTCGCGCCCCGAGGGGAGCGCCAGCCGGTAGAGCGGTTGCACCCCCAGGTAGTCCACCCGCAACACGCGCACCCCGACCCCTTCTTGGGCGTTGGCCGGGCGCAGGTAATCCGGGCGCAGCAGCACGTCCACCCGCCGCCCGGGAGGCTGCTGCCCCGGTGCGAGGGCATGGCGCCCGAGCTCCGTGACCACGAACTCGCCATCCGCCTCTCCGGGCAGGAAGCTGTTCAACCCCACGAACGTCGCCACGAACCGCGTGGCGGGCCGCCCGAGGATCTCCTCGGGTGTGCCGACCTGCAGCAGCCGCCCCTGGTGGATCACCGCGACGCGGTCGGCCAGGTTGACGGCCTCCTCCTGGTCGTGGGTCACGAGGATCGTGGTCATGCCGAGTCTCTTGAGCACGGAGCGCACGTCGTCGCGGATGCGCTGGCGCAGGGCGGCATCCAGGTTGCTGAACGGCTCGTCGAGCAGGATCAGATGCGGTCGCGGCGCCAGCGCGCGCGCCAGCGCCACGCGCTGCTGCTGGCCGCCGGAAAGCTCGTGGGGGAAGCGCTGCCCGAATCCGGTGAGGCCGATCAGCTCCAGCAGGCCGCGCACGTGGCGCAGATGCTCGCGCTCGTCGTCGCCCGCCAGCCCCCGCGCCCAGCGCGCCAGGCGGCGGTGCAGCGGCCGGCGCAGGCCGAAGCGCACGTTCTCCTCGACCGTCAGGTGGGGAAAGATCGCCACGTCCTGGAACACCATGCCGATGCGGCGCTTCTCCGGGGAGAGGGTCCAGCCGGGCCGGCTGATGGTGGCGCCCTCGTAGACGATCTCGCCGCGGTCCGGCCGCTCGAAGCCGCTGATGAGGCGCAGCAGAGTGGTCTTGCCGCAGCCGCTCGGCCCGAGCACGCAGAGGAACTCGCCCGCGGCCACCTCGAGGTCGACCGCGTCGAGCACCCATTCGGGGTCGTCGTACCGCTTGCACAGGCCGCGGACTTCCAGGGCGGGCGCTCTCCCTGCGGACATATCGGCTTCGCTCGGCCTCGCGTCGGCTGTGGCAGCCGCCGCGAACGTGGCCCTGGGCGACCGCACCGCGTGTACCGAGCCGGGCGGCCGGGGGAATTCGGAGCGTTGGTTTCGACGCGCGGAGCCTATCAAGGGGCGAATCTCCAGACAAGCCGCTCAGGCGGCGGGCGGCGCCGCGGCGGCCGGCGACGGCGGGACGCCGGGCGCCGCCGGCCGAGCGGCCACCCGATAGCCGGGCCGCGAGCGGGCGATGGCCAGGCTGAGCAGCAGCACCGGCACCACACCCACGAGCACGATGGCCAGCGCGGCGGTCGAAGCCTCGGCCAGCCGCTCGTCGGCCGCGAGGACATACACGCGCACCGCCAGCGTATCGAAGTTGAACGGCCGCACGATCAGCGTGGCGGGCAGCTCCTTCATCACGTCCACCAGCACCAGCAGGGCTGCGGTGAACATCCCGCCGCGCATCATCGGCAGGTGCACGGCGAGCATGGTCTGCCCCGGGCTGTAGCCGAGCGTCCGCGCGACCTCTCCCATCGAGGGCTTGATCTTGGCCAGGCTCGCCTCGATGGAGTTCGAGGATACGGCGAGGAAGCGCACCAGGTAAGCGAACACGAGCGCGAGGGTGGTGCCGCTGAGCAGCAGCCCGGTCGAGAAGCCCAGCGTCCTGCGCGCCCACGCATCGATCGCGTTGTCGATGGCGGCGAAGGGGATGAGCACGCCCACGGCGATGACCGTGCCGGGGATGGCATAGCCCATCGCAGCGATCCGCGCGGCGCCCCGCAGCAAAGGCGTCGGGTGCAGCCGCCGTCCGTAGGCGATCACCAGCGAGATCAGCACCGCCAGCGCGGCCGTCGTGAGCGCCAGCCGCAGGCTGTTGCCCGCCAGGCGGAAGAAGGAGGGGCCGAGCAGCGCATCCCCCTGCAGGGACGCCAGGTGCAGGAGCAGCCCCGCGGGCAGCAGGAATCCCAGCGCCAGCGGCAGCAGGCACGCCAGGAACGCCAGCGCGCCGCGCATGCCCGTCAGCGGCAGTTCGGGCAGCCGGCGGTAGACATCGGTTGTGTGGTGGAAGCGGATGCGCCCGCGGCTCCAGCGTTCGAGCAGCAGCACCGCCAGCACGAACAGCAGCAAGGCGGCGGCGAGCTGCGCCGCGGCGACGGGCCGGCCCATCGCGAACCAGGTGCGGTAGATGCCGGTGGTGAACGTGTTCACCGCGAAATACTGCACGGTGCCGAAATCGGCCAAGGTCTCCATCATCACCAGCGCCACGCCCGCGGCGATCGCCGGCCGCGCCAGCGGCAACGCCACGGTGGCGAACGACCGCCAGGGGCCGCAGCCGAGCGTGCGGCTCACCTCCAGCACGCAGACCGACTGCTCCAGGAACGCCGTGCGCGCCAGCATGTATACGTAGGGATAGAACACCAGCATCATCACCACGATCGCGCCGCCGGGCGACTGGAGCGGCGGGAACCAGTAGTCCCCGTGGCGCCAGCCCGTGAGCTGCCGCAGCGCCGTCTGCACCGGCCCGGCGAACTGCAGCCAGTCGGCGTAGGCATACGCCATCACATAGGCCGGCATCGCCAGCGGCAGCAGCAGGCTCCACTCGAACCAGCGCCGGCCGGGGAACCGGCACATCGTCACCAGCCATGCCGTGCCCGTCCCGATCAGGGCCGCGCCCAGGCCCACGCCGGCCATCAGCAGCAGCGAGTTGCGCACGTAATCGCCGAGCACCGTGTCGGCGAGGTGCCGCCACACGTCGCCGCTGGGCACGAACACCTGGCCCAGCACCACCAGCACCGGCACGGCGATGAGCAGGGCCATGGCCGCCGTGAAGGTGCTCCACGCGCTGGGCACGATCCGCTGCAGGATGCGCTGGGCCATGGGTGGAATCCGGCCGGGTGCGCCGGGACGATGGTGAAAAAATGAGCCGCGGGCCCCGGCATCATGCCCGCGGGCCCGGCCCCCGCCGCGCCGAGCCGGAGCGCCGGGCGATACGCCTTCGCCGCCGGCCCGCGACTTCCCCGCGTGCGGCCGTCACTTCCAGCCGGCGCGATCCATCAGCTTCAGGGCCGCCTCGTTGTTGCGCCCGAACACCGCGGCATCGAGCGGATCCTCCTTGAACGTCCCGAAGGCGGCAATGGTGGGGTCCGTCGCCACGCCCGCGACGATGGGGTACTCGAAGTTGCCCCGCGCGAAGACCTGCTGGGCCTCCGCGGTCACCAGGTAGTCGAGGAAGCGCACGGCCGCCTCGCGGTTCGGCGCGTGGCGGGCCACGCCCCCGCCGCTGATGTTGACGTGGGTGCCGCGATCCTGCTGGTTCGGGAAGAATACGGCCACCTGGGCCGCCGCCGCCCGCTCCTCCGGGCGCCGGGAGTTGATGAGCTGTCCCAGGTAGTACGTGTTGGAGATGGCCACGTCGGCCTCGCCGGCCGCCACGGCCCGGATCTGGTCGCGGTCCCCGCCGCTGGGGGGGCGCGCGAAGTTCGCGACGAGCGCCCGCGCCCAGGCCTCGGTGGCGGCTTCGCCGTGGGCGGCGATCAGGGCGCCGGTCAGCGACTGGTTGTAGACGTTGGAGGAGCTGCGCACCACGATCCGTCCCTTCCAGCGCGGATTCGCCAGCCCCTCGTAGCTGGCGAGCTCGGCGGGCTTCACGCGGGCCTTGCTGTAGACGAGCACCCGCGCGCGCTTGGTGAGCCCGAACCAGTGGCCGCCCGGTTCGCGGAATCGTGGCGGAATCGCCTGCTCGAGGGCGGGCGAGGCGACGGGCTGCAGGATGCCGGCGGCCTGGGCGCGCCAAAGCAGCCCGGCGTCGGCGGCGATCAGGACATCGGCCGGGCTGTTCGGCCCTTCCGCCTTGATGCGCTCGATCAACTGATCGCCGCCGCCTTCGATCAGGTTCACGCGGATGCCGGTCCGGCGCGTGAATCCCTGGTACAGCGCCTTGTCGCTATCGTAGTGGCGCGCCGAGTATAGATTCACCGCGGCCTCCGGCGCCGCCTGCGCCGGCACTACCAACCCGGCCAGCGCCCATCCGGCCAGCCCTGCCAGCATCGCCACCCGCTTCAGCAATCCGTCCATGCTCCTCCCGCTCCCCGGTCAGCGGCGTGCTCCCCCGCTCCGCGTCCATCCCGCAGCCCCCTGGCGCGCCTTGTTAGTGTTGAGACTCAATCTCAGTATAAACACATGCCAACGCATCCGCAAGGGGAATAAAATCGGCTCTCTTTCGGCGGAATTAAATGAGACTGGGACTCAATAAAGACATCGCGGGCGGCGCCCGAGGCCGCGGGCATGGCGCGGCGGTCAAGGCAGGCCGCGGGCGCGGAGGAGCCGCAGCAACGCGTCGACCTGCGCCTCGACCCCGTGTTCGGCCGGCACGATGGCGCCGCCGGAGGCGGGCGGGGCCGCCAGCAGGGCGTCGATGCGCGCCTCGGGCGGCAGCGCCGGGTCCGCGGCGGGCAGGCGCCTGACGCGCGGGACAGGGTCGCGCAGCCGCACCTCCCCGGCCAAGGGCATCTGGCCGGGCGCCGTGGCCAGCCGGATCGACGCCGTGCGGCTCGCCAGCCACGCAGCGAGCGACGGCACGGGCTTTGGCGCCGGCGGCCCGGCCCAGGTGACGACCGCCGGCAGGGCGAGCTCGAGCGCCTGCCCGTAGCCCCGCTCCAGCTTGACGCGCACGCGCCAGCCGCGCGGCACCGGGGCGATCTCTTCGGCGCGGTGGGCGAAAGCGGCGCCCAGGGCGATCGCGAGGGCGGCGCCGAAGCTCTCCGTCCCGAAATCGGCGCTGCGCGCCCCGGTCAGGACCAGCGCGGGCGCCCATTCCGCCAGGGCGGCTGCGGCCGCCACGGCATGGGCGCGGGCGCGGGCGGTCGTGGGCGCCGCGGGGGGACCCGCCTCCCAAGCCGGGTTCCACACCCGGATCGCCTCGTCGGCGCCGGCGGCCAGGGCTTCGCGCAGCGTCTCCTCGTCGCCGGCGGGGCCGACCAGCAGCGCCAGCAGGCGCGGCGCGGGCGGCGGCAGGCGTTCGCGCAAGGCCAGCGCGGCGCCGAGCGCGGCCGCGGCCGCGGGGTCGGTCACGCGGATCGCCTCCTCCCCGCGCACGCCGACGCCCTGCGGGCCCAACCGGATCGGCACCCTGGGGCTCGCCACCCGCGCCAGGCACACGGCGAGGGGCGGCGGCGGGCGATCGCGGGAGGGCACGGAGCGAGATGGCACAGAGCGGGACACGGGCGCTGCTCGCAGTCGGGGCGCAACGGTGGCCGATCAGGCGGGGCCGATCAGCTGTTTCAACTGTTCGGGCAGCAGGTGCAGATCGGCCTTGTCCAGCAGCCCCACGGCGAACTCGTTGATGAAGGCCAGCGATTCGCCGCCGACGTTGGCGGCGCTGACGCAGATCACCGGCAGCGCCGCGAGCCGGGCATCCCAGCGGATGTTCTCCAGCACCTCGATGCCCGAGCGGTCCGGGAGCATGATATCGAGCACGACGCAATCGGGCAGCCGTTCCTGGAGCAGCTTCAGCGCGCCGATGGCGCTGCTCGCCAGCCACACCTCGTAGCCCGCCCGGCGCAGCGTGATGCCCATCAGATCCAGGAAATCCTGATGGTCGTCGATCACCAACACGGCTTTGGACATCTCTGCCCTCCGCGAGCTTGCGGGCGCCGGCGCGCCACGCTGCGGCGCAGCGCCGTTGACGGTCAGCGCGGACCGCCGTTCCAGCGGCCGGCCAGCTCGAGCAGCAGCGCGACCCCGACGCCGGTGGCGCCCTCGTCGGGGACGTGGCCGATCCCCTACACGCCCCAGGCGGTACCGGCGATATCGAGGTGCACCCAGGGCACGGCGCCGGCCGCCTCCTCGGCGAGCCGAAGCGGCGTCATCACGTTGCCGGGGTGGTGGCCGAGGTCGCGCGCACGGCAGATCGCCTCGCCGCGCACGACGCCGCGCTCCATCGAGGCGGCCGTGGCGGCGCGGGCCGGGTCTATCAGAGCAACGTCCGCCAGGTCGACTTTGTTCCCCGCCTCGGCGTTCTTCTTCTTGTACGGCCGGAACGCGTAGCCGCCCAGCAGCATGCCCTCCGCCAGCGTCTCGCCGATCCGCCCCTCGAGGCCGGGGGCCGCGCATGCGGGCACCCACGCGGCGGCGGCGAGGTTCAGCCCGGCGTGCTGCTTGGCGGCCTGCCCGGCCGCGCGCCGCAGCGTCTCCCGCTCGAGTGCATCGGCCTTGCCGAGGCCGATCAGCAGCAGGCGCGGCGCCGCCCCGCCGCGGGTGAGGACCAGCTGGCTCTGGCCGCGCTTGCCCCGGAAAACGCCGAGCGCGAGCGCGGCGCGCACCTCGCGCCGCAGCGCAGCGTCCAGCTCCGGCGGCGCCGCGCGGCGTTCCTCGCCCAGGAACAGCACGAGACAGCCCACCGGCTCCGGTGGCGGCCAGCTGGTGTGATAGGCGAATTTCAAACCGGTTCCTCCTGCGCGGGGGTCGGGCGGGTGGCTATCCCGCCAGCAGGGTCGGCAGCGGGAAGGAGACCTGCTCGTCCACCACCGGCAGCTCGCGCACCCGGGCGCCATGGCGGAGCGCCAGGTTGCGCACGAGCTCCTGCACGATCTCCTCCGGCGCCGAGGCCCCGGCGGAGATGCCCAGCCGCCGCACGCCCGCCAGGCAGGCCGGGTCGAGATCGGCATAGGATTCGACCAGGGTGGCCGCGACGCCGCGGGCCCGCGCCACCTCGACCAGCCGGTTCGAGTTGGAGCTGTTGGCCGACCCCACCACCAGGATCGCATCGACCTGGGCCACCAGCTCGTGCACGGCATTCTGGCGGTTCTGCGTGGCGTAGCAGATGTCGTCCTTGCCGGGGCCGGCCAGCCGGGGGAAGCGCCGCTTCAGCACCTCGACGATGGCCCGGGTATCGTCCACGGAGAGCGTGGTCTGGGTCAGGTAGGCCACCCGCTCCGGGTGCGCCACCTGCACCCGCTCGGCATCCTCCGGCGTGCCGATGACGACGATCCGGTGGGGGGCCTCGCCCGAGGTGCCCTCCACCTCGACGTGGTTCTTGTGGCCGATCAGGAAGATCGTGCGTCCCTCCCGGTCGAACCGGCGCGCCTCCATGTGCACCTTGGTCACCAGCGGGCAGGTGGCGTCGACGACGGTGAAGGCGCGCCGCCGCGCTTCCTCGCGCACCGCCGGGGAGACGCCGTGGGCGGAAAAGATCAGCCGGGCGCCCGCCGGCACCGCGGCGAGCTCCTCGACGAATACCGCCCCCATCCGCTCCAGCCGCTCGACGACGTGTCGGTTGTGAACGATGGCGTGCTTGACATAAACGGGCGGGCCGAACTTCGCCAGTGCCCGTTCCACGATCTCGATGGCCCGCTCGACGCCGGCGCAGAAGCCGCGGGGGCGCACGAGCACGATCTCCTCCAGCCGCACGCCCGAACCGCTCATGACCATCCCCTGAGAGTCGCTGCCGCGCAAGGTCGGCGGGCGGGCACAGGCCCCGCGCCCCGGCACGCGTGCCGCACGGCGAGGCGAATCCCCGCCGCAGCATCGGGGCGCGCGGCCGGACGCCCCAGCGCCCGCCGGCGCGGGGCCGCGTGGTCGCCCCATGGGACTGCGCCCGCCCCCGCAGCTTAGACGCTCGACCGAAAAAGGGCCAGACTCCGGCGGTGATCCGCGTTCCCCGCCCCCGCGCGTGAGGGCGCACCGACGGAAGATGCGATATCCTGCGTTTCGAGTCTCAGGGTGGCAAGGGCACGGTCGTCATCATGTCAGCGGTTCAGCACCAGCCGAACGAGGAGCGCGCCATGAACACGCGAACGGGGAACACTCGAACGGGCGGGAACGGGGGTCGACGCGGATTTCTCTCGATGGTCGGGGCCATGGCGGCGGGGGCGGCCTTGTACGCGCTGCCGCTGGTCGCGCCACCGCCGGTCGCTATTGCGCAGCCCGCGCCGGGCGGCGACCGCCTCAAGATCGGCATCATCGGCAGCGGGCGCATCGGCGGGACGCTCGGCGAGCTGTGGGTGAAGGCGGGCCACCAGGTGATGCTCTCCTCGCGCCACCCCGAGAACCTGAAGGAGCTGGTGACGCGACTGGGGCCGCTGGCGCGGGCCGGCACCCCGCGCGAGGCGGCCGCCTTCGGCGACGTGATCCTGGTCTCCGTTCCCTACGGGGCGCTCCCGCAGATCGGGCGCGACTACGCCGCGGAGCTGCGCGGCAAGGTCGTGCTCGATACCGGCAACCCCGTGGCGCGGCGCGACGGAGCCATGGCCGATGAGGCGAAGGCCAAGGGCACCGGCGTCGCCTCGGCGGAGTTCCTGCCCGGCGTGCGCCTCGTGCGCGCCTTCAACACCATTCCCTCGCGCCTGCTCCGCGGCGAGGCTCACCGCGCAGGGGAACGCATCGGCGTCCCGCTCGCCGCCGACGATGCGGAGGCGATGCAGATCGCCATGCGCCTGGTGAAGGATGCCGGCCACGAGCCGGTCGCGGTCGGCCCGCTGGCCCGCGCCAAGGAGTTCGACGTGGGCACCCCCGTCTACGCCAAGGGGCTCACCGCCCGCGAGGTGAAGAAGGGGCTCGGCATCGAGTAGGGCGCGCGGCGGGGGCGCAGGGACTTATCCGCTCCCCGTCGTGCGCGCCGTGGTTCCATCCGCCGCACCCACCGCGCCCCAGGCGCCCGCTTTGCGTGTCCGTCCCCGGTCCCGTATCGTCGAAGTATAGCCAAGACCACAAGGGAGCGATCGACCATGGACACGAAAGTGGCGAAGTGGGGCAACAGCATGGGGCTGCGGCTGCCCAAGCAGATCGTGACCCAAGCCGCGCTGCATCCCGGCGACGAGGTGACGATCGAGGTGCGGGAGGGCCGGATCGTCGTCACGAAGAAGCGGCGACCGTACACCCTCGATGAGCTGGTGAGGCAGATGCGCCCGGATCAGCAGCACGAGGAAATCGATTGGGGTCACAGCGTTGGTGAGGAATTTTCGTGAATCGCGTTCGCTGAGTTCACTTCATAAGCCAAGGTCTTCTAACGTCAGCCGCTTTGTGGAACTTTGGCGTTTCGCCATCCGATACCTGTCCTTCGACGACGCGAGTTGGACGATGGCTCGCCAATCAATATTTCCATCGGGGCAAAAGGACTGGATGAATTCACCAGTGAATTGGTTTATTAACTTGTTATAGGCAACGTAGAACTCTTCATTCCGCTCCCTCGCCATATGGCCCAGCGGCCCAATAATTTTCTTATAGAAGTCGTCATCACCAGAAATCAACTCCCAGAATGGTTGTCCGCATAGCTTCAAATAGTTCTCATTCTTCTCAGGTTTGTTGTCTCGCCCATAGCAACAACCATTCACTGCAATGATATTTGTCGTGCTCCGACCGGATCCACGGATTCGCTTGGCTTTATTGAAATTGTCGATCAATTTCTTGATCTGACTGCTATTTCCCCAATTGGGCCCTGACTTGATCGATACAATATACTCTATGCCATCCCGCCCGAATTCAAGGTCAATCCCTTCAGCGGAAGACTTATGGCCGTGGAATACTCGGCCACACACAAAGATCGCAAGTTCCTCTAGGAAGGTTCCAAATGCCGTTTCCTCACTGGACGACAAGTGGGCATCGACGATGCTACGCACGAACTGCTCTGCGGTCGTGATATTCTTGGCTCGGAATAAGTAACTATTCTTACGCTGTATCAATTTTTGCAACTCAAGTGCCTGAACGCTCTCCAGCCGCTTCCTATGGAATAGAGAGATATTCTCCTCAACAAATTTAATAATTTCGTCGTCATTGATGCCAGTCATTTTACTTGCTCTCCAAGAGAGGCAATTGAATGCTGGTCAAATTCTGCTTCGCCAGCGCCACATTCTCCTCCAGCACCTCGATCCCGATGCAGTTCCGGCCCAGCTCCAGCGCGGCCACGGCGGTGGTGCCGGAGCCGAGGAAGGGGTCGAGCACCCAATCCCCAGCACGGGTGAAGAGCCGGATGAACCAGGCGGGCAGCTCCTTGGGGAAGACGGCGCTGTGGTTCCTGTTGCCGGTCTCCGTGGCCAGGTGCAGCACGTTGGTGGGGTAGGCCAGCTCCCGGCCGACCCAGCGCGAGACGTTCTTGCCGAAGCCGCTGCCGACCCGGGAGGGGTCGCGACGGCGGTCGGTGGCGCTCAGGTTCTTCAGGCGCGGTCCGGCCCAGTCGCCCATGGGCACCATCACTGCCTCCTGGTTCATGGTGAAGCTTTTCGTCTTGTTGAACTGGAGCAGGCGCTCCCAGGCGTCGCGGAAGCGGTTGGGCCACTTGCCGGGGTAGCAGTTCCGCTTGTGCCAGATGAACTCCTCCGTCCAGAGCCAGCCCTGACGGCGCATTTCCAGGATCAGCTCCAGCACATAGACGTGGCGCTCCCCGGCGACCACCTTCTCCTTGATGTTGAGGATGAAGGTGCCGCTGGGCTTGAGCACCCGCCGCAGCTCGGCCGCAATCGGGAGGAACCAGGCCACGTAGTCGTCGGGCCGGATGCCGCCGTAGGTGCGGGCGCGGCTGTCGGCATAGGGCGGCGAGGTGACGATCAGGTCGATCGAGTCGGCGGGCAGCCCGGCAAGCTTCTCCCGGCAGTCGCCCAGGATGATGCGCGATTCCATGGCGGCGCGGTTCCTCTTCCGTGAGTGCACTCGGGCTGCGGAGGATGTGGGGACCCCCCAGCCTCCACCCTAGCAAATCTGTCCCTGTTGGTCCACCCCCGTCTTTACAGTGCCCCCAGCGCCTCCTCGAACCGGGCGAGCGCGGCCACGGGATCGGGGGCGGCCCAGACGGCGGAGATGGCCGCCACCCCCCAGGCTCCGGCGGCGAGGCAGTCGCGGGCGCGGGCGGGCGTCACGCCCCCCAGCGCCAGCAGCGGGAGCGCCGTGCGGGCGGCCGCCTGCTCGAGAGCGTGCAGCCCCACCGGTGGGCCGTAGCCGGCCTTTGAGGGCGTCTCGTAGACGGGGCCGAAGGTGGCGAAGGCGGCGCCGGCGGCCTCGGCCGCCCGCACGCCCTCCGGCGAGTGGGTCGAGACGCCGTAGCGCAGCTGCGCCCGCAGCAGCGGCGCGTGGCGGGCCAACGGCAGGCTGTCTTCCCGCAGGTGCACCCCCGCCAGCCCCAGGCTCAGCGCCAGATCGGCCCGGTCGTTGAGGAACAGCGCGCAGCCGTGGCCCGCCGGCAGCGCCGCCAGCAACGCCTCGCAGAAGCGGGCCAGGTCGGCTGGCGATAAGTCCTTCTCCCTCACCTGCACCGCGCGCAGCCCCGCGGCCACGAGCCGCGGCAGCACGGTCGCCGGCGCCGGGCGCCTCGCCGCCCGGTCCGCGAGCCGGTCCGTGATCAGGTAGAAGCGGAAGGGGAGAGGCGGAGCGGCCATGAGGGGTCGAACACCGTTCCCTGGTCGCAGGCCGTCCGGCTGCGATTGTGTGCCGGAGTCGTTCTGCCTCCCCCCTTGCGGGGGAGGGCCGGGGTGAGGGCGCAGGCCCCCTCACCCCGGCGCCTACGTCGCCACCCCTCCCCCCGCGTCCGGGAGAGGGGATCGGCCACGAATTGCCACCAGAACGATCTCCCCTCTCCCGGACGCGGGAGAGGGGCCGGGGGTGAGGGCGCGCGCTTACCCTGCGCCGCCGCCGACCCGCCGCCCGTGGCGCTCACCCACCATGCCCACCGTGGGGCTGGAGGGGTCGGCGTAGGACTTGCGCGGGATGCGCCCGGCGAGGAAGGCCTTGCGACCGGCCTCGCAGCCTTGGCGCATGGCTTCGGCCATCAGCACGGGATCGCGGGCCTTGGCCACGGCGGTGTTGAGCAGCACGCCGTCGCAGCCCAGCTCCATGGCCAGCGCCACGTCGGAGGCGGTGCCGAGGCCGGCATCCACGATCAGCGGCACGGTGACCTTCTCCCGGATCAGCCGGAAGTTGTAGGGGTTCAGCACCCCCATCCCCGAGCCGATGGGCGAGCCGAGCGGCATCACCGCCACGCACCCGAGGTCTTCCAGCTTGCGGCAGGTGATGGGGTCGTCGATGCAGTAGGGCATCACGCGGAAGCCCTTCTCGACCAGGATGCGGGCGGCTTCGAGCAGCTTCTCCGCATCGGGGTAGAGCGTGTCCTCGTCGGCCACCAGCTCCAGCTTGACGAGATCGGAGCCGAGCGCCTCGCGGGCGAGCTCGGCGGTGAGCACGGCGTCGCGCACGGTGTAGCAGCCGGCCGTGTTGGGGAGCAGGTGGTAGCCCTCGCGCCGGAGCAGGCTCACCACGTTTTCCCCCGTGGGATCGGCCAGGTTCACCCGGCGGATGGCGACCGTGACCAGCTCCGTCCCGCCCGCCTTGAGGGCGCGCAGCAGCACGTCGTTGTTGGGGTAGCGCGAGGTGCCCAGGATCAGGCGGGAGGTGAGGCTGAGCCCGCCGATCGTCAGCGCATCGGTCATGGTGGCGCTCCTGGTTAGCCCCCCTGGGTGGCCTGAACGATCTCCAGCTCGTCGTCGGCCTTGAGCGTGGTGCGGCCCCACTCGGCGCGGCGCACCACCTCGCCGTTGACGCACACCGCCAGCCCCGAGCCGATCCGGGCCAGCGCGACCGTCTCGAGGAACTGGGCCAGCGTGGCCGGCCCCGGCAGCTCGCGCGGCTCACCGTTGACCTTGATGGCGATCATGGCCGATGGCTCTCCGTGGCCGAGGCCCCCTGTTCCGGCAAGACGCATCCCCCACTTGTCCGGGAGGCGTGGCGCTCCCCCCCGCGTCGCGACGCAACTCTAACCGTATCGCGCCGCCGGGTGCAATGGCAAAGCCGAGGGGCGGATTCCGGTAGTGACTCAGTTTGAAAACGTGCGCCTCTGCGGGCGGCCTCACCCACCCCGGCCCTCCCTCTCCTGGAGGAGAGGGAGGGAGACCCGAACCAGCCACGGGCAAGGGCTGAAGGACGCCCCCTCGCCCCCCGGAGAGGGGGCAGCCGCGACAGCGGCGGGGGTGAGGCCGCGGCGAACGCCCGATAGATTCGGCCAAACCGAGTCAACACCGCAGGCTTGCCTCGAAAACGCAGCCGGGGTACCCATGGGAGGCGGGGGGGTCCGCAGCATAGTGCCCCACCCGCGGTGCGAGCTTCGCCCGAACTCTCCCCAGGAGGCCCATGCGCGGCGTCCACGACCTCGGCGGCCAGCCGGCCGGCGCCATCGACCGCAGCGAGCACGAGCTCACCTTCTTCGACAAGCAGGTGGATGCCATGAACACGCTGCTGGGCGGGGGCGGCAAGCGCATCTACACGACCGACGAGCACCGGCGGGCCATCGAATCCCTGCCGCCCGAGCAGTACCAGCATCTGACCTACTACGAGCGCTGGGTGCTCGGCCTGAAGATTCTCGCCGTGGAAAAGGGACTGGTCACGGAGGCGGAGATCGCCCGGCGCGTGGCGGAGATCGAGCGCCGGCAGCCTTCCGGGGGTGCGGGGGCGAACAAGGGGGGAACATGAGCGAGAACTTCACGTTCGGCAACGGCGACCGCGTGCGGGTGCGCACGGCGACGCCGCCCGGCCACTGCCGCACGCCGACGTACCTGCGGGGCCACATCGGCGTGGTGGAGGCCCAGGTGGGCCACTTCCGCTACCCGGAGGAGCTGGCCTACGGCAAGGATGGCCTGCCCAAGCGGGCGCTCTACCGCGTGCGCTTCGCCCAGCGCAGCCTCTGGCCTGCGTATCCGGGGCCAGCGGTCGATACCGTCGCCGCCGACCTCTTCGAGCCTTGGCTGGAGCGTTCGCAGGAGTAGCCGCACAACGGCCGCACCAGCAGCCCGCATCAGGAGCCGTCCCATGAGTCACGACCAGCACGACCACTCCCACGGCCCGTTCCAGCCCGATGACCCGCCGAGCGCCCTCGCGCCGCTCGAGCAGGCGCTGCGCGAGCTGCTGATCGAGAAGGGCATCGTCAGCGCCGACGACGTGCGGGCGGCCATCGAGGACATGGAGGGGCGCAGCCCCGCCGACGGGGCGCGGTTCGTCGCCAGGTTCTGGAGCGATCCGCGGTTCCGCGCAGCGGCGCTGGCCGATGGCAAGGCGGCCTGCACCCAGCTCGGCATCGACGTGAGCGTCTCCCCCAAGATCGTGGTGCTGGAGAACACCCCCCGGCTGCACCACGTGGTGGTGTGCACGCTCTGCTCGTGCTACCCGCGCGCGGTGCTGGGTCGGCCGCCCGGCTGGTACAAGAGCCGCGAGTACCGCTCGCGCACCGTCCGCGAGCCCCGCGTCGTGCTGAAGGAGTTCGGCACCGAGCTTCCCGCCGATGTCGAGATCAAGGTGGTGGACAGCACCGCCGATTGCCGGTTCCTGGTGATCCCGGTGCGGCCGAAAGGCACGGAGGGCCTCGCCGAGGCCGAGCTCGCCGCGCTGGTCACGCGCGACAGCATGATCGGCGTCTCGGTCGCGCTGCCGCCGGGGCGATAGGGCCGGCGCCGGGGCTCGATCCTTCCCGAGCCATCCATCGGGCATGGAACCCCCGCCCGCGCATTCCGCCTGGGCGCCGCATCCCCTCCCCGTCCTGCGGACGCCCCTCCCCACCAAGTGGCATAAGCGTTAAGATATCACGGAGGTTTGAAGAGACGCTGGAGGTGCACCAGTTGGGCGAGGCGTCGGCGTGGAGGTTCGCGAAGGCGGTAGGACACGGTTTGCCAGTGCGACA
>JACQKK010000028.1 GCA_016204605.1 Candidatus Lambdaproteobacteria bacterium
CCCACCCCGGCCTTCGGCCACCCCTCCCCGCACTGGCGGGGAGGGGCCGGGGGAGAGGGTTTGCAGGGCCATCGCACTCTTGACCTGCCGCGCAATCCCGGACGGAAGCGGCGACTTTGGACTTGCCCTGGCGCGACGGGCAAGTGTGATGACACGACCCGTACAGCGTGTTAAACTTGGCGGCTTGAAACGGCGTACTCGATGCCTGCGGGGGCAGGCGCATGACCGACATCGTTCGAGAACGTCATGGATCACGAGAAACTCCAGCGGTTTCAAGAGCGGCTCGCCGGGATGCTCTCCCGGCTGGAAGAGGACGTCTCCCACACCGTCGAGGGGATGCGCGAGGAGGCGGCGCCCTTTCCGGACCCGACCGATCGCGCCTCCGTCGAGTCGGAGCGTAATCTCACCCTGCGCATCCGGGACCGGGAACGGAAGCTGCGGGCCAAGGTCGAGGAGGCGCTGGCGCGGATCGACGACGGCTCCTTCGGCATCTGCGAGGTCTGCGGCGAGGAGATCGGCGAGCACCGGCTGCTGGCGCGCCCGGTGACCACCCTCTGCATCAACTGCAAATCCGACCAGGAAGAGGACGAGCTGCGCCGGAACCAGGCCTGACGGCCGGCGACCGCGCCATGCGGGGGGCTGCCGCGCCGCAGCAGCGGGGGTGCCCGCCCCCGCCGGGGCCGATGGCCGCCCCGTTCACGCCGGCCCATCGAGAGCGGGAGCCGCGATGATTCTCTCCGATGTCACGCTGCGGGCCATGATGGCCCGGGGGGAATTGCTCGTGGAGCCGTTCGAGCAGTACCTGCTCCAGCCGGCCTCGATCGACCTCCGGCTGGGCAGCCATTTCCTGAAAGTGGACGAGAACGCCACCGACACGATCCGCATGGATCAGCCGGTGCGCTATGTGGAAATGACGATGGAGGAGATCGTCATCCCGCCGCATTCGTTCCTGCTGGCCTCGACCATGGAATACGTCCGGCTGCCCATCGACGTGACGGCCTTCGTCGAGGGCCGCAGCTCGATCGGCCGCATCGGCCTGTTCGTCCAGAACGCGGGCTGGGTGGACCCGGGCTTCGAGGGCGAGCTGACGCTCGAGTTGTTCAACGCGAACCGTCAGCCGATCCGGCTCCAGTCCGGCCGGCGCGTGTGCCAGCTCGTGTTCGCGCGCATGGATCAGGCCACCAGCATCCCCTACCGGGGCAAGTACCAAGGGCAGCGGCGGCCCGTGGGCAGCCGTATCTACGAGGATTCCGACCCCCGCCGCCCGTGACGCCCGGGACGCGTCTCCGCAAGCAGCTCGACCGCAACGCCGCCTTCGGCGCCCGGTACGCGCGTAATCGCGTGTCCTTCCAGATGACACTTGATATCATTCTCAAGCAGGAGCTCGACGTTGCGCCGCTGATCGGCCACGGGGTCGGCATCGAGCAGATCGAGCGGGGCTTCCAGCCGGCGCACACCCGGGAGGACAACGCACGCAAGGTGGCGGTCAGATTCCGAGCGCCACGGAGCCGGAGGAGCAATCCCATGGAACAGAACCGTGCAGTCCCTGAGTTGGGGGCGTTCGTCTCGCTGGATCACGTGAACCTGACGGTGCCGGACCATGCGCGCGCCACGGCGTTCTTCATCGACGCGCTCGGTCTGACCCGCGATCCGTTCCGCAACGTCGGAACCCGCAACATGTGGGTGAACATCGGCACCCACCAGATTCACCTGCCGCTCGGCAAACCCACCCGGTTCGGGGGCGAGATCGGGCTGGTCATGCCCGATCTGGCCGGGGCGAGATCCGCGTTGGACAAGCTCCCGGCTACGCCCTTCGGCGAGGGCGTCACCTGCCGCGACGAGAACGGCTCGCTGGCGGTGACGGGCCCCTGGGGCATGCGGCTGCGGCTGTTCGCGGCGGGCACGCTGCCTTCCGTGTATCCCCTGGCGCTCGCGTACGTCACCTGCGACGTGCCCAAGGGCGCCGCCGCCGGCATCGCCGCCTTCTACGAGCAAGTGACGCTGTGCCCGGTCGAGCGCGGGGCCTCGCAGGCCATCGTGCGGGTGGGTCCGGATCAGGAGCTGCGGTTCGTCGAGCGCGACGCGCCCGACCTGGGCGACCAGACGGTGCACGTGGCGGTGTACCTGACCCGCTATAACGAGATCTACGCCCGCCTCAAGGCGCTCGGCGTGGTGAAGGAAGCCGACAACGGGCGCCAGTTCCGCATCGATCGCATCGTGCACCCGCAGACCGGGGCTCCGCTCTACGTGCTCGAACACGAGATGCGCAACCTCTACCACCCGGACTACCGGCGCTCGCTGGTCAACCGCGCGCTCCGGCTCGATTGAGCCTGGGCCGGCGGCGCGAGGTTCGCGGGAGCGGTCGTCTGCCGCGCCCCACCCCGCCGCCAGCCCGGTTTCCCCGTTCCCGATGGGTGGGGGCTGAGGCCGGGCCGGCGCGCACCAGCCGCAGGGACGCTCTTGCGGAGGTGTCGCATCGGCATTCGCGTGAACCCACCGCCTGGCCGCGCCCGGCCCATCCCAACCGCCCCGGATCGAGCCGGCGGGCCGGCGCCCGGCGGTTCGGGAGCCCGCCCCCGGGCCGCTCCGACTGGAAGTTCCCGGGCCAGGTTGTTATCCTGACGGAGGGCTCCGATCGGCCGACCCCGGCCCGTCGCGCTCCCGTGCCCCGTCCCGCGACCGACCGCGCCATGGACTCCCGCACCGCCCCGACCCCCGCCCGCTCCGGCGAAAAGCCGCTTGCCTTCGCGTACGACGCGCGGAAGAAATCCATCGTGCCCGGCGTGCTGCAGCTCGAAGAGAAGCGCCGCAAGCGCCTGTTCGCCCGCAAGCCCAAGGTGGGGCTGGCCGAGTTCGACGAGGCGCTCAAGCGGAGCGTGGCGGAGGCGGAGCTGTCGGCATTGCTGCGGCAGTTCTCGCGCTTCTACTACGGGCACGATCAGGCGGAGCTGTACTTCGAATCGCTGGGACGGCTCCTGGTCGAGGCGGCGTCCAAGGAGCGCGAGCAGGCATCCCGGCAACGGTTGCTGCTGTTCTCGGCCATCGACTGCCTCTCCACCGCCATCCAGAAGTCGCCGCGGGCGCTCAACGTGGGCGCCCAGAGCATCGTGGTGTCCATCTACAAGATCCTGGGGCCGTCCCACCGCGATGTCTGGCTCTGCGAGCGCGAGGTGCACCGCGAGATGATGGCGATGATCAGCATCAAGAAGGACGCCGGCGACTTCACCTCGCGCGAGCGCATCATCAAGCTCTACGTTCAGGCGCAACGCTACTACGAGGCGCTGGTGCAGATGGCGGAATACGAGCGGATCATGCGCACGAAAAGCCGGCCGCTCTATCTGCAAAAGCAGGGCGACCTGGCGTTCCGCAAGGCCAGCATCTTCCAGGCCATCATCGATTTCTACAGCAAGGTGCGGGCCGGGGACGAGACGGAGCGCGGCAAGGTGGCGAACCTGGGCAAGCTCAACGCGTTCATCACGCGCTTCAACCGCGACAACCACCGCGTCCAGATCGTGCCGCTCAAGAACATGAATGCGCTGGGCTTGCAGCACACGCTGCACAGCCTGGTCTCGATCGCCAACAGCTTCTACGAGGAGGCGTCCCAGGCGCGCCAGTTCCAGGCGAAGCATCGGCCGCTGTTCATGATGGCGCGCAACAACTGCGTGTTCGAAAGCCCCAAGGTGGCCCTGAAGAACCTCGCGCACGCCCTCCACGAGATCGACAACTCCCGCATCGCCCCCCGGCAGCGGATCCCCGAAAAGCTGAAGATCCTCGAGTTCGAGTATCGGCTCTACCTCGAGATCGGCCAGAAGAGCCGCGCCGACGAGGTCAACAACGAGATGTCGCGGCTGCGGCGCGAATCCTCCGGCGAGGACAAGCCGGAAGGCGCGACGGAGAAGCCCGGAGCCGAGAAATCCGCCACCCAGGCGCCTGCGCCGCCCGCCGCCAAGCCCGGCCCCGCCCAGCAGGCGCCCTCCCGGTAGCGGGACGCGCAAGCGACGAGCCCTTGGCCCCGCCCCGCGCCCGTTCAGCCCTTGACCCTGCGCCAGTCGACGCGCCCCGCGATCTCCGCGCGCAGGCGCGCCAGAGCCTCGGCCGCGGGGAGGGTCACCTGGTCGCGTTCGCCGTGGCGCTTCCAGGTCAGCCGCTCGGACTCCATCTCCTTCTGCCCCACGATGAACAGGTTGGGGGCCTTGGAGACCTGTCCGTTGCGGATCTTCTTGCTGAAGGTCTCCTGGGAGTCGTCCACCTCGACCCGCATCAGCTCCTGGCGCAGGGCGGCCGCGAGCTTGTGGCAGTGCTCGATGGCCGCCGGCGTGACGGGGATCAGCCGTGCCTGCACCGGCGCCAGCCAGGTGGGGAACACCCCGCCGTAGTGCTCGATCAGGAACGCCACGAACCGCTCGTGGGTGCCCAGCGGGGCGCGATGGATGATGTACGGGCGATGGCGCTGGTTGTCGCGCCCCACGTA
>JACQKK010000029.1 GCA_016204605.1 Candidatus Lambdaproteobacteria bacterium
ACCAAGCGCAAGCAGGAGGGGATCAGCTTCTTCCTGCTCGACATGAAGACGCCCGGCATCCGCATCCGGCCGCTGGTGACCATCGACGACCATCACCACTTCAACGAGACGTTCTTCGAGAACGTGTTCGTGCCGAAGGAGAACCTGGTGGGCGAGCTGGACAAGGGCTGGACGGTGGCCAAGGCGCTGCTCGACTACGAGCGCTTCAACTCGATCATGGGCAACCCGATCGTGCTCGGCCGCGCCATCGACCAGGTCAAGCAGTCGGCCCGCGAGTCCGCCCAGAACGGCGGCGTGGTCTGGGACGATCCCGACCTGCGCCGGCAGGTGGTCGGCATGGAGATGGACACCGACTGCATCCGCTACACGCGCTACCGCTCGCTCTCGAAGATCGCCCGCGGCGACAAGCCCGGCCCGGAGGCGTTCCTGTTCAAGTTCTACGGCACCGTGCTGTTCTGGCGCATCCTGGAGGCCCACCAGCAGGTGCTGGGCACGGCCGGCATCGCCTGGAACGACGAGCCGCTGGGAGCGCTGATGGGCGAGGTGGCCCGCCACAACTGCACCATCCGCGCCTCGGGCCTGCGCGGGGGCACCAACGAGGTGCAGAAGAACGTCGTCGCCAAGCGCATCCTGGGTCTGCCCGATTGAGCGGGCGGGCGCACGCCCCGCCGATCGTTGATCCGCAATTCCTGCCGTCTGACCGGAGGTCGCCCCGATGAACATCACCGAATCGCCCAAGGCGCAGGCGCTGCGGGCGGAGATGCACGCCTGGATCGCCACCGAGGTGCCCCAGCGCTTCAAGAACCTGCCCCTCGGCGTCCCCAATCGCCCGGAGATCGGCAACGAGGCGCTGGCCCCGTTCTTCGCGCTGCTGGAGAAGAAGAACTGGCTCTTCCCCGCCTGGCCCAAGGAGCACGGGGGCGCGGGGTTCGACATCGAGCAGATGATCGTCTTCGGCGAGGAGTGGCTCAAGGCCGGCCTGCCCGAGATCCGCAACGCCGCGCTCGACCACTTCACGCCGATCCTGATGCGCTACGGCACCGAGGCGCAGAAGCAGCGCTTCCTCGGCCCCACCCTGCGCCGGGAGATTCTCTGGGCGCAAGGGTACTCCGAGCCCAACGCCGGCTCCGACCTGGCGAGCCTCGCCACCCGCGCCGACAAGGTCGAAGGGGGCTGGCGGCTCAACGGACAGAAGATCTGGACCTCGGGCGCCCACCACGCCCACTGGTTCTACGTGCTCGCCCGCACCGACCCCAGCGCCAAGCGCAAGCAGGACGGCATCAGCTTCCTGCTGGTGGACCGCAAGTCGCCCGGGCTCACCATCCGCCCGATCAAGACCATCGACGACTTCTCCCACTTCAACGAGACCTTCTTCGAGAACGTGTTCGTCCCCGAGGATATGGTGGTGGGCCAGCTCCACAAGGGCTGGACCGTGGCCAAGGTGCTGCTGGGCTACGAGCGCTTCGCCGCGCCCGCCGTGATCCCGGTGCTCCAGTACCGCGTGCTGGAGGAGCTCAAGTCCGATGCGCGCCGGCTCGCCGACGGCAAGGGCGGGGCGCTCTGGGACGATCCCGGCCTCAAGCGGCAGGTGGCCGGCCTGGAGATGGAGATCGACTGCAACCAGGCCACCCGCCTGCGCGCCCTCGACCGCGTGGCCAGGGGCGAGCATCCCGGCCCGGAGACCATGTTCTTCAAGTTCTGGGGCGTCGAGCTGATGCAGCGCATCATGGAGCTGCACCAGCTCGTCCACGGCCCGCAGGGCATCGCCTGGAGCCCGTCGTCGCCCTTCGGTCGCCCCGTGTTCGATATGGCCCGCCGCGCCACCACCGTGCGCTCCTCGACCATCGCCGGCGGCACCAGCGAGGTCGCCCGCAACGTCCTCGCCAAGCGCGTGCTGGAACTGCCGGAGCGGTAGGGCGATGACAGCCGACACAGGGCGTGGGCCTCTCCCGCCTCCGCGGCCTCTCCGGCGCTGCCGGGGGGCGTTGCGCGGGGTGTGGCACGAGAGCCGGTGGCGCGGTCGCGCGCCCCTATCCCTTCACCGCGCCAGCGGTGAGGCCGCGGATGAAATGGCGCTGCAGCGCGACGAACACGAGCAGGGGCACCGACATGGACACGAACGATCCCGCCGCCAGCAGGTGCCATTCGGAGCCGTAGGAGCTGAGCAGGCCCTGGATGGCGGCCGTGAGCGGGTACTTCCCGCGATCCTGCAGGAAGATCAGGGCGTTGATGAGATCGTTCCACACCCACACGAACTGGAAGATGGCCAACGAGGCGAGCGCGGGTGTGCTCAACGGCAGCACGATCGTGAGGAAGAGCCGCAGCTCCGAGGCACCGTCGATCCGGGCCGATTCGAAGACCGCACCCGGCAGTTCGGCCATGAAGTCGTGCAGCAGAAAGATGGCGAACGGCAGGCCGAAGGCCGTATGCGCCAGCCAGATGCCCACGAAGCTGCCCGTCAGCCCCAGCAGGTTGAACAGCTTCAGGATCGGCACCCAGGTCAACTGCAGCGGCACCACCAGCAGAGCCACCACCGCCAGGAATGCGAAACGGCGCCCGCGGAAGCGGTGCCACGCCAGCGCATACGCGGCAGGCGCGGCGAAGACGATGGGCAGCAGCGTGGCGGGGAGCGCGATCAGGACGCTGTTGAGCAGGCTGATCTCGAAGCCCCGGACAGTCAGCACCTCCCGGTAGTTGCCGGCCGTGAAGGTCCCTCCCGGCAGCGCCGTCCACCACCCGCTCGCGGCAACGTCGGCGCTGGGCCGCCAGGAGGTGACGAACAGCCCCAGGGTGGGCACGAGCCACACCGCGCCCACCAGCAGCAGGGTCGCATGCACGGCCCCCCGCCGGGTCATGCCCGCCAGCCGGTGCAGGAGCGGCGCCATCCGCGGCGGTGCGAGGCTCATCTATCGCTCCTCGCGACCCACGCGGCGGAGCTGAACAGCGATGACCGGTACGAGCAGGAGCAGCATGACGACGGCCACCGCGCTGCCGTATCCCGCCCGGGAGTTGTTGAACATCTCCCAGTACACCGTGAAGCCGATGATGCGGCTGGCCCCCCGCGGCCCGCCCGCCGTCATCACCAGCACCAGCTCCAGCATCTTCAGCCCGTTGATGACGAGCGCGATGGCGACGAAGGCGATCGGCCCAGCCAGCATGGGCAGCGCCACGCGCCAGAAGGTGCGCCAGGGACCGGCTCCGTCGACGTTGGCCGCTTCCAGGACTTCCCGGTCCAACGCCTTGTAAGCGGCGGAAAGCACCGTGGTCGCAAGGCCGGTCCAGATCCAGACCGCCGCGCCGATCAGCGCGAAGTTGACCACGCTGCGCCGGCCCAGCCAGGGCACCGGTTCGAGCCAGGGGAACAGGGCGCCCAGCACCGCGTTGAGAATCCCGATGGTGGGGTCCGGGCTGTAGACGAAACGGAAGATGACCGATGCGGCCGTCGCGGAGATGACCATGGGCAGAAAAATCACCGCCTTGAGCGTCCTTTCATACCGCACGCCGTCGGCCAGCACCGCGATCGAGAGACCCAGCCCGAGGGGCGACAGGGTGAACAGCGCCAACCACAGCAGATTGTTCACCAGGGCGCCGGAGGGAGGCCACACCTCCAGATTCAGGAACAGCGGGTCGCCGGTGAGCAGGCGCACGTAGTTATCCGCACCCACGAACCGGCTCGGCTCCAGGCCGATTCCGCCATGGAAGCTCCACCAGATCGTCTGCAGGGTGGGGTGCATGAAGAACACCAGCAGGAGGACCGCCGCCGGGGCCAGGAACATCCAGGAAATCCAGCTGCGGCCCCCGTGTCCCATGCGCTGTCCGTCCGCCTCCCCGCCTTGAAGGAAAGCTGCCGCATGCCCCCGTGCGGGTGTGTCCGCCGACGGCTTCAGATCGGGCTCAGTACGACCGGGCCGCGGCCCCCTCCAGGGCGCGGAGGTATTCCCGCACCCGCTCCGGCTCCTCCACGAACGCCTGCAGCGCGGTAACCATGGCGTCCCGGCCCACCGCGCTCGGCGCGAGATCGGAGCCATCGAACACGAGACCACCGGCGCCGATCAGCTGCTGCGCCTCCAGCCGCTTGAAGGGCCGGTAGACCGCGAGCGGGACGTTGCGGTTGGGCGAAACGACGGCGCCCCGCTCGGCGGAGGCCCAGATCGTGCTGGCCTCTTTGCCCGCCAGAAAGCCGATCAGGCGGCGCACCGCCGGGCGGTCGTTGAAGACCACCGCAAAGTCGCCCCCGACGACGACGGGCCGACCCCAGCGGGGGTCGATGGAGGGAAACTCGAAGAAGGCATAGTCCTGCTGGCCTTGCAGCGCGGGGAAGTTCTGCTCGGCGAACGCGCTCATGAAACCACCGCCGCAGTAGATCCCCGCCGCCGGCCTGGGGCGCAGCACGGCGTTGAACGCATCGATGAACCCGGTGGATAAGGTGCCTTCCGCGCCCCCGGCCAGCTTCGCCTCCGGCCACACGACGTCCCCGAGGCGGCGCATCGCCTCGACGACGGTCGCATCCGTCCACTTCACCTCGTGGGTGAGGAACAGCTTGCGGTACATCGCGGGCCCGGCCACGCGCACGTAGATGTTCTCGAACCAGTCGGTGAGTGGCCAGCCGTCCGCACCGCCGATGGCGAAAGGCGCCTTCCCGCGCCGGAGATGCGCTTCAGCAATGGCCTGCAACTCCTGCCACGTCCGGGGCGGTTCGATCCCCAGCGCGCGGAAGGAGGGCGGCCTGTACCAGCACACGCTCTTGGAATTCGCCTTGACCGGCAGCGCGTAGAAAGCGCCGTCGATCGTGCCCAGGTCGATGAACGCGCGGTCGTAGTTCCGCGCCAGTTCATCCCAGGTCAGGATCGGATCGGGCCGCTCGCCGCTGAGGGGGAGAATGGCCCGCTGGCGCACCAGTTCCACGATCGCGCCGAACTGAGGAAGGATGGCCACATCGGGCGGACTGCCCCCGTACACCCGGGTCTTCAGCAGGATGTCGATGTTGCGGCTGCCGTCGTATTCGTAGCGGATGCCCGTGTTCCCGGTGAAGGCGTCGAGCACCTCCCGGAATCCTGCCTCCTCGTCTCCTCCCCACGTCGCCATGATCCTGACCGGCTCCGACCCCGCGGCGACGGGCGGGAGGGCCGAGCCCCAGAACGCCAGGAGGGCGAGCAGGGGGAGGTTGAGCCTGCAAGAATACCTGCGTTTGCGCTGTGTCATTCCCACCCCATTCCATCGCAACCGGTTTTCTCAGCGGGGGTGCACCGTATCTACTATTGAGCCTGCTGAATCGTAAGGCCGCAACTGCAAATCGCCTTCGCCTTTGCGGGTCGGGACGCTCCGCGGGGGCGATGTCGCGCCGTGGCGGCGTTCGCCGGACCCGAGGGTCGCGCCGGCCCGTGGTTGCCGACCTGGGCGATCGATCCCCGGGCGCGACGCGCCGACCATGGGAAACCGTGGCGTTGGCTGGGCGGATACGGGATGGCTGCGACCGTGTTCCGGCATCGACCCCCCTGCACGCGTTGCGGGGCAGGGTCGCAAGGCGGGAGGGCTGACCCCTCACCCCGCCGCGGCCAGCGTGCCCTGCATCTGGCGGGAGACGAGGTGGGCGTAGAGGCCGCCGCCGGCCAGCAGGTCGGCATGGGCGCCGCTCTCGACCACGCGACCCTCCGCCATCACGACGATGCGGTCGGCGTTGCGCACGGTGGAGAGCCGGTGGGCGATGACGAGGGTGGTGCGGTCGCGCATCAGGCGGTCCAGCGCCTCGCGCACGAGCTGCTCGTTGACGGCGTCGAGGTGGGAGGTGGCCTCGTCGAGGATCAGGATGGGGGCGTCCTTGAGGAAGGCCCGCGCGATGGCCACCCGCTGGCGCTGGCCGCCCGAAAGGTGGGCGCCGCGCTCGCCGACGCGCGTGTCGAGTCCCTCGGGCAGCCCGGCCAGGAATTCGCCCAGCGCGGCCTGCTCGACCGCGCGCTCCAGCTCGGCCGGGGCGGCCCCCGGCCTGGCGAGCAGGATGTTCGCCCGCAGCGTGTCGTTGAACAGGTACGTGTCCTGGGCCACCAGCGCGAGGCGGCGGCGCAGCTCCTCCAGCTTGTACTCACGCAGGTCGTGGCCGCACATGCGGATGGTGCCGGCGTGCGGGTCCCAGAAGCGCATCAGCAGGTGGGCCACGGTGGTCTTGCCCGCGCCGGAGGGTCCCACCAGCGCGACGGTGCTGCCGGCCGCCACGCGGAACGCCACCTCGTGCAGGGCCTGGCGGTTGGCGCCCTTGTAGCGGAAGGTCACGGCGTCGAGCTCCAGGGCCGGCACGTGGGGCCGCACGTCGGGCGCGACGCCCGGGCCGTCCTGGACGACTACCGGCTCGGCATGGACGGCGTAGAGGCGGCGCGTCGCCCCCAGCGTGTCGGAGAGCAGCCGGCCCACCTGCGCCAGCTCCGCCAGCGGCAGGAAGGCCGCCATGGCCAGCAGGGTGAGCATGGGCAGGATGCCGCTCTCCAGCCGGCCCGCCTGCACCAGGTGGGCGCCCACGCCCATGATCGCCAGCGCGCCCAGCCCCACCTGGATCTCCAGCAGCACCTTCTGCCGGGTGATGTCGCCGAAGAACGGCAGCCGCAGGCGCAGGTAGCGCTGGCCGATCTCGCGGAAGCGCTCGCCCCAGCGCCGGGCCTGCTGGAAGGTGACGATCTCCGCCAGGCCCTGCACCGCATCGACGGCGGCGGCGTTCAGCTCGCCCAGCGCCTCGCGGGAGCGTGAGCCCAGCCGGTCCAGCCGCCCCCGCGCCAGGAAGGGGCTCAGGGCCACCAGCGCCAGGAAGGGCGCCAGCGCCGCGGCGAGCGGCCAGCCATAGGCGAGCAGGGTCGCCATCACCAGCGCCGGCACCAGCACGGAGACGAACGCCGAGGCCACCGTGTGCGCGAAGAAGTACTCGACCGTCTCGACGTCCTGGGTGGCCATGCCCACCAGGTCGCCCGTACGCCGGTGGAGCAGGTAGGCGGGCGCCAGCCGGTCGAGCTGGCCGAACAGGGCGATGCGCATCTCGGAGAGCAGCCGGAACGCCATGTCGTGCGCCACCCACGATTCCAGCCAGGCCAGCAGCGCGGTCGAGGGCGCCAGCGCGGCCAGCAGCAGGAGCCAGCCGCCGAAGGGCTGGCCCGCCTTGAGCGCCGCCACGGCCAGGGCGCTGACCACGCCCACGCCGATGATGCTGAGGTAGCGGCTTACGCCCAGGCAGAAGGTCAAGAGGAGCTTCCACTGCCAGGGCGCCACCAGCCGCAGCAGGACGGCCATGGTGGCGAGCCAGCCCATCCCCTCGGCGCGCAGGATGGCGTCGGTGGGTTCGAGCTGGGCCGCCGCGTCGGGCGGGAGCGCCTCGTCGGCGTCGGTCGCCTCGACCCGCCGCGTCGCCGCGGCCGAACCGTTCGCCCCGGCGGCGCCGTTCGCTCCGGCCGCGCTCCCGGAGCCGGCCTGGGCCTGCTCGAGCTGGGCGCCCATCAGGCGGCGGTAGGCGCCGGGCTGGGCGATCAGCGCCGCGTGGGCGCCGCTCTGCGCCACCCGGCCGTCCTCCAGCACCAGGATGCGCTCGGCGCTGGCGATGCTGGAGAGGCGGTGGGCGAACACCAGCGTGGTGCGACCCGCCATCAGCCGCTCCAGCGCCTCCTGAATCACCCACTCGTTCTCCGCATCCACCGCCGAGAGCGCCTCGTCGAGCACCAGGATCGGGGCATCGCGCAAGAGCGCCCGGGCGATGGCGATGCGCTGGCGCTGTCCGCCGGAGAGGCGCAGGCCGCGCTCCCCGACCAGGGTGGCGTAGCCGGCGGGCAGCCGCCGGATGAAGTCGTGGATGTTCGCCGCCCGGGCGGCCGCCTCCAGCTCCGCCTGGGTGGCCGCAGGCTTGCCGAGGCGCAGGTTCTCCTCGATGGTGCCGTGGAACAGGTAGGTATCCTGGTGCACCACGGCGATGTGGCGCCGCAGTTGCGCGAAGGTGAACCGCCGCAGGTCATGCCCGCCCAGCAGCACCGCCCCCTGCGCGGGGTCGTAGAAGCGCAACAGCAGCCGCACGATCGAGGACTTGCCCGCGCCGCTGGGGCCGACAATGGCCACCCGCTCCCCCGGGCGCACCTCGAAGCCCAGCCCGTCGTGGGCGGGGCGGCGCGCGCCCGGGTACGCGAACATCACGTCGCGGAAGGTCACGCGCGGCTCGACGCGATCGAGGGCAGGATCGGCCGCGGGCGGCTCCGCGACGAGCGGCTTGGCATCGAGCAGGGCGAACAGCCCCTGCGCCGCCGAGAGGCCCATCATCCCCTGGTGCAGGTACTGCGCCAGCTCCCGCAGGGGGCGGAACACCTCGACCCCCAGCATCAGCACCACCAGCAGCGCCGCGAGCGACATCTCGCCCGCCGCCACGCGGTGGGCGCCCAGCCCCAGCGCCGCGGCGGCGCCGATGGCGATGCCGCCCACGGTGAGCGCCCCGGAGGCCGCGTTGCTGGCCAGCACCCACATCGTGCTGCGGAACACCTCGCGCGCGTGGTGGGCCAGCGTCTCGGCGCGGGCCGCGCTCTGGCCGAACGCCTTGAGCGTGGCCAGCCCCTGGATCGCGTCGAGGAACTCCGCCCCGAACGTGCCGTAGGCGCGGCGGCGACGCAGGCTGTTGCGGCGGTTCCAGCGGTGCACCAGCGCCGGCGCGACCAGCGTGACCAACGCGAACGCGAGCAGCAGCGCGGCCACCGGCAGGTCCAGGAACGCCATGAAAGCGAAGATCAGCACCGGCATCACGAGCGCGATCAGCAGCTGCGGGAGATACTGGCCGAAGAAGGTCTCGAGCTGCTCCACCCCGTCGACGAGCGTGAGCATGACATCGCCCGTGCGCTCCTCGCCGAAATGGGCCGGTCCCAGGCTCACCATCTGGTCGTAGAGGCGCTGCCGCACCTTGAGCTGCACGCGGGCGGCCGTGCGGTGGGCCACCATGTCCTTGGCGTACTGGAACACGCCGCGCACCACGATCACGGTGGCCACCAGCAGCAGCGGCCCCGCCAGCGCGGCCGGCGGCTCGCCCCGGAACACCATGGCCAGCAGCCAGCCGAACAGCGCCAGCCGGGCGATGCCGGAGCCGGCCGCCAGCACGCCCAGCGCCACGGCCAGTGTCAGCCGGCCGCGAAAGCCCCGCGTGAACGCCCACAGCCTGCCGTCGAGATACATCGGGTCGCCGCCGTCACGTTGCGCGTCGCCATGCCCGCACAAGGGGCAGGCCCTCCCCCAGCCTCCACCAGCAGGCTAGCCCATCAACTCGGGCAGGAACAGCCGCAATTGCTGGCGCCTTCCGCGCAGGCGTCCACGGCCGGTGCGCTCAGGTGCGGCTGGGCGCCGCGGGGACGGGCTGGGCCGCTGGGCGATGGAGCGCCAGCAGGAACAGGGGGCCGCAGGCCACGACGAGTCCCATCGTCGCGAAGGCCGTGCCCCAGGAGCCGACGCTGAGGCCGCCGCCGGTGAGGTCGAGCACCCAGCCGAAGATGAGCGGCCCCAGGGACGAGCCGAGGAAGCCGATGAACGAGTGCACGGCCATGGAGGTGCCGCGGAAGGCGGGGTCGGACTCGAACAGCGTACCCGCCGTCACCGGCGCCGATTCCCCCATCAGTGTCATGCCGTAGATCAGGCAGATGCCGGCCAGTACGAGATACGGCAGCGCCGCCAGGAATCCGAGCGCACACGCCAGCAGCCCCGAGGTCCACATCACGATGGTCACCCAGCGCTGGCGGCCGATCTTGAGCGCCATCTCGTTGCCGAGGATGCTGGCAGGCTGGCCGGCCAGGATGAACGCCGCGGTGAGGGTCGTGGGGCGCAGGATGCCGTCGGCGCCGGGGTTCAGCCCCCGCGCGAAGTTGAGGAAGGCCACCACCCACGAGCGGAAGCCGAACAGCTCGAAGTTGTGGGCCGCGTAGGCGAGCACGTAGCCCATCGCGCGCCGGTTCCTGAGCACCGCCACGAAATCGGCCAGCCGCGTGCCCGCGGCCGCGCGCCGCAGCGCCGGGCGCGGCGGAATGATGGCCGCGAACACGAGCGCGCCGGCCACGGGCCCCAGCGCGGCCGCCGCGAACGCCCAGGCCCAGCCGAAGGCCCGCCCGATCTCCCCGGCGAGCAGGAAGGAGAGGCTCGTGCCGATGCCGAAGCTGGACGTGTAGAAGGCCACCGCGCGGGATTGCGAAGGGCCCTCGATCAGGTCGCTCAAGGCCTTGAGCCCCGGCATGTAGGTGCCGGCCAGCCCCACCCCGGCCAGCGTCCGCAGGGCCAGGGCCGACCAGAATCCGCCGGCCAGCACGAACAGGGCCGAGGCGAGCGCCGAGAGCAGCATCGAGGGCAGGTACACCCAGCGCGTATCCATGCGATCCGTGAGGCTGGCCAGGATCGGCACGGCGACAGTGTACCCGGCGAAGAACATCCCGTTGATCCAGCCCACCTCCGTGTTCGTCAGGCGCCACTCGGCGATGAAGGTGGGGACCAGCGCCGGAAACACGGCGAACGGCGTCATGCTGAACGCCTCCGCCAGGCACATGGCGGCGATCAAGCGAACGGTGCGCATCACGCTCGGGGGGTATGGGTTCGCGCGGCGCTCCGGCACCGGCTTGGCGGGCGCCGGAGCCGGCGGCGCATGGCCGGGCGCCGCCGACAGGCAGGAGCAGTCGCCGGGGGCCGCGGAATCAGCCCGCCCGCGCGCGGTGCGCTTGAGCCGTGCCGGGTTCCGCCCGTGTCGGGAACAGTCCCGCCACGCGCGCCCGGAACTGGTCGGCGGCCACGACGACCTGCCCGTGGCGGCCGTAGTGCTCCAGGCAGTCGCGCAGCTTGGCCTCGCGCTCGGCCGCAGTGGGCGGGCTCTCGGGAGAGCCGGGGAAGGTCGCGCGTTCGCCCTGGGCCAGGGGCCGGCCCTTGGCGTCGAAGGCCACCACCCGCACCGACCCCGCGCTGAGCGAGCCGGCGGCGGCCGAGCCCCGCGGTTCCTCCTTGAGCACCGTGCGGTCGAGCAGCGCGCGCAGGTCGGGGCGTCGTACGGCGTCATCCTCGAAGTGGCCGAGGGTCACGGTGCCGTCGAGCAGGGCGCAGGCCACGGCGTAGGGGCCGCAGAACTTGCCCTCGCTGCCGATCCGAGGATTGGTCACCCGCAGCGCAATGAAGGCGCCCTGGGGCCCGCGTACCTCGATGGACGAGAGCGCAGCGGGCGCCACGCCGCGCTCGTGGAGGCGCTGCCGCAGCTCGATGGCCGCGCCGATGGGGCGGTGGGCCAGGTAGCAGCACGGATAGAGCTTGACGGAGATGCCGCCCGCCGCCAGATCAGGCGTCACTTCGTCGGGCGGCGTGGAGAGCTTGGCGCCGGCGTAGAGATCGAAGTAGCCCTTCGGCCCGAAAGGATCGCTATCGCCGGTGACCCCGGCCCGGGCCATCAGCGCCGCGCGCACGGCCGCGCCGGCGGCGAGCCCGGCCTGGACGGGCTTGGCCATGGCCCCGAAGTTGCGCTGGAGACCCCCCGCCTGGGCCGCCGCCAGCGCGAGCGCGTGCGCCGCCTCGGTGGCGTCGAGGGCGAACAGGTGTGCCAGCGCCGCCGCGGCGGCCATGGGGCCGATGGTGCTGGTGGCGTGCCAGCCCTTCTCGTAGTGCGGGAACCCCAGCACCCGCCCGAGCGCCACGTTGGTGGCGAGCCCGACGGCGAAGGCGCCCGCCAGCCGCGGCGCTGCCTCCGGCGCTGGACCTCGCGCGGCCTCCGGCGCTGGACCTCGCACGGCCTCCGGCGCTACCCCGAGCGCGGCCAGCAGGGCCGGCACGATTACGGCGCTCGGGTGGGTGCTGCTGGTCATGTGCACGTCGTCATAGTCGAGGGCATGGGCGGCGGTGCCCCAGACGAGGGCCGTCGTCACCGCGTCCCGCGGGGCGATATCCCGTGGGGCAACGCCCGAGAGCGGCCCGAGCAGCGGCGGCGTGCCTTCCCAGCCGTGGGCCGCGATCACGCCCTGGGCCGGGGGCTCGTGCCACCCCGCCAGCGTGACGGCCAGCGTATCCTCGAAGGCCGGCACCACGATCGGCAGGGCCTCGGTCAACGGCGCCGGCGTCTCGACGATCAGTCGGATCAGCCGCTGCAGGAACAGGCTGGACATGGCGATCGCTCCGGGTTGAAAGGCAGGATGGACGGGCAGGCTGGGGCACCCACAAGGAGCGGCCCGGTCAGGTCGAGGAGGTCTTGCCCGGCGCAATGCCGAGGATGGCTTCCGTGTGCGCGCCGACGGCGGGCGGGCCGCTGCGGATGGGCGGGCGCTTGCCCTCGAACGAGAGCGGCAGGCCGATCAATTGCATCTGCCGGTGCATCTCGCGCCCCGGCACGGGCTGGACGATCCCGAGCGCCTCGGTCTGGGGATGGGCCAGCACCTGGCCCGCATCCTGGATGGGCGCGCAGGGCACGCCCTCGGCTTCCAGCCGCGCCTGCCACCGCTCGCGCGGTTCCGCCGCGAACAGGCGCTCCATCATCGGGATCAGCTCGCCGCGGTGGCGCACCCGGTCGGCGTTGGTGCGGAAGCGCGGGTCGTCGGCCCACTCGGTGTGGCCCATGGCCCGCGCCACGGCCGCGAACAGCCGGTCGTTGGCCGCCGCCACGATCAGGTAGCCGCTGGCCGTCGGGAAGCCCTGGTAGGGCACGATCATCTCCAACCCGGTGCCGTGGCCGCGGGGCAGCTCGCCGGAGGCCCAGTAGTTGGCGATGAGGACGCTCATCCAGGTGAGCGACGTTTCGAACAGGGAGGTATCGACCAGGCCGCCCTTGCCGGTGGCGTGGCGGCGCTGCAAGGCGGCCAGGATGCCGATCACCGCCCACATCCCGGCGCCGAGGTCGACGATCGAGCAGCCCACCCGCACCGGGGGCCGACCCGGCTCGCCGGTCACGCTCATGATCCCGCCGAAGGCCTGCATCAGGGGATCGTACCCGGCATGGTTCTTGAGCGGCCCCTGCGCCCCGAAGGCGCCGATGGTGCAGTGGATCAGGCGCGGGTTCAGGGCGGTCAGCTCCGCGGCGCCCAGCCCCAGCCGCTCCGCCGTGCCCGGCCGCATGTTCTGCACCACCACGTCGGCCCGCTCCGCGATGTAGCGGCGCAGCGCCTCCACGTGGGCGGGCCGCTTGAGGTCGAGCGCCACCGACTGCTTGTTGCGGTTCAGGGCCTGGAACGTGGCCGAGGCCTCGAACCAGAACGGCGGCCCCCAGGCGCGCGCGTCGTCGCCGCCCTCCGGCTTCTCCACCTTGACGACCTCGGCGCCGAGATCGGCCAGCACTTGTGCGGCGAACGGCCCCGCCACGCTAGCGCACAACTCGACCACGCGCACTCCGCTGAGCGGCACGGCACCTCCTGTCCTCGAAGCACGACACATCCCCGCACTCCGGCCACGGGCCGGGCGGGACCCGACCCTTACCGCTTGGCCGCCGAAAAATAAAGCCGCCCTGGTCCCTCTGCCGTGACTCGATTGGCCGGCATCGCCCGGCGCACTGCCGGCGCCTCACCCCCGCCGCGGGACTCGCCCATGCCGGTGCATCCGCCGGCGTCTGATCGCCGCGGTCCACAGGACCCGCCCCTGCCCCCCGTCACAGTCCTGACGTCACGCCCGCGACCTGCCACCAATCAGGACGGCCCTGAGTCCGGTAAAGTGCTCCCAGAGCCGCCTTGCGCCGGGAGAACCGCGCGCATGGGCCTGCGCGTCGTTGACAATTGCGGCTGCTTCGGGCTCTATAACATTCTGGGGATAGGCTGTGCGCGGCCTCACCGCCACAGTACACATCGGAAGTCCATGCGAATGGGGGGCGTATGAAGAAAGACGCCGCAAGGCCATGGTTTATCCTGCTGCTGGCAGCCGCGCTGCTCCAGGCAACCCCGGCGATCGCGCAGAAATACGGGGGGCTGCTCAACTGGCTACTCGAAGACAGCCCACCCAGCCTTTCCATCCATGAGAACGCCACGATCGTGGTCACCGGGCCCATGATGCCGGTGTACAACAACGTGGTGCTGTTCGATCAGTTGCAGGCGCGGGAGAGCTTCGAATCGATCGTGCCGGAGCTGGCCGAAAGCTGGCGCTGGAATGACGGCGGCAAGCTGCTTATCTTCAAGTTGCGCCAGGGCATTCGCTTTCACGATGGCAAGCCGTTCACCGGCCGCGACGTCAAGCACACTTTCGACGTGGTGCGGGGGGCGTCGCGAACCACGCTGAAGGCCTCGCCGCGCAAGCTCTGGTACGCCAACGTGGCGGAAATCGCCACCTCGGGCGACCACGAGGTGACCTTCCGGCTGAAGCGGCCCCAGCCCTCGCTGCTGGCCATGCTGGCCTCGGGCTATTCGCCGGTCTACCCGGCCCACGTGGCACCGGCGGAACTGCGCACGCGGGCCATGGGCACGGGCCCGTTCCGGTTCGAGGAGTACGTGCGCGACCGCTACATCCACGTGGCGAGGAACTCGGAGTACTGGGTGAGGGGTCGGCCCTACCTGGATGCCATCCGCTCGCACATCGTGAACAAGAAGGCGGCCCGGTTCGCCGCCCTGGCCTCCATGCAGGTGGACGTGGACGGGCCAGCCATCACCACCAAGCCCGATATGGAGGCCCTCAAGCGCATGGCGCCGGGGCTCTCGTTCCGCCCCACCACGCGCACCTCGTTCACCAACGTCGTCTTCAACACCAAGCGGGCGCCGTTCGACAACAGCAGGCTGCGGCAGGCCGTCAGCATGGCCCTGGAGCGCCCCGGCTTCATCAAGAGCGTGTTCCAGGGCGGGATGGTTCCGGGCGGCATCAACATGCCGCCGCCGGACGGCATCTGGGGACTTGCCCAGGAAATGCTCGTCATGCTGCCCGGGTACGGCGACATCCAACGGGACCGCCAGGAGGCCCGCAAGATCATGACCTCCCTCGGGTACACGGAGGACAGCCCGCTCAGGGTCACCTTGAACACGCGCACCTCGCCGGTCTACGTGGATGCCGCCGTCTGGACCGCCAGCGAGCTCAAGCAGATCTGGATCGCTGCGGAGGTGAAGCAGCTCGAATCGAGCCTGTGGTTCAACACGCTGAACAAGCGCGACTTCACCATCGCGCTGAACTCGACGGGGTTCGGCGTGGACGACCCGGACGTGGCGCTGTTCGAGAACTACGCGTGCGGCTCGCTGCGCAACTACTCGGACTACTGCAACCCGCTGCTCGAGAAGCTGTTCGAACAGCAGTCCATGACGGCCGATATGGCGCGGCGGCAACAAATGGTCTGGTACATCGAAAACGTCCTGCTGAACGACGTGGCGCGCGTGGTCTACGGGTTCCGCATCAACTACAACGCCATGTGGCCTTACGTGAGGAACCTGGTGCCCCACCAGACCAACTTCAGCTACAGCCGCATGCAGGAGGTCTGGCTGGACAAGTGAGGGCAGCGGCGCGATGCGCGGCGGGCCGGGCCGTGCCGCCGGCAGGGTGTCGTGAGGTTCGGCCGCCCGGGATATCCGCCGCCGCCCGGTGGTTCCGCGTGGCTGCGGCCTCGTGTGGGGCTATCTCCCGAGCGTGTATTCCCGCACGAGCTCCGGCTTGAAGCGCAGCCCGTGGCCGGGTCGCTCGGGCGGGCGCACGGTGCCGTTGACCGGCACCAGCGGCTCCACCCACAGGTCGGCGAGCTGGTCCGACATCTCCAGGATCAGGCCGTTGGGGATGGCCGCCATCACGTGGGAGTTGAGCTCGAAGTTCTGGTGGGGCGCGACCTTGACGCCCCAGGTATCGGCGGTGGCGGCGATCTTGCGCAGCTCCGTCAGCCCGCCCCGCATCACTTCGGGCTGGAGGATGGGCACCAGCCCGTCGGCGAGCAGCGGGGGCAGGTCCCAGCGGGTGTAATGGGCCTCGCCCCCCACCACGCGCATGTTGAGCGCCTGGGCCACGCGGCGGTAGCCGACGAAGTCGTGGGGCGGCACCGGTTCCTCGAACCAGTACAGATCGTAGGGCTCGAATTTCTTCCCCATCAGGATCGCCACGTCGGCGCTCCAGCCCTGGTTGATGTCGATCATGATGTCGATGGCCGGTCCCACCGCCTCGCGCATGCGGCGGACGTTGGTCACGTCGCCGGCCAGGTCGGTGGTGTGGGAGGCCTGCATCTTGATGGCCTTGAAGCCCCGGGCGAGGTAGCGCCGCGCCTTCTCGATCATCCCGTCGCCGCCCATCTCGCGGAAGCAGCCGGTGCCGTAGGCGGGCTGGGCCTTGCTCCCATCCCCGCCCCAGAGCCGGAACAGGGGCAGCCCGGCGCGCTTGCCGAGCGCATCCCACAGCGCGATATCCACCGCCGAGAGCGCCATCAGCACCGCGCCCATGCGCCCGATGCGGTAGCTGCCCTGCCACATGCGCTGCCAGAGCGCCTCGACGGCCGTGGCGTCCTGCCCCAGCAGCAGCGGCTTGAGGGCCTCGTGCAGGGCGGCGTCGAGGGTGCGGATGCTGTCGGGGAAGCACTTGATGTAGCCCATCCCGACGATGCCGCCGGCGGTCTCGATCTCGACGATGAACATGATCCGCGGCCGACCCTCCCGCGCCGGGTGGATGAACGCCTTCGGATCGGGAAAGGGGATCGACGTGAGGATGGTGCGCACGTCCTTGATCGTGTCGGGGGATGCCATGGCGCTCCTGGGTCGTGGGGGAATTGAAAGCCGCGCGGGACGCGACGCGCCGGCGTGGCGGGGTTGGGGGGCGCCTGGCCCCGGTGAGACGGCGCGGCCTGCGCCGCCTGCGCCGTTGGATCAGGCGGTCGGCGGCAGGTGATCGAAGATACCCCGGCCCTCCGCGCCGCCGGTCGGGACGCGACCCTTGGGCAGGGCCGGCACGAGCCGCCGCACGTCCGCCGCGCCCAGCGTGGCCAGCCGGCGCACGAGGCCCACGTAGGCGTCCGCGTCGCTCCGGCCCAGGACGGGCTCCGCGAGCGACCGGAACTTGCCCGCGTAGTCGTCGAAGCGCCAGGGATGGGCGCCCAGCGGGTGGGCATGGGCCACGCCCTGCTCTGCGGCGACCACGCGCCCGTCCCGGAGCCTGATCTCGACCCGCCCCCCGGCGCGGCGGTCGGCGTGGCGCGGATCGGTCAGGTAGCCGTTCCAGGCCGGGTCCTCGACGGTGCGGATCTTGCGCCAGAGCGCCACGGTCGAGGGCCGGTGCGCCCGCTCGGGCGTGTAGCTCTCGTCGTGCCGCCAGCGCCCGTCCTCGAGCGCCACGGCCAGGATGTAGGGCAGCGAGTGGTCCAGCGTCTCGCGGCTGGCGTCGGGGTCCATCTTGCGGGGGTCGCGGGAGCCCGACCCGGCCGCGTTGTGCACCACGCGGTTGGTGCGCACCACGATCTCCTCGACCTCGTCGAGCCTCACCTGCCGGCGCAGCTCGAACGCCAGATCGATGAAGGCCTGGGAGTAGATCACGGCGGAATAGGGCTTGGTGTAGGTCTCCAGGATCGCCCGGGGGGGCTCGCCGGGGGCGGGCAGTGCGACCGTGTAGCGCGCCTCCGGGCCGCCCAGCATGCCGGCGATCACGGAAATCTCCCCCTCATAGATCGGGGCCGGGCCCGCCTCTCCGCGCATGGCGCGGTCGGTCAGCTCGATGGCCGTCTTGCCGTAATAGCCGGGCGCGAACGCCTTCCACGAGGTGACCTCACCCTTGAGGTTCTGCCGGGTCGACATCGCCAGGTGCACCATCTGGTTGAGCGCCTGATGGATCACCGGCGCCGGCAGCCGCAGCAGCGTGCCCAGCCCGGCCACCATGGCGGGGGCCAGGTGGGCGAACTGCTCGATCCGGTAAGCCCCCACGTCGATGCCCTTCGCGAGCGCGATCTGCACCTCATAGGCCGCCGCCACCGCCCGGGCCAGGTCGGCGCCGCTGCGGCCCGTCTGCTGCGCCACGGCGAGCAGCGGCGGGATGTTGTCGCCCGGGTGGCCGCCATCGGGGATGGCGTCGTGGAAGTCCAGCTCGCGCACGGCGGTGCCGTTGGCCCAGGCCGCCCACTCGGCGTGCACGGTCACGTCGGCCGGCAGGCCGATCAGGGTGGCCCCGCCGGGTCGGGGGTGGGCCAGCGCCATGGCCCGCGCCACGGCCACCGGCCTGCGCTCGAGCGCGGCGAGCGCCACCCCGGCGTCGTCGAGCAGGCGGCTGGCCACGGCCACCTCGACCTCCGCATCGATGCGGGTCACGGACGCGGCGTACTCGGCCAGCTTCCACGCCAGTTGCCGCTCCCGGGGCAGCGGCTCGGCCGCGGGCCACACGCGCACTTCGTGGGGGATCATCGGCTTCGTTCCTCGTCGGAGGCGCGGGCTGCGGGTCGCGACCCGCGGTTCGCCTGTACATAGCGGGACCGGGTGGGACGGGCAAGTGGCCGCTCGCGAGCGTGCTGCGCCGGGGCGACGCATGCGGTATAGGGACCGGGACACGCGATCCCCACCCCTCCCACGGAGCACGGCCATGCAGACCGATTGCCACGTCCACATCTATGACCAGAGCTGCGCGTTGACCCCCGGCCGGCGCTACACGCCGGAGGTGTGGGCGCCGGTCGAGGAGTTCATCCGCCTGCTCGATGCGCACGGGCTCACCCACGGCCTGCCCGTCCAGCCGAGCTTCCTGGGCACCGACAACTCGTACCTGGTGCAGAGCCTGAAGAAGTATCCCGGGCGGCTGCGCGGCATCGCGGTGGTCGCCCCCGATGTCTCGCAGCAGGCGCTCGAGGAGATGGCCGCCGCGGGCGTCGTGGGCACCCGCATCAGCGTCACTTACGCCAAGGAGCCGCCCAGGCTGCGCTCGCCGGAATGGCGGCGCCTGCTCGATCGGCTGGCGGCGCTCGAGTGGGTGCTCCAGGTGCACGCACAGGGCGAGATCCTGCGCCAGGTGCTGCGCGACCTCGAGGGCTCGCCGCTCACGCTGGTGATCGACCACTGCGGACGGCCCGACCCCGCGCGGGGGGTGAAGGACGAGGCGTTCCAGGCCCTCCTCAAGGCGGCGCAGAGCGGGCGGGTCTGGGCCAAGCTCTCGATCGCAGACCAGCAGTTCGGCGTGGACATGCGCCCCATCGTTCAGGCCCTGATCGACGGGCTGGGGCCGGAGCGCCTGGTCTGGGGCACCAACTGGCCCTTCCCGGGAGAGTATCGCAAGCGGATGACGTACGGCGTCAATCTGGAGTGGCTGGAGCAGTGGGTGCCCGATGCGGCGCTGCGCGCGCGGATTCTCGGCGCAAACCCGGAACGCCTGTTCCGCTTCGATCTGCCGCCCGGCGCCAAGCGCGGCGGCTGAGTCGCGCTGCATGACGCTCTCAACCGCTCCCGGCCGCGCAGGGGTCCTGCGGCTGCCCGGTGGCTCGCGGCGGAGCCGCGCGGAACCGGGCTCAGCGGGGCGCCCAAGTCTGTCGGAATCAGCCCTATTCCTATTGAGCGTCGTGGTATAGGATCACCCGTCGGCGTGCCGCCGTGGCCAGACCACAACGTGCGGCACATCGCCGCATTGAACCTGAAAGGGAGACTGCTCATGACAAGCGAATCGAGAAGCAGCCCGGTCGGCCTCCTCGCCGCCCTCGGGGTGGCGCTCGCCGGAGCGCTTGCACTGGGGGGGTGCTCGTTCGGCAAGGTGACGGTGGATAAGGCCGAATACCAGAAGGTCAAGACCGTGGCTGTGGTGATCTATACCGTGCCGGAATCCATCGAGTACAAGGACGACCCGCGCGAGAAAAAGAAGAGCCTCTTGCAGCAGGTGATCCAGGCGGTCGCCAAAGGCGACGGCGTGAAAGCGGCCACCGTCTCCCAGGCGAGCTTCTCCGAGGCCCTGAACCGCCAGGGGCTGCCTTTCCGCGTGCTCAGCGCCGACGAGGTGCGCTCGAATCCCGGCTACAGCAGCCTGAACATGTCCTCGTACGTGAAGCCCAAGGAACAGCCGGCGGGCGGCGCGACGATGCAGCTGGCCATGTCGTTCATGGGGGCGAAATCGGGTCCTCCCGATGGTTCCGCGCCGCAGGGGCTGGTGCAGTTCGGCCTTCCGCAGGACTGGTCGGGCGGCAACCCGCTGATGGGCACCAAGGATGAAACCCGCTACCTCACCGATACGATCAAGGCGCTGGGCGTCGATGCGGCGCTGGTCGTGGCGGACCCCGGCTACGCGTTCGTGTGCAACGCGTGCGCGGGTGGTACGGGGGATGGCTCGACGGGGTCGGCGTTCATGGTCTCGCTGGTGAACCCGCAGGGCAAACCCATCCTGGCCATGCGCGAGTGGTTCGCCACCAGCGGCGGTCACGCGGCCATGGTGGCCTACGCCGTGAACCCGCTCCAGCACGAGAGCCTGTACAAGCAGCACGGCGAGTATATGGCCAAGGTCTTCGGGGACATCATCAAGGCAGAGGTGAAGTAGGCAGGTCTTCAGGTGCAAGACCGGGTCGGGGCCGCCGGATGGCCTCGGCCCGATGGCTCAGGGCAGGTCGCTGCGGCGGGGATTTTCTTGCCGCCGGGTCAAACCGCGTATCGCGTAATCTCGACCTCGGCGCCGCTGCGGACCGCCTGCTCGGCGCGGCGCAGCACGACCCCCGTGACCGTCTCGTCGAGGTAGTGCTCCCCGCAATTCTGGCACACCTCGCCGGGAACGCCCTTGATGATGATCGTCGTTTCCCCCCGCTCGAGGGTGACGGTTGCGGTCCCCGGCCGGGTCTCGCCGAGACGGCACAACATGCAATTCATCGAGGTCTCCTTCGCCTGCGGCCGCGTTCCCACAGCGTGGGATCGGGCACGTACACCGTGACGATCACGCAAAGGCCGCTCGCCGGATCGCGGCCTACAACAACGTGAAGCCGGCGATGATTGGCCGTTCCCAAAATTACGACGCTAGGATAGGGCTTATCGTCCGGATTTTCCACTACGATGGTGCCGTGGTTCAGCGCGCCTATTACGTCGTCCATTCCGATGTTCCGTTCAAATATGCGCCGGAGAGCATGGCGACTGAATACGATGCGGGTGCAGTCCATGGCGGTACCGATGAGAACTTGAGTGTCCGCCAGGCCCTCAGGGCAGGTCGATGCGGCGGGTGACCGACTTGTAGGTGCCGAAGGTGGGGATGAAGGCGGAGTGCTTGCCGGGGCCTCCCGAGACGACGATGTGGATATCGGAGGGCTTGCCCACCACCGGCACCCGCGCATCGTCGTTCTGCACGTCCACCCAGGCGGGCCACATCGAGCTGCGGTAGAGCGCGCGCGTCTTGAGCTTGCCGAGCCGGTTCCGCGCCGTCTCGTAGAGGAACTGCTGCGCGTCCTGTCGGGAGAGCCCGCCCGCCGCGATGGTGTGGGCGTGCTCCGGCCCGAGCACCACGAATACGTCGCCGCGCACCACGGAGCCGGCGTTGTTGTGGCCGATGGTGGCCATCACGTCGGCGATCACGGTCAGGGTCGTGTGGGCCGAGGTGCAGACGTGGTCGTTGATGTTGTGGGGCGACTCGCCTGAGAACACCGTCACCGTGCTGTCGGCGCGGGAGAACCCCTTGTCCACCCGGAACGGCGCCCAGGGCGTGGCGGCCTCGTTCTCGGCGAAGCAGTAGGTGTACTTGGCGGGCGAGCCCTGGGTGGCCTGGTCGCCGAGCCCCGGCAGCCCGCCGCCCACGTTGATCAGGCACAGCCGCACAGCCCGCCCGATGGTCGCGTTGGCGCGATGGCCGGGGCCGAACACGCCGTGGCTGAAGTTGAGGCCGATCTTCTCGACGACCGGTCCGGTCACCAGCACCCCCACCGCGCAGGGATGGGTGGTGGCCTGCACGCTGAACAGACCGAAAGCGGGGTCGCACGCCGCCTGCAGCGCCGCGATCACGACGGGCATGTAGTCGGGACGGCAGCCGGCCATCACGGCATTGATGGCGATGTGCTCCACGCTCGCCTCCGCCCAGCGCGGCGGCAGCACGGCGATCACCTCGCCCGCATGCCGGGCCGCCCCGGCCACCATGGCCTGCACGCGCGCCTCGGTGGGCGCGACGATCGGCCAGCCGTCGGTCCAGCGCCGGGAGTGGAACGCTTCCACCATCTCGCCGGAGTCGCGGAACGTCAGGCGTTCGGCCTGGAGCGGCTCGTCTTGCATCGTGGGGAATCCTCGTCAGGGTGCGGTGGCTGCGGGCGCGACCCCGGAGTCGAGCGTCAGGGCCGCCAGCGGGCGGAGGGAGAGCGGCCCGCCCCCCACGCCGGCCGTCCCCCGCGCGGGGGCGGGAGAGCGGCGCCGGAGCACGATCGCGGGCGCGCCCGCCGCCTCCAGGTAATGCTCCGCTTCTCGGATTGGCGCTACTTGTCCATCCAGATCTCGTCGAAACGGAAGGTGTTGTAGAGGCTCTGGTGGGGGATGTAGTTCTTCACGTAGGGGAAGTATGGGTAGTAGTCCACCCGGTAGGCCAGATAGGGCCGCGCCACCTCGCGCTGAAGCTGGAAGTCGATCTCGTTCACGATCGCCTTGCGCTTCTGCGTGTCGAACTCCATCGACTGGATATCCACCTTCTTCATCAGGTCGGGGTTGCAGTAGTCCGTGTAGTTGCGCTGGGAATCGCAGGAGTAGTTCTCGTAGAACGCGGCGTCGGGGTCGTCGATGCCCACCGCGGTGGCGTTGATGGCGAACTGAAAATCGCGTCGGGCTACCTTGGTGAACCACATCAGGTTGTCGATCTGCTCCAGCTCGCCGATGATGCCCACTTGCTTCAGCTCGCCGATGGCCCAGATGGCCGGGTCGATATACTGCTGGATGGCCCGCGTGGAAACTTTGATCCGGAACGGGTTCTGCTCGTTGTAGCCTTCCTCGGCCAACAGCTTGCGGGCCTCGGCCTTGTTCTTGACGGGGTCCCCGTAGCCAGGCAACTGCTCGAGCTGCTCCTTGGTGAGCCCCCACAGCCCTTGCGGGCGGGGGATCATGGCGCTGCCGATCTCGGAGCCGCCCTGGTACACGCTGCGCTTCAGCGCGTAGCGGTCCATGGCCAGGTTCACGGCCTGGCGCAGCTTGAGGTTGTTGAAGGGGGACTTGCGCGTGTTGACGATGATGTTGACCGTCGTGTTGGTCAGCCGCTCCATGAAGGCGATGCCCGCGTTGGCCTTCTGGAGCTCGATGTACACCGGTTTCGGGGTGGCGAAGATGGTTCCCAGGTCCACCTGGTGACTGATCAGCGCCGCCGTCTGCGCGGCACGCTCCCTGATGATGACGAACGAGATGCCGTCGAGGTAGGGGCGGCCCTTCCTGTAGTAGTTGGCGTCCTTCACCATCTCGATCTTGTGGTCCCGCTGATAGGACGCGAGCTTGAAGGGCCCGGTGCCGTTCTCCATCGTGCGCAGCTTGCTGGGATCGATGTGCGCCGGAAACATGGGGATGTAGCCCGACGCGAACACGGACAGCATCGAGGGCTGGGGCCGCTTCAGGTGCACGGTCACCTCGTGGTCGCCGTTCGCCGTCACCGAATCGACGATCTGGAACCAGGGCTTGCGCGGGTTCAGCTTGATGCGGTATTTGCCGCGGCCGCGCAGGACATCGGTCGAGTGCAGCACGTCCTTGCTGGTGAACGGCGTGCCGTCGTGGAACTGGACGTCCTTGCGCAGCTTGAAGGTGAGCGCCGTCTTGTCGGCGCTCCAGGACCAGCTTTCCGCGAGATCGGGGCGGATGGTCTCGGGCGCTTCCACGGGCTCGAAGGTGTCGTACCAGACCAGGTTGCTGTACATGGGAATGACCGGCCAGCTCGTCGAAACCCCGCCGCCCTCGTATAAGGAAAGGCTGACCGGGTTGGCGGTGGCCATCGTGCGCAGGATGCCCCCGTACTTGACCGCCAGGGCGGGTCGGCTGCCCAACGTGACCAGGCCTGCGCAGGCCAATGCGATCCAGAATCCGCGCGCGTTCATGAGACCCCCTCGTGTTGCGTGTCAATGATGGTCGATGCGGCGATCCGCGGCGCGCGTGGGCGAGATCAGCGGAGGCGCCCCGGGAAGTCACTTTGACGGCAAGGGCGTGTGCCTGTCAACCCGTCTTCATGAGGAAGGCCCGTCTACATCAATTGGGATTGCGCGGGGGCCGATCCATCGCGCGGCTGCGCCGCGTTTGCTGGCACCAGGGGATGTCGTAGCCGAGTGCCTCGGCACGCTGGGCGTAGCGGGCCAGGTTGGCGCGCGCCTCAGACGGTGATGACGACCTTGCCGCGCGCGTGGCCCCTTTCCAGATACCGGATGGCCTCGGGGGCCTCGCTCAGGGGGTAGGTTCTGTCGATGATCGGCGTGACCTTGCCGGCCTCGATCAGCTCCCGCAAGAACTGAAGGTGCTCCTGGCGCTCCATCGCGATCAGCCCGATCAGCCTGACACCCATCAACAGCGACGAGAGGGGGGCCATGAGTTGGCGTTCAAAACCGCCCAACCACCGCCCACCGCCTTCACCCCCGACCATGACAAGGGTCCCCTTGGGCGTGAGGGCCCGCCGCAGCTGGGACAGGGGGCGCCGGCCCGCGGTGTCCAGGATGAGGTCCCAGCACCGCCCCCCGTCCGTGAAACCTTCGCGGGTGTAGTCGATCGCGTCGTCCGCGCCGATGGAACGGACCAGGTTCAGCTTGTCCGGGCCGCACACGCCCGTGACCTCGGCCCCGAACGCCTTGGCCAGCTGCACCGCGAAGCTCCCCACGCCTCCCGCGGCGCCGATGATCAGCACCTTCTGCCCCGGCTGCACCTGTCCCTTGTCGCGAAGACCCTGGAGGGCGGTGCCGGCGGAGATGGGGACGGCCGCCGCCTGCTCGAAGGTGAGGTTTGCCGGCTTCGGCCCGAGCCGGTCCTCTCGGGCACACGCGTACTCGGCGAAGGAGCCCTCGCAGGTCCCGAACACCTCATCGCCCGGCTGGAACCGGGTCACGTTCCTGCCGACCGCCTCGACGCGGCCGGCGACATCCATGCCCCGAACGCGGGCCTTGGGCGCGCGGAGCCCGTAGCCCAGGATGCGAACCAGGTACGGCAGGCCCGTCATGAGGTGCCAGACGCCCGGATCGACGCCAGCCGCGTGCACCCGCACGAGCAGGTCGTCAGCCCCGACGACCGGCTCGTCGATGTCCCTGAGCTCCAGAACATCGGCTGAGCCGTACGTGTCCTGAACGATTGCCTTCAAGGCGTCTCTCCTTCACGGTGCGGGTGCTGGAACACGTCGTCGAGCGGGACGTTGAAGACCCGGGCAATCCCTCGCCGTGTGCAGGCTCGCCTCAGCGGCAGTGGGGGATCACTTCCGCGGCGAACCGCTCCATCTGCTCGACGGACTCGTCGATGTCCTTCGTCGTGAACAGGGCGGCGAGGTGGGTCAGCCCCTGATCCCGGTATGCCCGCACGCCGGCGATCACGTGCTCGACCGGTCCGGCCAGCGCATCGCGGGGCTCGCTCCCCGGGGGCAGCAACTGCACGGAGCGGCGCAGCGCCGAGCGCAGCGTGGCGGGGTCGCGGCCGACCTTCTCGAACGCCGCGACGACCTTGCGCCGGCATGCGCCGAAGCCCTGCGGCTCCATCAGCATGGGCTGGCCCGAGGTGGAGGGGTGCCAGACATCCCCCAGCTCCGCCATGCGGCGGTAGGCGCGCGGGTTGTTTCCGCCCACCCAGATCGGCGGGCCGGCCGGCTGCACGGGCTTGGGCGAGAACTCGATGTCCTCGAAGCGGTTGAAGCGCCCGGCGAAGCGCGGGTTGGGCTCCGTCCAGAGCGTGCGGAAAATGCGGATGTGCTCGTCGGTGCGGTCGGCGCGGGAGGCATAGTGGTCCGCGATGCCGAGCGCCTCGAACTCCTCCCGCCACCAGCCGGTACCGACGCCCAGGAAGACGCGGCCGCCCGAGAACACGTCGAGCGTGGCCAGCGCCTTCGCGGTCGGGAGCGGCGGGCGGTAGGGCAGGATCAGCACGCTGGTGCCGATGCGGACGCGCCGGGTCAGCCCGGCCACGTACATGATCGAGAGCAGCGGATCCATGAAGTCGATGTTGTCGCGCCAGTCCTTGGCGAAATGGCCGGGGTTGTCGGCGGGCATGCGCGGCAGCACTACGTGGTCGCTCACGGTCACGAACGCGTAGCCGAGCGCCTCCGCCCCCTGGGCCACGCGGGCGATGTTCTCCGGGTTGCAGAGCGGCCCGCGGTTCTCGATCGACACGCCGAATTCGAGCATGGATACCTCGGCCAGCGAGAGGGAGGGCTGCCGGGGCAGCCCGGGGTGCGCGGCGCCCGATCGGGCGGGCCGCGCGGGGTCAGGACGATCGGGCCGCCGCCCGCCGGTGGGCGAGCACAGCCCGCTGGCACTCGCCGTCCCGGCGGGGACAGGTCAGCGGCAGTGGGGCATGACCTCCCCGGCGAAGCGCTCCATCTGCTCGACCACGCCCTCGAACGTCTCCGCCTTGGGGCTGAAGGCGAGGGCGGTCAGGCCACCGGCCTTGTAGGCGGCGATGCTCTCGATCACGTGGGCGGCCGGTCCTTCGAGCGCCGCCCGAGGCGCCGTGCCGGCGTCGGTCACCCGCACCGTGCTGCGCAGCGCGATCTCGAGCGTGGCGGGATCGCGTCCCCCTTTCTCGTACAGGGCGGCGATCTGGTCGCGCCGCGGGCCGAGCGCGCTGGGGTCGAGCAGCTCGGGGCGGTAGGGGGAGGCGTTGGGGTGCCACACGTCGCCCAGCTCCGCCATGCGTCGCCGGGCGCGGGGGTTGTTCCCGCCGATCCAGATCGGCGGCCCCCCCTGCTGCAGCGGCTTCGGGGAGAACTCGATGTCCTCGAAGCGGAAGTACTTGCCCGCGAAGGAGGGCACGGGCTCCGTCCAGCAGGTCTTGTAGATGCGGAGATGCTCGTCGGTGCGGTCGCCGCGGCTGGCGAACTGGTCGGCGATGCCGAGCGCCTCGAATTCGTTGGGCCACCAGCCGGTGCCTACGCCCAGGTAGAACCGCCCGCCCGAGAACACGTCGAGCGTGGCCACGGCCTTGGCGGTGGGCAGCGGCGGCCGGTAGGGCAGGATCAGCACGCTGGTGCCAATCCGGATGCGCCGGGTCTGCGCGGCCAGGTACAGCGCCGTCTGGAGGGCGTCGAAGTAGTTCTGGGTGAGTGTCCAGTGCTTGTCCTCGTGGCCGATCTCGCCCGGATCGGCGCGCGGAATGATGACGTGGTCGTTGACCCCGATGAAGTCGTACCCGAGCGCCTCGGCCCGCTGTGCGTAGCGCGCCAGGTTCTCCGCGCTGGAGAACCGCCCGCGGTTGTAGGTGATCAGTCCGAACTGGAACATGGCCTCCTCCGCGAGGATGGGGCGTGAATGCCGGAGCGGCGCATCCTGGCGCCTGCACGGCGGGCAGCGGCGTGCGCAGCCGGTCGCTCAGCGGCAGTGGGGCATGACGTGCTCGGCGATGGTCTCGACGCGCTCCATGATCTGGGCGAAGGTGTCGCCCTCGGTCTCGCCCGTGAAGTAGATGGCCACGTGGGTGAGTCCCTGGGCCTTGTACGCCCGGAGCGTCTCGACCAGGTGCTCGGGCGGCCCCGAGAACGGCCCGCGCCGCTCGCCGCCGGGCGCCGCGAGGTTCACGGTCGCGCGCAGGGCGATCTGGAGCGTGGCGGGGTCGCGCCCGGCCTGCTCGTACATGGCCCCCACCTTGGCCCGCGCGGCACCCAAGCCCGCGGGGTCGCGCAGCTCGGCCTTGCTGGTGATGGAAGGGTGCCACACGTCGCCCTGCTCGACCAGCCGCCGCAGGGCGCGGCCCCTGTTCCCGCCCACCCAGATCGGCGGCCCGGGCTTCTGGAGGGGCTTGGGCGAGAACTCGATGTTCTCGAAGCGGTGGTACTTGCCCGCGAAGTGGGGGTTGGCCTCGCGCCACGCGGTCTTGAAGATGCGCAGGTGCTCGTCGGTGCGCTCGCCGCGGTCGGCAAAGTGGTCGCCGACGCCGATGGCCTCGAACTCCTGGGGCCACCATCCCGTGCCGACGCCTACGAACAGCCGCCCGCCCAGGTACACGTCGAGCGTGGCGAGCGCCTTGGCCGTCTGGAGTGGCGGCCGGTGGGGCAGGATCAGCACGCTGGTGCCGATCCGGATGCGCTTGGTCAGCCCGCCCAGGTACATCATCGTGATCAGCGGGTCGTAGTAGTTCATGGTGTTGGCCACGCTCTTGGTGCCGTGGCCCGGCGGGTTGTTGCGCGGGATCACCACGTGGTCGTTCACGGCCAGGAAGTCGTACCCGAGCGCCTCGGCGCGGGTGGCGAAGCGCGCCAGGTTCTCCGGGCTGGAGAACGGCCCGCGGTTGTACGTGACCAGACCGAACTGGAACATGGAAGACCTCTGCGAAAGGGGTGGGCTGCCGGGAGCGCCGCGGCGGGCTGACGGCCGGGCGGTCAGCGGCAGTGGGGGATGACCTCCTCGGCGACGCGCTCCATCTGCTCGAGCACCTCCTCGAACGTCTCCCCGAGCGGGCTGAAGGAGAGGGCGGTCAGGCCGCCGGCCTTGTAGGCCTGGATGTTCTCGATCACGTGGCCGGCCGGGCCTTCCAGCGCCGCCTGCGGCGCCGAGCCGGGGGGCGTGACCTTGACGTAGCTGCGCAGCGCGATCTTGAGCGTGGCGGGGTCGCGCCTGTTCTTCTCGAACAGGGCGGCGATCTGGTCGCGACGCGGGGCGAGGGCCGCGGGCTGCTGCAGCTCGGGCCGGTAGGGGGAGGCGTTGGGGTGCCACACGTCGCCCATCTCCGCCATGCGCCGCCGGGCGCGCGGGTTGTTCCCGCCGATCCAGATCGGCGGCCCCGGCCGCTGGACGGGCTTCGGGGAGAACTCGATGTCCTCGAAGCGGTAGAACTTGCCGGCGAAGGAGGGTACGGGCTCGGTCCAGCAGGTCTTGAAGATGCGCAGGTGCTCGTCGGTGCGGTCGCCGCGGCTGGCGAAGTGGTCGGCGATGCCCAGCGCCGCGAACTCGTGGGGCCACCAGCCGGTGCCCACGCCCAGGAACAGCCGCCCGCCCGAGATGACATCGAGCGTGGCAATGGCCTTGGCGGTGGGCAACGGGGGGCGGTAGGGCAGGATCAGCACGCTCGTGCCGATCCGGATGCGCGTGGTGATGGCGGCCAGGTACGTCGCCGTCTGCAGGACGTCGAAGTAGTTCTGCTGCTGCGACCAGTGCTTGTCCGCGTGGCCGATGGCGCCGGGGTCCTCGCGCGGGATCACCACGTGGTCGGTGATGCCGATGAAGTCGTAGCCGAGCGCCTCGGCGCGCTGGGCATAGCGCGCCAGATTCGCGGCGCTGGAGAACGGGCCGTGGTTGTAGGTCATCACGCCGAACTCGAACATGGCGTCCTCCTCGTCAAGTGTGGGCCACCGGCGGCGGGGCTGGGCCGGCTGCACGGCCTGCGCGCCGCTCGCAACTTGAGACCTCTGAATAACCTCTCGGCTTTGGCCACAGTGGCGGCCTCACCCTCCCCGGCCGTCCCTCTCCTGAGGGAGAGAGAGCGAGCCTCGGATCGGCCACCCGCGCGGAACGTGCCCACCCCCTCTCCCCCAGGAGAGGGGGCAGGGGGTGAGGCCGCGCCGGCCCGCAAGTTATGCAGGGAGCCTTTCTTCAGAGGTTTCATCTCCTTCTCACATCTTCTGGATGATGTTCTTCGCGTAGTCCTTGATCATCTCGTAGCCGTGCACGAGGGGGAAGTTGCACATCAGCTGCGCCACGCCGCGGCGTTGCAGCTCCCGCAGTTGTTCGACCACCTCCTCGGGGCGCCCCACGACGCAGAACGCCTTGATCATCTCGGGGGTGATGAAGCGCGCCTCCTGGGGGTCCACGAAGGCGTTGTGGCTCTCGTGCAGGAGCTGGTGGCGCACCGCCTCGGGCCGGCTCAGGTGGAAGGCGACGTACTCCTGCCAGATCGGCCGGAGGTAGGCAGGCGGCTCCTCGCCGGTCTCCTTCAGCCGCTCGATCTGGCCGTGCACGGCCGTCATGAAGGCCGGGCCGCACTCGCGGATGATGCGCTCCGAGTTGACCGCCTCGCCGGGCGCGAGGATCGCCAGGTTGACCCGGCAGGAGAGGTGGAAGCCCTCGAGCGTGCGACCCGCCCGCTGGGCGCCCCGGCGCACGTTGGCCAGGATGTCGTCCAGCGAGCCCCCGCGCGGGATGGCCGTGGTCAGCCCGTCGGCCAGCTCGCCCGCCAGCGCCTGCGCCTTGGGGCCGTATGCCGCCACGTAGAGCGGGATGCGATCCTCGACGTTGACGTAGCCCTTGTCGAGCAGCAGGAAGCGGATCTTGTGGCTCTGGCCGTCGTGGGCGTACTCGACCTCCTCGCCCCGGATCAGCCCCCGCACCACCTTGACGTACTCGCGGAACTCTTTGAGCCGCATGGGGCGCCGCCCCAGCAGGCGCATGCCCGTGTTGCCCGTCCCCAGCGCCACGAAGCAGCGGCCGGGGGCGATGCGGTTGATGGTGGCGATGCCGTTCGCCACCACGGGCGCCAGCCGCAGCCCCGGCACCGCCACCCCCGTGCCGAGTTTCATGGTCTTGGTCTTCATGGCGGCCATGGTGAGCACGGCGAAGCAGTTCGAGCGGATCATCTGGCTGTCGGTCACCCAGAGGTGGGTGTAGCCCATCTGCTCGGCGAGCGTGATGTACTCCATCTCGTCGATCTTGGCCCACGTGATGCCGAAGTCCATGGTCGCGATCCTGTATGTGGTTCGGGGCTTACGGCGACCTCACCCTCCCCCAAGCTCCCTCTCCATTGACGGAGAGGGAGGGAGCCGCGGCCCGGACGGCAGCGCCTACCGTTGTCCGGCCACGATGCGGAAGCCGAAGGGGCGGATGACGCCCTGGGCGATCAGCAGCCGCTCCAGCGGCACGAGCTGCCGCGCGACCGGGAGCGCATCCGCGCGCAGCCGGTGCAGCCAGAACCGCGCGAGCGCGGGCGTCGGCTCCTCGTGCAGGATGCGGAACGCGGCCGCGACCCCGGCCCGCATGGCGTCGCCCTCGTGGAGCTGCTCGCTGAAGTGGCCGTGGCCCTCGTGGCCGTGGCCGGCATGGCTGTGCTCGCCATGGCCATGCCCCTCGTGACCGTGGCCCCCATGGCCGTGACCATGGCCGTGGCGACCCGGCTCGAAGCGCTCCCGCCAGCGGGCCAGCGGCTCCTTTCTCTCCGGCTGGTTGCCCTCCAGCACGCCGCTGGGCTCGGCGTCGCCGAGCAGCCCCGCCGCGACCAGCACGTCCTGCGTGCCGAAGAACCACGCGGCGGTGGCGGCGTCCACGCGCTCGATGGCGAACTCCTCCAGCATCACCCGACCCCCCGGGGCGAGCAGCGCCCGCGCCTTCTCCAGGGCCTCCCCGAGCGGGGCGATGTGGTGGAGCGAGAAGGAGAACAGCACCACGTCGAACGGGCCCCCCGTGAAATCGAGCAGATCGGCCTGCCGGGCGTCGATGCCGTTGGCACGCGCCTCGGCCACCGCCTCCTCCGAGGCGTCGATGGGCGTCACGACGTGCCCCGCGGCCCCGAGCGCCGCCGCCAGCCCGCCGCTGCCGCACCCCACGTCGAGGATGCGCGCCCGCGCCTGCGGCGCGAACCGCCCCACATACGCGGCGGTGTCCTGGTACTGGAGGTCTGAGGGGCGTTTGGGGGACATGTCATGCCGCTTTCACGAAGCTGTAACCCATCCCCATGTGGGGAGCAGGTAGCCTTTCGACGTGCACACCGGGACGGTCACCCGCGTTGCGTTGGAGGCGCCCGTGTCACTCATACGGCCACGTCGAGGTAGTCTCCCTGGCAGGTGGGCTCAGGGATGGGCAGCTTGTCGGCCTTAAGCCCCTCGATGTGGAACGCGATGGCTTCCCGAATCTGCTGGCGCGTTTCTTCGACACTTTGCCCGGTGGCCATGAAGCCCGGCAGGTCGGGCACGTAGGCGGAGAAGTTCTGCGCCGCCTTTTCGATCACCACGAGGTATTTCACGGTGTCCCCATCGCAGTGCCTCCACTAACCATCAGAAACTGGCGTTGTTGTTACATTTCCGACACTTACGCGGCCGCAACAACAGATTTCTCGCTTCGCTCGAAATGACACCTGCTTGTCATCCCGAGCCCTTCGGCCTGCTCAGGGCAGGCTCCGCGAAGGGTCTGCTGTTCGAGTGGCTGCCATTCGTTTCCTCTGCCTTGGTGCCCCCCTACCTCTCCCTCACGAACTTGTTCTTGAGGGTGCCGATCTGGTTGATCTCGATCTCGCAGACGTCGCCGTGCTTGAGGTTGGGGGCGGAGCCTTCGGTGCCCATCCAGATCACGTCGCCGGGCATGAGGGTGATGTACTTGGTGAGGCTGGCGATGAAGGTGCGCACGCCGAACAGCATGTGGTTGGTGGGGAACTCGATGGTGACCTGGCCGTTGACGCGGACGGTGGTCTTGAGGGTTTCCAGCTTGACGTCGGTCTCGATCCAGGGGCCCATCGGCTTGAAGGTGTCGCAGCACTTGCCGCGCCAGTGGGTGCGGTCGCCGCGCTGCCAGTCGCGCTCGCTCACGTCGTTGCCGATGGTGTAGCCGAGCACGCAGTCGAGGGCGTTCTTCTCGGTGAGGTGCTTGGCCTGCTTGCCGATCACCACCACCAGCTCGCCCTCGTACTGCACCTTCTCGCCCGCGTCCCTGGGGATGACCACGTCGTGGCCGTGGGGCACCAGCGCGCTCTGGAAGCGGTAGCCCATGTCGGGGTTGGTGGGGATCTTCGGCGCCTCGCCGCGCTTGGCCGCCTGCTCCCTGATGTGCTCGACGTAGTTGAGCCCGGCGCAGAAGAAGGTCGGCGGCTGGACGGGGATCAGCAGCTTCACCGAGCGCAGGGGGTAGGTCTTGCCCGTGCGCCGGTGGCGCGTGAACGGGCCGCCGGCCACCTGCGCCACCGTGTTGCCTTCGAGAATGCCGTAGTGGGACTTGCCCTCCTTTTCGAACCGGAGCCAGCGCATGGGTGCTCCTTCTGGGCTTGAATGAACGGCGGCTCCCAACCGGGATGGTGATGCCTAACCCGATGCGCGAGGGAGCGCAAGGCGGAAGGCGAGCCGGGCCACTGGCGGTGGCGGGAGCCGTCGCGCGGGGCGTGGTCGCGCCATTGTACTTGCCGCTCCGCATGGTCTATGATCCGCCCCAAACATCAACGACGAGCAGGAGTGCACACCCGGCAGCGGCCCCTGGCCGGCGGCCGGCTGGCCCGACCTGCACCCGACACCGCGGCGCCCCTTCGCCCCTTGGGGGGACGAGGGCGCGCCTCCCTTTCGCCGTACCGCCGGGAGGTTGAGCCTCCCCGGCGGGTCCACCACCGACCCCGCGTGGGGCCGGCATCTCGGAGGAGGATCAACCGGCAGGTATCATATCCAGGGGGAACTCATGAAGCACTTCCACATGCTCGTGGCCATGGCGCTCGCGTGCGCCGGGCTGTCCGTCGCTTCGCCGCTCCTCGCGCAGAAGTACGGCGGCACGCTCCAGGTGCTGATTGCCGCCGCACCCGACAGCCTTTCCATCCATGAGGGCTCCCCGGTCAACACCGTGGGGGTGAGCGCGCTCTTCAACAATCTGGTCTTCTACGACCCTCTTGTGGCCCGGGAATCCCTCGATACGATCCGGCCGGAGCTGGCGGAAGGCTGGAGCTGGAACCCGGAGAAGACGGCGCTTACCTTCAAGCTGCGCCAGGGCGTGACGTGGCACGATGGCAAGCCGTTCAGCAGCGCCGACGTGAAACGCACGTTCGATGTGGTGCGGGGGGCATCCCAGGAGCGGCCAAAGCTCAATCCGCGCAAGGCCTGGTACGCCAACGTCGAGTCGATCGCCACCAATGGCGACGGAGAAGTCACCTTCTGGCTCAAGCGGCCCCAGCCCTCGTTGATCGCCATGCTGGCTGCGGGGAGCGCGCCGGTGATGGCGGCCCATTTCCCGGTGGCCGATTGGCGCACCAAGGCCCTGGGTACGGGCCCGTTCGTGCTGACGGAATATCAGCGCGACAAGCTGATGCTGATGAACAGGAATCCGCGCTACTTCGTGGCGGGCAGGCCCTATCTGGACGCGGTGCGCATGAACATCATCCACGCGCGCGCCACGCAGGTGGCGGCCTACGTGGCGGGGCAGCTGGATGTGGTGACCTATTCGGTGGCGTTGAAACCGTTCATGGAGGCGGTCAAGCAAGGCACCGACCAGGTGCTGTTCCACAAGACGGTCGGCACCAATGCGCGGTACGTCATGTTCAACCCCAGGAAGCCGCCCTTCGATAACCCCCGCTTGCGGCTGGCGATGAGCGCCGCGCTGGACCGCGTCGCATACGGCAAGACGGTGCTCCAGGGGGGGGCGGTCATCGCCGGCACGCTGACCCCGCCCCCCATCGGGTACTGGGGGCAGACCCATGCCGAGCTGGTGGATGTGCCCGGCTATGGCGATCCCGAGAAGGGCAAGGCAGAGGCGCAGCGCATCATGCGCGAGCTGGGCTACGGGCCCGACAACCCGCTCAAGGCCGAAATCCTCGCCAACCCGGTGGCGGTGGTGCTGGATTCCGCCGTCTGGACCGCCGGCGCGCTCAAGCCCATATACGTGGATGCGACGGTGAAGCAGTCGGAGCCGGCCGTGTTCCGGGCGGCCCTGGCCCGCCGCGATTTCCAGATCGTCGCCTATTCGAGCACCAACGGCTCGGACGATCCGGACATCACGTTCTATGAACATTACGGCTGCGGCTCCCTGCGCAGCTACAACGACTACTGCAACCCGGACCTGCAGCGGAAATTCGATGAGCAGTCGCAGATGTTCGATACCGTCGCGCGCCACAAGCTGGTGCGCGAGATCGACGTCGGGATTCTCCGGGATGCACCGCGCGCCATGATGGGATTCGGCGTCTACTACTTTCCCACCTGGCCCTACGTGAAGAACTTCGTCCCCCATCAAGCCAACAGCAATTTCTGGCGCTTCCAGGAGGTCTGGCTCGACAAGTGATCGAACCCGCGGCGTCCCATCGCCGGTCGATCAGCGATGGGGCGCGTGCGTGCGCCGTACCGCCGGGAGGTTGAGGCTCCCCGGCAGGTCCACCGCCGATCCCGCGTGGGGCCGGCATCTCGGAGGAGGATCAACCGGCAGTATTCATATCCAGGGGGAACTCATGAAGCACTTCCGCATGCTCATGGCCATGGCGCTCGCGTGCGCCGGCCTCACCATCGGCGCGCCGTTGTCGGCGCAGAAGTACGGGGGCATCCTGCGCGTGTCGTCCGATGCCGACCCGCCGAGCCTTTCGATCCACGAGGGGGCCACCAATCGCGTCACCTGGGCCGTCGCGCCGATGTACAACAACCTGGTCACCTTCGACGCGTTCGATCCCAAGGAGAGCCTGGAAACGATCGTGCCCGACCTGGCCGAGCGCTGGGATTGGAGCGCCGACCGCACGGCGCTGACGTTCACGCTGAACAAGGGCGCGCGCTGGCACGACGGCACGCCCATGACCGCCAAGGACGTGAAGCACACCTTCGATCTCGTGCGGGGCACCTCCACGTTCCGGCTGAAGCTCAATTCGCGCAAGCTCTGGTATGCCAATGTGCAGGCGATCGAGACCGCCGGCGACCATCAGGTCGTGTTCAGGCTCAAGCGGCCCCAGCCTTCGATCCTGGCCATGCTGGCCTCGGGCTATTCGCCGGTGTACCCGGCGCATGTGGACCCGGCGCAGCTTCGCACCACGGCGCTGGGCACCGGGCCCTTCAAGCTCAAGTCGTACATTCGCGGTCGCACCATCGAGATGACGAAGAACGCGGACTATTTCGTCAAGCTGCGCCCCTATCTCGACGGCGTCAAATACACCATCATCACGTCCACTGCGAGCCACACGGCCGCGCTGATGGCCAATCAGGTGGACGCCGCCAACCCCACCTTCACCCACAAGCCGATCGCCGAGAACCTCAAGGTCGCCAACGTGGGAATCCAGTTCATCCCGATCGTCGGCAGCGGCACGAGCAATATCGTCGTCAACACCAACAAGCCGCCGCTGAAGGATCTCGACCTGCGGCGGGCGGTGAACCTGGCGCTCGATCGCGCCTCCATCGTCAAGAGCGTGTTCCATGGCGGGGCGGTGATCGGTGCGTCGATGTTGCCTCAACCCCATGGCGCCTGGGGGCTGAGCAGCGAGAAGTTGCTGGGGCTGCCCGGTTACGGCGACCCGGAGAAGGCCAGGGCCGAGGCGCGCCGCCTGCTGGCCGCCAAAGGTTACGGCCCCGGCAACCCGCTCAAGATCGTGGTCTCGACGCGGACTTCGATCACCTACGTAGAGCCCGCCGCCTGGGCCATCGGGGAGCTCAAGGCGGTCGGCGTCGAGGCCGAGCTCAAGCAGGTGGAGACGGGCAACTGGCACGGCCTGGTGGCGCGACGGGATTTCCAACTGGCCGTCAACTCTACCGGGCTGGGTGCGGACGACCCGGACATCCAGTTCTACGAGAACTTCCGTTGCCACTCGCAACGCAACTACTCGGATTACTGCAACCCGGAGGTCGAACGGCTGGTGGATCAGCAATCGATGGAAAGCGATCTGGCCAAGCGGCGGGCGATCGTGAACCAGGTGGATATCCGCCTTACCGAGGATGTCGCCCGGCCGCAACTGGCGTATCGCATCTACTTCAACCCCCATTACCCCTACGTGAAGAACTGGGTGCCGCACGCCAGCTCCTACAACGGCTGGCGGTTGACGGAGGTCTGGCTCGACAAGTGATCGAACCCGCGGCGTCCCATCGCCGGTTGGGCGGCGATGGGGCGCGTGCATGCTGCCGTGCCGCCGGGAGGATGGGATTTCCCGACGCATCCACCGCCGACCCCGCGTGGGGGCCGGCAACTCAGAGGAGGATCAACCGGCAATACCAATCCAGGGGGAACTCATGAAGCACCTACGCATGCTCGTGGCCATGGCGCTCGCGTGCGCCGGCCTCACCATCGGCGCGCCATCGCCGGCGCAGAAATACGGCGGAATCCTCCGCGTGTCCTCCGATAGCGACCCGCCCAGCCTTTCCATCCACGAGGAGGCCACCAATCGCGTCACGTGGACCGCCGGGCCGACTTACAACAACCTGGTCTGGTTCGATACGTTCGAGCCGAAGGAGAGCCTGGAGACGATCCGGCCGGATCTGGCCGAGCGCTGGGAGTGGAGCGCCGACGGCACGGCGCTCGCGTTCACCCTGCGGCAAGAGGTGCGCTGGCACGATGGCAAGCCCTTCACCGCCAAGGACGTCAAGCACACCTTCGATCTGGTGCGGGGCGTCGGCGCGACGCGGCTGAAGCTCAATCCACGCAAGCTCTGGTACGCCAACGTGCAGGCCATCGAGACCGCGGGCGACCTCCAGGTGACGTTCAAGCTCAAGCGGCCCCAGCCGTCGTTGCTGGCCATGCTGGCCTCGGGCTACTCCCCGGTTTACCCGGCCCATGTGGAGCCGGCCCTCCTCCGCATCACCACGGTCGGCACCGGGCCGTTCAGGTTCAAGGACTATGTGCACGACCGCACCATCGAGCTGACGCGGAACGCCGACTATTTCGTCAGGAACCGCCCCTACCTCGATGGCGTCAAGTTCTTCATCATCAAGTCCAACTCGAGCCACGTGGGAGCGCTGGTATCCAATCAGTTGGATGCCGCCAATCCCACCTTCACCACCAAGCCCATCGCCGACAACTTGAAGGCGGCCAATGTGGGCTTCCAGTTCACCGAGGTCGTCGGCAACTCGACCGCCAACGTCATCGTCAACACCCGCAAGCCGCCGCTCAACGATATCATGCTGCGGCGAGCCGTGAACCTCGCGCTCGATCGCGAGTCGATCGTCAAGAGCGTGTACCAGGGCGGCGCCGTGATGGGTTCGGCCATGTATCCCAAGCCCTTCGGGAGCTGGGGGCTTACCGTGGAGCAACTGCGCAGCCTGCCCGGCTACGGCAGCGGCGCAGAGGGCAAGGCCGAGGCCCGCCGCATCCTGGCGGAGAAGGGCTACGGCCCCGCGAACCCGCTCAAGATCGTCATCTCCGCCCGCAACGTGCGCACCTACGTGGAGCCGGCCATCTGGGCCATCGGCGAGCTCAAGGCCGTGGGCATCGAGGCCGAGCTGCGCCAGGTGGAATCGGGCAACTGGTTCTCGCTGGTCGCCCGGCGGGATTTTCAGTTGGGAATCAACGCCACCGGCCTGGGGGCGGACGACCCGGACATCCAGTTCTACGAGAACTTCCGCTGTTACTCGCAACGCAACTACTCGGATTACTGCAACCAGGACGTCGAGCAGCAGGTGGATCGGCAGTCGGCGGAAACGGACCTCGCCAGGCGCAAGCCGGTCGTGCAGCGGGTTGACATCCGCCTGCAGGAAGACGTGGCTCGGCCATACCTCGCGTATCGCATCTACTACCACCCTCATCAATCCTACGTGAAGAACTGGGTGCCGCACCCCACCTCCTACAACGGCTGGCGGCTGGCGGAGGTCTGGCTCGACAAGTAGGGCGGCAGCCAGGCTCCCGGCGCCCCCGACGGCGCCGGGAGCCCGACCCCCTCGAAGGCGAGGGCCCGGGCGCCCCGGCCGGGCGTGCCGGCGCGCGCTACCCGCCGCGGTGGCCCGAGGGGCCTTCGCGTTCGCCCACCCCCGCCGCGCCTGCCCATCCGTATCGTCCCTCCGCAGTCGCGCGCGCGGGTACATGCAGGCCATTCTTTATGCACGCTCGTCCGCCGGCGCCGTCCACGCCCGGCGGGGCCCGGCTCGCCCGAAGCCGGCCGCCGGGCAGGAGGAGTGCAGGCCGGTGAGGCGCTGACCGCTCACGGGTGTACATTGTCCCTGCGAAGGACTATCATTCCGTAACCCCTTGCGCAGAGGACCGGATGACGCACCCGCAGCCGCCCGGCGGCTGGCGGAGCGCGGCGCTCCGGCTCGCGGCGCGAGGAGGGCCAGCCGGCCGCCCTGCCCACCCGGGCGAGGCGAGGACGGACAGGCGCAGTGGCGTGGAGCCAGCGGCTTGGGGGGTTCCGCCTGGCAGGCGGTGCTCCGCCGGCAGGAGTCGAGGTTGCCCGGCGGGTAAGGGTTCCGGGGGGCGGATGGGGATCCGCCCCTTGGATTCGATAGCGCCGGGCGGATGGGGATCCGCTGCACGGCCAACGTGCCGGCCGGGGGGTCGGCACCTTTCAGGGAGGGACGGAACCGCAGCAGTCAACCCTTGGGGGAGGGTAACATGACCACGCTCCGCACAGCGGCGGCCATGGCGCTCGTCTGCGCCGTGCTGTCGTTCAGCGCGCCTCTATCGGCGCAGAAGTACGGCGGCATCCTGCGGCTTTCCGCCGATGCCGACCCGCCCAGCCTTTCGATCCACGAAGAGGCGACCAACCGCACGACCTACACGATCGGGCCGACCTACAACTACCTGGTCACCTTCGATCCGTTCGATCCGGTGGAGAGCCTGGAAACGATCAGGCCCGACCTGGCCGAGCGGTGGGAGTGGAATGCCGCCGGCACCGCGCTGACGTTCACGCTGCGCCAGGACGTGAAGTGGCACGACGGCAAGCCCTTCACCGCCAGGGACGTGAAGCACACGTTCGACGTGGTGCGGGGGGCCGGTACGTCGAAGCTCAGGCTCAACCCGCGCCGGCTCTGGTACGGCAACGTGGACTCGATCGAGACCGTGGGCGACCACGAGGTCGTGTTCAAGCTCAAGCGGCCCCAGCCCTCGCTCCTCTCGATGCTGACCTCGGGCTATTCGCCGGTGTATCCGGCCCATGTGGATGTCGCCCAGCTTCGCATCTCGGTGATGGGCACCGGGCCGTTCAAGCTGGCGAGCTACGTGCGCGGCCGCACCATCGAGCTGGTCAAGAACCGCGACTATCACGTCAAGAACCGCCCCTATCTGGATGGCGTCAACTTCTCCATCATCACCTCCAGCGCGAGCCACATGGCCGCCATCGCCTCCGGCCAGGTGGAGGGGGCGAACCCCAGCTACACCACCAAGCCCATCGCCAACACCTTGAAGGCGACCAATTCCGACCTCAAATTCTACCCGATGGTGACCAGCGCCACCGCCAACATCGTCGTCAACACCAACAAGCCGCCGCTGAACGATCTCGCGCTGCGCAAGGCGATGAACCTCGCCATGGACCGCTCAGGCATCGTCAAGAGCGTGTACCAGGGCGGCGCGGTCATCGGCGCGACGATGCTGGCGCCGCCCGGGGGGGTATGGGGGCTGAACCCCGAGCAACTGAACCGGCTGCCCGGCTACGGCGACGGCGAGGCCAACAAGGCCGAGGCCCGCGCCATCCTGGCCTCGAAGGGCTACGGCCCCGGGAATCCGCTCAAGGTGGTCATCTCGACCCGCGCCCTGCACACCTACGTGGAGCCGGCGATCTGGGCCATCGGCGAGCTCAAGGCCGTGGGCATCGAGGCCCAGCTGCGCCAGGTGGAGACGGGCAACTGGTTCTCATTGGTGGCGCGGCGCGATTTCCAGATGGCGATGAATGCCACCGGCCTGGGCACCGACGACCCGGACATCCAGTTCTACGAGAACTACCGTTGCGGCTCGCAGCGCAACTACTCGGACTACTGCAACCCGGACGTCGAAAAGATGGTCGATCAGCAGTCCGCCGAGGGCGTGTTCGTCAAGCGGCTGCCGATGGTGAACCAGGTCGATATCCGCCTCCAGCGGGATGTGGCCCGGCCGATCCTCGCCTATCGCATCTATTACCACCCGCACCAGCCTTACGTGAAGAACTGGATTCCGCACGTCAGTAGCTTCAACGGCTGGCGCTTCACCGAGGTCTGGCTCGACAAGTAGCCCGCGCCACCACGCCCGGCGTCCTTGAGGCGCCGGGAGCACCAGCCCCGGGCGACCCGACCGGCCCGGGGCACGCAGGGCGCACCGCACCGGTCGGGTGATCGGCCGGCCGCAGCGACCGGCCACGGATATCGAGGGGGCAAGCAGCAATAACCGTCCATGCGACAAGGGGGGAAGACGATGACAATCCGCATGCTTCTGGCGGTGGCGGTCGCCTGTAGCGGGCTGACTGCCGCAACGACGCTCTTCGCGCAAAAATACGGCGGCACGCTGCAGGTGCTGCTCACCAGCCCGCCCGACAGCCTTTCCATCCACGAGGGCTCCCCGGTCAACTCCGTGGGGGTGAGCTCGATGTTCAACAACCTCGTCTACTACGACCCGTTCATCCAACGCGAATCCTTCGAGACGATCCGACCGGAGCTGGCGGAAAGCTGGAGCTGGAACCCGGACAAGACGGCCCTGACCTTCAAGCTGCGCCAGGGCGTCGCTTGGCACGATGGCAAGCCCTTCACCAGTGCGGACGTGAAACACACCTTCGATGTGGTGCGGGGCACCTCGACCGCGCGGCTCAAGCTCAATCCGCGTAAGTCCTGGTACGCGCAGGTGGGGGAGATTGTCACCGCCGGCGATTATGAGGTGACGTTCCGGTTGAAGCGGCCGCAGCCCTCGCTGATCGCCATGCTGGCCGCCGGCAGTTCGCCGGTGATGCCGGCCCACGTCCCGGTCGCCGACTGGCGCACCAAGGCGACCGGCACGGGCCCCTTCTGGCTCTCGGAGTACCAGCGGGACAAGGTGCTGGTGGCGAACAGGAACGGCAACTACTTCATCCGCAACCGGCCGTACCTGGACTTCGTGCGCATGAACATCATCCGGTCGCGCGCCACGCAGACGGCAGCCTACGTGAGCGGGCAGCTCGACGTGGTGGTCTACTCGGTGGCGACAAAGCCCTTCATGGACTCCGTCAGGCGGGCCTCGGACCAGGTGCAGTTCCAGCAAATCATCAGCACCACCAACCACTACGTCATGTTCAATCCGAAGAAGCCCCCCTTCGACAACCCGAAGCTGCGGCTGGCGATGAGCGCGGCGCTGGACCGTTCGGGCTTCAGCAAGTCGGTGTTCCAGGGCGGCCTGGTCACCGCCGGCGCGAACGTGCCGCCCCCCATGGGCACCTGGGGGTTGACGCCCGAGCAACTGGCCAGGGTGCCCGGCTTCGGCGAGATCGAGAAAGGGCGCGAGATGGCGCGGCAGATGATGGCCGAGCTGGGCTACGGTCCCAAGAACCCGCTCAAGGTCGATATCCTCACCACCACCGTGCCCATCACCCTGGATTCCGCCGTGTGGACGGCGGGCGCCCTCAAGGAAGTCTACGTGGACGCAACGCTCCAACAGACGGAACCGGCGGTGTTCCGCGCGGCCCTGGCGCGTCGCGACTACCATATCATCGCCTACTCGGGCACGAACGGCTCCGACGATCCGGACGTCACGTTCTACGAGCACTACGGCTGCGGCTCCCTGCGCAGCTACAGCGACTACTGCAACCCTGCGCTGCAGAAGCAGTTCGACCAGCAGTCGCAGATGTTCGACAACGGCGCGCGCCTGAGGGTGGTGCATGACGCCGATGCGCAGATCCTGACCGACGTGCCGCGCGCGCTGCTCGGGTTCCGCATCAGCTATTTCCCCACCTGGCCGTACGTGAAGAACTTCATCCCCCACCAGGCCAGCTCCAACTTCTGGCGCTTCCAGGAGGTCTGGCTCGACAAGTAGCGGGCGGGAACCGAGCCGCTCGCGCGGGAGGCGACCTCACCCTCCCAGCTCCTCCCTCTCCCGCAAGGGGCATAAGCGTTAAGATAACGCTTGCATGGGGATCGCTGAAGGAGTAGAGTCTCGTTACCACAAGTCACAGGGAGGTGGCGATGGGCGAGCGACCGGTGGTGGAGGAGGATTGGGAGGTGCTGCGGCGGTTTCTGCCCGCG
>JACQKK010000046.1 GCA_016204605.1 Candidatus Lambdaproteobacteria bacterium
CGGCGGAGCGCCGCGCACCGTTCTCGAAAGCGATGGGCGCCCGGAAGCCCCCCGCGCCGGGACATCCGCCACGGTCGCCGGCCGCGCGCGGTCGACGGCCCGCCGTCGCCGACGCGGCTCGGCCTGCGCCGTTTGGGCCAGGGCGAGCGAGGGGCGGGTTCGCCGCGTCCGATGGACCGCGCCGTCGTGGCACGAGCGCCGCCGGCGCGAACGAGCCTCCGCCGCCGCCGGCGAACGGCGGGGCCGGAAGATGCGAGGGGCGCTCAGCGCGACGGAGGCATTGACAAATGCGACCCGGATGCGGTTGAGTGATGCGCGTTTTGCCCGCCGGCTGGCATCGGTCAGAGCAACTCCACGCCGGACGGGCGTCTCGGGCCGCAGCAACCATGGAGGGTCCGCGGCCGTTTGCGTCGAGCCAACGCTTCAACTCACTGGAGTTTGCAGCATGACTTACGTTGTCACTGCCTACTGCGACAGTTGCAAGTACACCGATTGTGTCGAGGTCTGCCCGGTCGAGGCGTTCCACGAAGGCCCGACCATGCTGTACATCAATCCGGAAACCTGCATCGATTGCGACGTTTGCGTGGCGCAATGCCCCGTCGAGGCCATCTATCCGGAAGACCAGGTGCCGGACAAGTGGAAGGACTGGACCCGGATCAACAAGGAGGAGGTGGCCAAGTACCCGACCATCTCGGTCAAGAAGGATGCCCTGCCGGGTGCACGCACGCTCGACGAGATCAAGGCCGCGGAAAAATAGCGCCGGCACGGCCTTCCGCCACGGGCCCACCCTGCCGAGCCGCACCTAAGCGGGTCGCGCCCGGCCCTGCGGCGCAGGAGCCCGCGCCCGCCGGACGCGGCCCGGGCGCGAGGCGCAGCCCCGGGTGATGCGCTGCCGCCGTGCGCCCCCATCCCCACCATCGACCCGCCGACACGGGAGCATCCATGGCCTACCAGTTCATCAGGACCGAGATCAAAGACCACGTGCTGCTGGTGACCCTCAACCGGCCCCAGGTGATGAACGCCCTGCACCCGCCGGCCAACCAGGAGCTGGGCGAGGTCTTCGATCAGTTCAAGAACGACGCCGCGCAGTGGGTGGCCATCATCACGGGCACGGGCGACAAGGCCTTCTGCGCCGGGCGCGACCTCAAGTCCACCGCCGCGGGCGAGAACTACGATCACATCCACCCCAGCGGTGGCGCCGGCGGCATCACGAACCGGCACGACCTGTTCAAGCCCGTCATCGCCGCGGTGAACGGCGTCGCGCTCGGCGGCGGCTGCGAGATCGCGCTGGCGTGCGACATCATCGTGGCGGCCGACCACGCCCGCTTCGGGCTGCCCGAGCCGCGCGTGGGACGGTTCGCCGGGGCCGGCGGCATCCACCGCCTGCCGCGCCAGGTGCCGCTCAAGGTGGCGATGGGCATGATCCTGACCGGGCGCCACGTGACCGCCCAGGAGGCCAAGACCTTCGGGCTCGTCAACGAGGTGGTGCCGCTGCCCCAACTGCTCCCCACCGCCCGGCGCTGGGCGCAGGAGATCATGGAGTGCGCGCCCCTCGGCGTGCAGATCTCCAAGCAGGCGCAGATCTCCTACCATCTCTCACTCAAGGAGGCGATGAACACCGAGCTGCCGCTGAACAAGGCGGTGGTCGCTTCCGAGGACCGCGTCGAAGGCCCGCGCGCCTTCGTGGAAAAGCGCAAGCCCGTCTGGAAAGGTCGCTGAACCGCCCCGCTCACCCCGGCCAGGAGTGCCCGTCATGCCGAAAGCCAAGAGCAGCTACGAGAACATCACGCTCGAGATCGAGGGTCGCATCGCCACGCTCACCCTCAACCAGCCCGACAGCCGGAACGCCCTTGGCCCGGGGATGATCGACGAGATCGTCGACGCCTGCCATGCCGTGCAGAAGAATGCCCAGCTTTCCGTACTCATCCTCACGGGCGCCGGCAAGGACTTCTGCGCGGGCGGCAACGTCAAGAACATGAAGACCCGCGCCGAGTCGTCCGGCTCGCCGATCGAGGTGCCGATCTCCTACCGCGAGGGCATCCAGCGCATCCCGCGCATGATCGACAGCATGGACGTCCCCACCATCGCCGCGGTCAACGGCGCCGCCGTGGGCGCGGGCTGCGACCTGGCGATGTTCTGCGACATGCGCATCGCCTCCACCTACGCCAAGTTCGGCGAGGTGTTCCTGGACCTGGGCATCGTCCCCGGCGATGGCGGCCCCTGGTTCCTCACGCGGGAGATCGGCTACTCGCGCGCCGCGGAAATGACCTTCACCGCGCGCATGGTGGATGCCCAGGAGGCGCTCAAGATGGGCATGGTGCTCAAGGTGGTCGAGCCCGAGCAGCTCATGCCGGCGACGATGGAGCTGGCGGAGACCATCGCCGCCAAGTCGCCCGCCACCCTGCGCATGACCAAGCGCCTGCTCAAGGAAGCGACCCGGCTCAGCCTGTGGGATTACCTCGATTCGACCGGCGCCTACCAGGGGCTGGCGCGCAGCACCGAGGACTACAAGGAAGGCATCCTGGCCCGCAACGAGAAGCGCAAGCCCGTGTTCAGGGGACGCTAGTCGCCCCCGGGCGGGCCTGCCCCGGAACGCGTCTCGCCAGCCCGCGCGCCCACGGCTCCCGCGAGGGGTCGGCGGCGCAGGTACGCATCCCGCGCGGGCGTGCACGCAGCACTTCGTAGCCGACACTCGCAGCCGAAAGGAACACCCAGATGGCGACCTACCGGAACCTGCTGCTCGACGTGAAGGGCCGCATCGCCACCGTCACGCTCAACCGGCCCGAGAACCGGAACGCGCTCGACGAGGATATGATCGACGACATCGTGAACGTCTCCCGTGACGTCCAGACCAACTATGACATCTCCGTGATGATCATCACCGGCTCCGGCAAGTCCTTCTGCGCCGGCGGCAACGTGAAGAACATGGCCAAGCGCCTCGGCGACGAGACCTACACGCCGATGCAGGTGCCCATCTCCTACCGCGAGGGCATCCAGCGCCTGCCCAAGACCTTCCTGGCGATGGACGTTCCCGTCATCGCCGCCATCAACGGGGCGGCCGTGGGCGCCGGCTGCGATCTGACTTTCTTCAGCGACATCCGCATCGCCACCCCCTTCGCCCGCTTCGGCGAGGTGTTCATCGACCTGGGGCTGGTGCCCGGCGACGGCGGGCCCTGGTTCATCGTGCGCGAGCTGGGCTTCCAGCGCGCCGCCTACATGACCTTCACGGCCCGGATCGTGGACATCAAGGAGGCGCAGGAGCTGGGCATCGTGCACAAGGTGGTCGAGCCCGATCAGCTTCTGCCCGAGGCCAACCGCATCGCGGAGATCATCGCCTCGAAGCCGCCGGCCACGCTCCGCCTCACCAAGCGTCTGCTGCGCCAGGCCGGGAGGCTGGAGCTCGATACGTTCCTCGACATGACGGGGCTGGCCCAGGCCCTCGCCCATGCCTCCGCGGATCACCGCGAGGCCCTCAGCGCGCGGGCCGAGAACCGCAAGCCCACGTTCGTGGGGCGGTAGGCCCGCTGCCGGCCACGGGCGAGCCGAAGGGCGCTGCCCCTTCGGCCCTGCGGCAGCGGCGGAGAAACCTTGCACCCCGATGGGCGCCCACCGTGCGCCCGAGCGCTACTCGCGCAAGCACCGGGGTGCAGGGAGTCCCGCCGCTCCGCGCAGGCGATCGGGAGCTTCGGCCCATCCGCGATCGTGCGCCGGTGCCGCCTCACCCCCTGCCCTCTCCATTTCATGGCGAGGGGCGATCGCTCCCGACCGCGCGAACTCGCCCCCCATGGCGCACAGCCACCCCCCTTCTCCAGATATGAGGGGGGCAGCGGGTGAGGCCGCCAAGTCGCCGCCCCTGCTGGCCCCTGAAGCTCCTGAGCCGATTCCCCCATTCTCGCGTCGCGCGCGCCTTCCCTTTCCGTGCCGTGCGGAGTATGTTCACAAATTCACGGCTGCCGGCCGGATCACTCCAACCCGCCCGGGCGCGGCAGCCATCGGCCACCGAGGCGATCATGAAGCTGGACTTCGGCAAGCAGGGCGGCCTGATCCCGGCCATCGTGCAGGACTGGCGGACGGGGGAGGTACTGATGGTGGCCTACCTCAACGAGGAGGCGTTCCGGCTTACCCGCGCTACCGGCCGGATGCACTACTTCTCCCGCTCCCGCCAGCGCATCTGGATGAAGGGCGAAACCTCCGGCCATGTCCAGGACGTGAAGGAGGTGCTGGTGGATTGCGACGAGGACGCCCTCCTGTTCAAGGTCGAGCAGGTGGGCGGTGCGGCCTGTCACACGGGCTACCGCACCTGCTTCTTCCGCCGGCTCGATGCGGATGGCGGGCTGACCCACGTGGCGGGCGAGCGGGTCTTCGATCCTGAACGGGTTTACGGCACATGAAGTTGCGACTGGGCATCCCCAAGGGCAGCCTGCAGGAGGCGACGGTCGACCTCTTCCGGCGCGCCGGCTTCAAGCTGACCATCGGCGACCGATCCTACTACCCCGCCATCGACGACCCCACCATCGAATGCACCCTGCTGCGGGCGCAGGAGATGGCGCGCTACGTCGAGCAGGGCATCCTCGATGCCGGGCTCACCGGCTACGACTGGGTGCTGGAGAGCAACGCCGACGTGGTCGAGGTGGCCGATCTGGTCTATTCCAAGACCGGCTCGGGCAAGGTGCGCTGGGTGCTGGCCGTCCCGCAGGGCTCTGCCATCGCCTCGGTGCGCGACCTCGGCGGCAAGCGCATCGCCACCGAGGCCGTCAACCTCACCAAGCGCTACCTGGCCAAGAACGGGGTCGAGGCGACCGTCGAGTTCTCCTGGGGCGCCACCGAGGTCAAGCCGCCCAAGCTGGCCGATGCCATCGTCGAGATCACCGAAACCGGCAACTCGCTCAGGGCCAACGGCCTGCGCATCGTGGAGACGGTGCTCGAAACCAACACCAAGCTGATCGCCAACCGCGGCGCCTGGGGCGATGCCGGCAAGCGCAGGAAGATGGAGCAGATCGCCCTGCTGCTCAAGGGGGCGATCGAGGCCGATGGCAAGGTCGGGCTGCTGATGAACGTGCCGCGCGAGCGCCTGAGCGCCGTGCTCCGCATTCTGCCCGCGCTGCTCAAGCCCACCATCTCGGACCTGACGGACGAGGCCTGGTGCGATCTCACGGTGGTGCTCGAGGAACGTGTGGCGCGCGACCTGATCCCCGCCCTCAAGGAGGCGGGGGCGCAAGGCATCGTCGAGTTTCCCTTGAACAAGGTCATTCTGTGAGCGCGCCGGCGCTGCCCCCGGCCCCTGCCCTGCAACGGCCGTAGCCCCGGCCCCCGGCCTCCGATGACCGGCACCGCCCGCGCGCCGGGTTTCCGGCCTTCGCCCGGCGCCACAGGGCCGATTTCGATTGACTTTCTATCTGGTTCTGCGAAATTACAATCCCCGATCACTGGCTTGTCGGAGGTCCCGCCCGCGCAGCGAGCCGGGCAGCCGCGAAGCCGTATCTTCCATCAACCGTGTGCGCAGCCACGTACCGCTAAGGAATCGCATGGTAGCGGATAACATCAACGATCAGCCGAAAATCGCCGAAACGCCGCCTCAAGCCGAAAACACCGTCTTCGTCGAGAATGAGGATTTCGCGGCGATGTTTCAGGAGAGCGTCCGCGAATTCAAGGAACACCAGATCGTCAAGGGACGGGTCGTCGGCATCCAGAAAGACGCGGTGACCGTTGACATCGGATACAAGTCCGAAGGGCAGATTCCGCTCTCGGAATTCCAGGACCTCAACGGCGAGGCCAAGGTCAACATCGGCGACGACGTGGAGGTGTTCCTGGAGGCCATCGAGGACGCCGACGGCGTCGTCGTGCTCTCGAAGGAGAAGGCCGAGAAGCTGCGCATCTGGGAAGAGGTGGGCCGCGTGTACGAGCAGGGCGGCACCGTCACCGGCATGATCTCGGCGCGGGTCAAGGGCGGGCTCTCGGTCGATCTCGGCATCAAGGCGTTCCTGCCCGGCTCCCAGGTGGACCTGCGGCCGGTGCGCAACCTCGAGAAGCTGATCGGCGAGCGCTTCGAGTTCAAGATCCTCAAGTTCAACCAGAAGCGCGGCAACATCGTCCTCTCCCGGCGCGCGCTGCTGGAGGTGGACCGCGAGGCGCGCCGCAAGAAGACCCTGGCCATCCTCAAGGAAGGCGTGCTCATCAAGGGCTTCGTCAAGAACATCACCGACTACGGCGCCTTCATCGACCTGGGCGGCGTGGATGGCCTACTGCACATCACCGACATGACCTGGGGGCGCATCGTCCACCCCTCCGAGATGTTCAACATCGGAGACGAGGTGGAGGTGATGGTGCTCAAGTTCGATGCCAAGGAGGAGAAGGTCTCCCTCGGCCTCAAGCAGAAGAGCGAGAACCCCTGGAACCGCGTGCCGGCCAAGTACCTGGTGGGCAGCCGCGTGCGGGGCAAGATCGTCAGCCTGACCGACTACGGCGCCTTCATCGAGCTGGAGCCGGGCGTCGAGGGGTTGATCCACGTCACGGAAATGTCGTGGACGCGCAAGGTGCGCCATCCCTCCAAGATCCTGAGCCTGGCCCAGGAGGTCGAGGTGATGGTCAAGGACCTCGATACGGAGCGCAAACGCATCTCGCTGTCGCTCAAGGAGGCCGAGCCCAACCCCTGGCACACCATCCACCTCAAGTACCCCGTGGGCAGCGTGGTCTCGGGCAAGGTGCGCAACATCACCGACTTCGGCATCTTCGTGGGGCTGGAGGAGGGCATCGACGGGCTGGTGCACATCTCCGATCTCTCCTGGAGCCAGCGCCAGCGCAAGCCGAGCGCCTTCGCCAAGAAGGGCGACGAGATCAGCGTCAGGATTCTCCATATCGACCCGGAGAAGGAACGGCTCTCCCTGGGCATCAAGCAGCTCACCGACGACCCCTGGCGCAACCTGGAGGACAAGATCCACATCAACGACGAGATCCAGGGTCGCGTGGTCAACGTGACCGATTTCGGCATCTTCGTCGAGGTGATGGATGGGGTCGAGGGGCTGGTGCACATCTCCGAGCTGGACGCGAACATCCCCAAGGAGAAGCTGGACCAGTTCTACCCGGTGGGCAGCCTGATCCGGGCCAAGGTCATCAAGATGGACATGGACGAGCGCCGCCTCGGGCTGGGCGTGGTCGAGCTGATCGAAAAGCCGCCGGAAGCCGCGAAGACCGGCGAGGAGATGGGCGAGGCGCTCTCGGAGACTCGCAAGAAGGCCCCGCGCCGGAAAGCCGGCGAGGGCGAAGGCGCGGCGTCCGATGCCTCTTCCGCTGCCGCGGAGCCGGGCGAAACCCAGCCCGCCGCCGAGTAGCCCGCGCGCGGCGTCGCTCATTCGCCCGCGCGGCGTCCCCACCCCGCCCAGCGGGCACCCCTCCCCACTTGGTGGGGAGGGGATAGGGTTGCCGTTTCCAAGCTTGAGGGGCGTCGCCGCCGCGGCGGTTTCGACGTGCCGCTTCCACCCCGCCCTGCGGTCACCCCTCCCCACTTGGTGGGGAGGGGACGGGGGTGGGGACGCGCGAACCTGCGCGCCTCGCGGACTTCTGTCCCGCCGCAGTCCCGATCACCCGCCCATGGCTGAATCGACTTCGGTGCCCGCTCCCGGCTCCGCCCCGGCGGAGACCTACTGGGAGGTGGAGGCTGCCCTGCCCCGCGCCAGCGAGGAGCTGTGGGGGCTGTTCTGCGGCGAGCGCGGCGCCAGCGGCGCGGAATGGCTCGCGGAGAGCGCCGGGGAGGTCGTGCTGCGGTACGCGTTCGCTCGCCTCGAGGCCGTCGAGACCGAGGGCTGGGCCCCGGCGTTCCTGCGCCGCTTCCCCGGTGCCGCGCCCCCGCGGCAGGTGGTCATCCGCGAGCGGGCGGTCGAGGATTGGGCGCGGCAGTGGCAGCGCCACTTCGAGCCGTTGCCGGTGGGCGCTCGGCTGCTGGTGTGCCCGCCCTGGCACGTGCCGCGCCCGGCGCCCGAGGGGCGGATTCCTCTCGTGATCCTGCCCGGGCAGGGGTTCGGCACGGGGCGCCACCCTTCGACGGCCCTGGCCCTCGAGCTGCTCGAGCGGAGCCTGCTGGGTGCAACGCGGCCCGGTCGCCCGGTCACGGGGCTGCTCGACGTGGGCGCCGGCTCGGGCATCCTGGCCCTGGCCGGCGCCCTGCTCGGCGCGCGCGACGTCCGCTGCCTGGAGCTCGACCCCGCGGCGCTGGCGGAAGTTCCGCAGAACTTCATCCTCAGCGGGGTGCGCCCGCCCACGCTCGTGCGCGGCACGCCGGAATGCCTGCGCGGATCGTTCGCCCTGGTCGTGGCCAACATCACGGCCCCCGTGCTCGCCCTGCACGCGGCGCGGCTGGCCGGATTGACCGCCGCGGGCGGAAGCCTGATACTGAGCGGCCTGCTGGTGCAGGAGCGCGACCTCATCCTCCCGCATTACGCGACGCACGGCCTGTCCCTGGCCGAGACGCGCGCGCGGGACGGCTGGTGGGCGGGTCTGCTCAGGCGTGCATCCCTTCAGCCGGAGGAGGAGCCCCGTGGCGGCCGTCACGTTCGAAGAAGCGCTGAAGCGGCTCGAAGAGGCCGTCCGCAAGCTCGAGGACGGCTCGCTCGGGCTCGAGGAATCGCTCAAGGCGTTCGAGGAGGGCATCCACTGGAGCCGGCAGTGCCACAGCAGGCTCAGCGATGCCGAGCGCCGGGTCGAGGTGCTGCTCAAGACCGAGAAAGACGAGCTGCAGCAGGTGGCGTTCGACCTGGAGGAAGAGGAATAACGCTATTCGGGCGCTTGCCGCGCCACCACCCCCCGGAGGAACTTCAGGAACGGCTCCCGGAATTCCTTGCGGAGCAGGCCGTATTCCACTATCGCCTCCAGGAAGCCCTGGGGCGAGCCCAGGTCGAGCAGCTTGCCTTCGAAGCGCTTCACCACCACCAGGCCCTTGCCGGCGAGGTAGTTGATCGCCGCCGTCTGGGTGAACTCGGCCGTGAGGGGCCCTTTGGGGTGCGACCGGCGCAGCGCGGCGAAGAGGTCGGGCGTGTAGAGATAGCGCCCGAAGCCCACCAGCCGGCTCGGCTCGGTGCCCTTGGGCGGCTTCTCCACCATCGCCCGCACCACTTCGACGCCGTCGTTCATCCGCGTATCGACCACGCCGAACCGGGAGATGTCGCCCTCGGGAATCTCGCGGCAGGCCAGCACGGTATGGCCCGTCTTCCGGTACACCTCGATCAGTTGGCCGGAGAGGGACGGTCCCGTCACCAGCACGTCATCGGGGTAGGCCACCACGAACGGCGAATCGCCCACGAACGGCTCGACCAGCATCAGCGCGTTGCCGGTGCCCAGCATGTTCCGCTGGCGCTGGAAGAACAGGTTGGCCTCGACCGGCTCGATCTGGCGGAGCTTCTCCTCCACCCCGCTGGCGGTGAAGGTCGATTCCAGCTCCACCTCCCGGTCGAAGTAGTCCTCGAGCGCCTTCTTGCGCCGGGAGGTCACGATCAGGATGTCCTGGATGCCGGCCTCCAGCATCTCCCTGACGATGAGATCGATCGCCGGCGTGTCGATCAGCGGAAACATCTCCTTGGGGATGGTCTTGGAAGCGGGCAGGAAGCGCGTGCCATAGCCGGCCGCGAGAATGACGCCTTTCATCTGCATCGTCCTTGTCTGGGGCGCGGCCGGAGCAGCCTCGCCGGGTGACCGCCGCGGGTCGCTTCCCCGGCGGCGAGCCCGCATCCAGCGGTGCACGCGAGGCAACCGAAAATCGCCGTGTGCTCGTGCGGCGCGCTCCTGTCGGCGCGCTGCTCGAGGCTCGGTCCGGCCGGAGCGGACAGCCTTGACCGGGGTCAGAACGTGAGCCCGTGGCCGCTCAGCAGGCAGATCGCGCTGCCCACGACATCGTCCTCCCTGCGCGGAAACGGAGCGGTCACGGTCGTGGGATCGCACCCGACGCGCTTCAGCGCCATCGGCATGCCCGCGCCCCGGACGGTCGCCCGAGTGAGGACCGCCAGGGTCGACAGCGCGACCGTCCGGCCCGGGTGCATCCGGCCCATCAGAAGCGATGCCCCGACCGTGGGCCCGCCCGCAAGAATTATGGCAAATTTTCCGCCCACACTCAAAAGCGAGGGTGACCTCGCGCTGCCGCCGCCGCAGGCGTGCGTGCTCGGCCGGCGGCGCTGGTTTTCGGGGAGCGCGTCAGGACTTGTGGAGCACCAGGTTGCGGTAGAACGCCTCCGCGGCGCTCTTGGTGTCGTTCGAATCGATCTGGATGCCGACCACCGCCTTCCGGGTCGGCGCCTTGCCGAACACCCGGCGGTAATCCGCCAGGATGTTGCGGCGCTCGGTGAGCCAGACGCCCGCGCCATCGCCCTTGGCCGTACGCAGGATCAGGTAGCGCGAGTCCTCGCGCTGGGTGCTCGTGAGCGGGGTGTCCTTGGGTCCGTCGTTCTCCCAGAGGTAGCACAGCGATTCGAAGCCGCGCAGCCCGGGATTGACGATGACGCACACCGACCCGGCCTGGTCGTCCCGTTCCCGCACCCGCACGTCGCCCCCCGTCGGGAGTCGCGTCACCTTCCATTCCCAGCTCAGGATCGGGTACTCGCTGAGCAGGAACTCGCGGGTGGAGCCGACCGAGAAGGAGTTGTCCGCGCCGCTCTTCACGTGCAGGTGGTGATCCTGCGCGCCATTCCAGACGAATTGGTAAAAGTACGTGTCGCCGGAGCCGAACACGGGGGAGAACTTGCGGGCGTCCCAATCGGGGATGACCTCGTTGGCGGGGTACGTCTTCTCGTACCGGTCGAGGCGCAGCGCTTCCTGTGCCGGCGCGGGCGCCGCCAGAGCGGCCCACACGGGCAGCAGCGCCAGCCACGGCACCCCCCGGCGGATCGGCCGGCGCACCGTGCACCGGATCGGCCGGCGGGCCGCCCCGCAGACCCTCCCACGCAGGCGCCCGGCCTGGCCGTTCATCTCCCCCATCCTCGTTCTCCATGGCGATGCGATTGTGATGCGATGGTGCGGCGCGCGACTTTCGGCCGCGGCGCGGGAGCGGCCGGGCTCACGCGTCGCGCAGGCCGCGGATCAGGAAGAACAGCCCCAAGCCGGCCGCCACGAACGCGCATGCCCAGATCAGCCAGCCCACCACGCCCCGCAGCACCCACACCACCACCGCCAGCAGGATGGCGAGCGCGCCCTCGGTGTAGTTCTTCCTGTAGAGTTGGTAGAACCCATAGGCGATGATGGCGATCGGCGCCACGGGCGGGACGACGAAGCTGAGCAGCACCAGCACGGCGCTCGCCAGCAGCAGGGCCAAGCCGCGGCTGCGGTCCTGCTCGGCGGGAGTGGTCAGGTCGAGGATCATGCCCGGTCGGTGCGTGGCTGGGTCGGAGACGGACGGGCGGCCGCCTCGCGGCGACGCCCCCGGCCCCGGGGCGGTTCGGCGGGAGGGGCAAGATCGCCGCGCCTGCCGGCGCGCGAGGGCGGCGGCCGCCAATCGGCCACAGCCGTGCTTCCCCGCGCTCGACGGCCATCATGAACACAATGGCGCGCCGTTGACAACACGGCTGTCGCACTCCGTCCACGGCCTCGGCGCGCCCCCCTTTCGAGTCGCAACGCATGACGGGAACCAGCCAGGCCTTGACCGGGGAGGAGCGCGCGCTCCTCGCGCCCTATGTCACCGACACCGAAGGTCCGGTGTTCGCGCTGACGAACCTGCCCGAGGTGATCAAGGGCGCGCTGTTCTCGCGCTACTCCCGCTCCGCCAAGGGGCTGCGGCGCCTGCTGCTCGACGAGTTCATCCAGGGCCGGCAGGCGGAGTTCGCGGCGCTGGCCGGGAGCGCGGGCGGCGCCGCGGCCCCGGCGACCGGCGCGACGCTGGCGCTGGCCAAGGCACAGGACTTCTACGACCGCATCCTCGACGGCTACGGCGACGACTCGATCGGCGAGCTGGGCGGCGCGCACGTGGCGCTGGAGGGCGTCTCCATGATCGCCACCAAGCTGCTGGAGGACGCGCGCATCGGCGGCTCCCCCCTCGAAAAGTCCACCCGCTACGTCTCCTTCGCCGAGCAGCACGGGGGCGACTTCCTGTTCCTCAAGGAGCCGACCCTGCTGGCCTCCCGCCACGGGGCGGCCTTTCTCGCCACCTGCCGGGCCCTGTTCGAGACCTACCGCGACCTGCTCCCGCCCATGACGGCGCATATCGAGCGGGCGGCGCCGCGGCCACCGGAGACGAGCGAAGCGGCCTGGCAGCGCTCCGTGCGGGCGCGGGCCTACGATGCGCTGCGCGGCCTGCTGCCGGCGGCGACGCTCACCAACATGGGCATCTACGGCAACGGCCGCTTCTGGGAAAGCCTGCTGATGCGGCTCCACCTCTCCCCGCTGGCCGAGCTGCGCGGCCTGGCCCCGGCGCTGCAGGGCGAGCTGGACAAGGTCATCCCCTCCTTCGTGCGGCGCGGGCACCCCAGCCATCCCCACTTCGCGGGCTTCCGCGAGCACGCCGCCCGCGAGGGTGCACGTCTGGCGGCGCTCGCCGTCGACGCGTCCGCGGCCGTGGCGCGCGCATACCACCCGGGGCCGCCGCGCAGCGTCGAGCTGATCGGCCACGATCCCGCCGCCGAGACGGAGGTGCTGGCCGCGCTCGCCTATCCCCACGGCGACCGGCCGCTCGCCGCCTTGCGGCGCTGGGCCGAGGCGCTGCCCGAAGGCGCGCGCGCGCGGCTGTTCGCCGACCTGGCCGCCTTGCGCGGCAACCGGCGCCACAAGCCGCCGCGCGCCTTCGAGCTGGCGTACTACACGTTCGACCTGCTGGGCGATTTCGGCATGTACCGCGACCTGCACCGCCACCGCATGCTGACCCAGCAGCGGCAGCCGCTTTCGACCCGCCACGGCTACACGCTGCCCGAGGAGGTGGGCGCCGCCGGCCTCGCGGCGCCGTTCGAGGCGGCCATGACCCGCGCGGCCGAGACCTACGAGGCGATCCGGGCCGACCACCCCGCCGAGGCGCAGTACGTCGTGCCGATGGCTTACCGCATCCGCTGGATGATGCGGGTCAACCTGCGGGCGCTGATCTGGCTGGTCGAGCTGCGCAGCACGCCCCAGGGCCATCCCGCCTACCGCCGCATGGCGCAGGAGCTCTACCGGCGCGTGGCGGAGGTGCACCCGCGCCTGGCGGTGCTGTTCCGGTTCGTCGATCTGAACGCGTATCCGCTCGGCCGGCTCGCCGCCGAGGAGCGCAACGAACAGCGCGATGGGCAGCGCAGCGAGCAGCGGGGCGGAAACCGCGAAGGGGGCGATCCGCCCTGAGGCGGGCGGGACCTAGGGTTTGCGCAGGGGCAGGGCGAGCTGGTTGGGCTCGTTGCGGTTGCGGCGCACGTTCTTGCTCGAGTACTCGAGCCGGTAGTGCTGGTCGGCGAAGGGTACGCTCTGGGCGCCGTAGCGTTCCGCGGGCGGCTGCCCCTGCTCCAGGCAGTGTACCAGCGCGTCGGCGATCCAGTTCTCGATCTTCATCACCACCATCTTGCGCCGCAGCCGGCCCTGGTCGTCGCGGTTGAGGACGTTGGGCAGGGTGTTGGTGGTGATGAACTCCGTCAGGTAGGCCGAGTTCAGGTTCTCGCGCCCCTCGGGCGAGATGTAGGTGTGGGTGCAGTAGAAGTAGATGTTCTCGGGGCGGGTGGCAGGGTTCTCCGCCAGCAGCTTGATGGCCGTGGCGATGGTGCCGCCGGTGCGCACCATGTCGTCGAGGATGAACACCTCCCGGCCGCGCAGCAGGGTGAGGTCCTCGCCCGCCGTGGTGAGCTCCACCGTGCGCTGGCCGAGGCGGGTCTTCTCCAGCACCACCAGCACCGCCTCGCGCAGCCCGGTGAACTCGCGCACGCGCGCCACGAAGGCGGCGGCCCCCCGGTCGGGCGCCACGAACCCCAGGTTGGCCCCGTTGCGGTCCAGCGAGACCGAGCGCTGGATCAGGTTGGCCACGATGTGCGCGATATCCAGGTTGATGAACGGCGGCTGCTCGCCGTGGTGCGAGAACACGTCGCGGTAGATCTGCGCGAGCACGTCGGGCTTGTGGTTGTGCACCGTCACCACCTGGTCCACGCCGGCGGTCATCAGCATGCGGGCATAGAGCTGGGCCGAGAAGGGCTGCCCATCGAACTTCTTGCGCGCCTCGGGCGAGTTCATCTGCGGATGGTCGGTGAAGTGGGGGCCCCGATCCTGCGCCGAAAAGAACAGGTCCGGCTCCACCAGCACCACGCGCTCGGCGCCGTTCTCCTTGGCCGCCGAGGCGATCAGCAGGTTGCGCATCGCCAGCTCGACCCGGGTGTGCTGGGGGGAGGAGGTGGAGATCACGTACACGCGCTTGCCCTGCAGCCCGCGGCCGATGTTCAGCAGGTCGTGCTCGTCCACCAGGAAGCGCGGGCAGAACTCGGTGTTCGCGAACGTCTTGAGCGAGATCAGATCCGAGATGTCGATGGTCTGGCCGAAGTTGTGCGCCACGTCGAGCCCGAACGAGGCATCGGTCCAGTTGGAGACCACGACGGTATCGGCGGACATGCGCGGAATCCCGGAGGGTTGGAAGCGGCTGTGCGCAGATCGCTCCGGCGCGGCTCGCAGGGCGCGGCGTGAGTGGCCCAGTGCCCAGGCCGGCTTCCCGTGGCGGCGGCGGGCGCCCACGCCGCACGGTACGGTTGGCACCGCCGATCGATCGTCAAGGGCCGGCAGGACCCACGGACCGGACTTTGGCGATGCCCTTCTGTCCGATGTCTTTCCGGTAGGACACGCCTTCCCACCCCATTTGTCCCACAAGGGCGTAACCTTTCGCAAGCGCAGCCTGGAGGCTCGCGTCCCAGGCGGTCACCCCCAGCACGCGCCCGCCGTTGGTGACCCAGCCCCCGTCGGCGAGGGCGGTGCCGGCGTGAAACACGGCGCAGGTCTCGTTCTCCGCGAGACTCTCCAGCCCATGGATGGGCACCCCCGTGGCGTACTCGCCGGGGTATCCGGCGGAGGCCATCACGATGCAGGCCGCGGCGCCCGGTCGCCAGCGGGGCCGCTGCGTCGCGCAGCGGCCCTCGACGGCGCCCAGCAGCAGCTCCAGCAGGTCGCTTTCCAGCATGAGCATGAGCGGCTGGCACTCGGGATCGCCGAAGCGGCAGTTGTACTCGACGACGCGCGGCTCGCCCCCGGCGATCATCAGCCCGATATACAGCACGCCCCGGTACGGGCGGCCCTCGGCGGCCATGCCGCGCAGGGTGGGCTCGACGATCGACTCCTGCACCCGGCGCTCCAGCGCGGGGGTGAGGATGGGCGCGGGGCAGTAGGCGCCCATCCCGCCCGTGTTGGGGCCGCGGTCGCCATCGTGGATGCGCTTGTGATCCTGGCACGCGGGAAAGGTCACGTAGCCCGTCCCGTCGCTGATGCAGAAGTAGGAGGCCTCCTCGCCGGGCAGGAACGCCTCGATCACCACGCGCGCGCCGGCCTCCCCGAACTCCCGACGCACCATCATCCGCTCCAGCGCCTCCACGGCATCGGCGCGGTTGGCGCAGATGCTCACGCCCTTGCCGGCCGCCAGCCCGTCGGCCTTGACCACGTACGGGCCCGGCTGCTCGGCGATGTGGGCCCGGGCCGCCTCGATGCGGTCGAACACGGCGAAGGGCGCCGAGGGGATGCCGTGGCGCCGCATGAACTCCTTGGCGAAGGACTTGCTGCCCTCGAGCGCCGCCGCCGCGCGGGTGGGGCCGAACACGCGCAGCCCCCGCGCCAGCAGGGCATCGGCCAGCCCCTCCACCAGCGGGGCCTCGGGCCCGACCACGGTCAGGTCGATCCCTGCCCGGGCGGCGAACTCGACGATGGCCGCACTGCCCTTGAGCGGGAGGCATTCCGCCAGCCGCGCGATGGCGGCGCTGCCGGGCGCCGCGTAGAGCCGGGTCAGCCGCGGGCTGCGCGCGAGCTTCCAGGCGAGGGCGTGTTCCCTGCCGCCGCCGCCGACCAGGAGCACCTTCATGGGGTCCGGAGTCCTCTGCCGAGTCGAAACCGTTATCTGCTCCCGCGGCGTCCAGGGTCCCGGGCGTCGATCTTGCCGCGCGCGCGGGCCCATCCCCTGCGCGCCATGGCCCGCAGCGCATCGAGGCCCGCAGCGCCGCCTGCCACGTGTAGCAGCTTCCGCGCACGCCGGCAAAGGCAGGGCCGGGTGCGGCGCCGTTTGAAAACAACAGCAGATTTCTCGCTCCGCTCGAAATGACAACTCTTTGTCACCCCGAGCCCTTCGGCAGACTCACGACAGGCGCAGCGAGGGGTCTGCGCTTGAATCTTCCGTACACGTGAGCTGACGGGGTGAATCCGCCGTCCTGGTCGGAGCTCTGGGCGGCATTGGTGCGAATTGGGGATTGCCCGGCACGGCCCGCAGTGCATAAGATCGCGGCACTGCGCGGGCGGCCCCCCGGGGGCGAACGTCCCGCGAGAACCTCGCACCTGCATAGGGAGCGCACCAATGGCGATCACCGTGAAGAACCGCGCCCGCGAGCGGCTGGAGCAGGGCGAGCTGTGCCTCGGCATGGGGCTGCGCGTCGCGCGCACCGCGGATATGGCGCTGGTAGTCCACAACTGCGATTTCGACTTCGCGTTCATCGATATGGAGCACAACGCCATGTCGGTGGATACGGCCACCCAGCTTGCCATCGCCTGCCACGCGGCCGGGGTGACGCCGATCGTGCGGGTGCCGGGCTACGAGCACTACCTGGCCACGCGCGTGCTCGACAACGGCGCGATGGGGATCGTGTTCCCGCACGTGGATTCGGCCGAGCAGGCGCGCCAGCTCGTCAGCAACTGCAAGTACCCGCCCATGGGCCACCGCTCGGTGGGCAGCCCGTTCCCCCAGCTCGGCTACCAGAGCCTGCCGCTGCCGGAAGCGACGGCGGCGCTCAACGGCTCGACGCTGATGGTGGTGATGCTCGAATCGCCGGCCGCCATCGAGCAGTGCGATTCCATCGCGGCCGTGGCCGGCGTGGACGTGGTGCTGATCGGCACCAACGACCTCTGCTACGAGATGGACATCCCGGGCCAGTTCGGCCATGCCCGCGTGAAGGCCGCCTACGAGAGCGTGATCGCCGCGTGCAGGAAGCACAACAAGTGGCCCGGCGTGGCGGGGGTGCGGGAGGACGAGCTGGTCGAGCGCTACATCCGCATGGGGGGCCAGTTCGTGCTGGCCGCCAACGACATCAGCCTGATCATGGCCGCCGGGGCCAAGAAGGCCGCCACCCTGCGCGCCATCCAGCGCTGAGGCCGGCCGCGGCTGGCCATGGGCTGCACCGGTGCGGCGCCCCGCCTGCACCCTCACCACGTCACCGTTTCCCCAGCGAGGAGCGCGCATGTCGATCATTCCGAACAGGGCACGGGAGCGGCTGGCCGCGGGCCAACTCTCCCTGGGCATGGGGCTGCGCCAGGCCCGCACGGTGGATATCGGCCGTGTGATCGCCGTGAGCGGCTTCGACTGGGCCTTCATCGACATGGAGCACAACACGATGGGCATCGACACGGCGGCCCAGATCGCCGTGGCCTGCCACGACGCGGGCGTGACGCCCATCGTGCGGGTGCCGGGCTACGAGCACTACCTCTCCACCCGCCTGCTCGATGCGGGGGCCATGGGCATCGTCTTCCCCCACGTCGATTCCGCGCCGCAGGCCCGGGAGCTGGTCGGCCACTGCAAGTACCCGCCCATGGGCCACCGCTCCGTGGGCGGACCCATGGCGCAGCTCGGCTTCCGCCCGTACCCGCGGGCCGAATCGACGGCGCTCGTCAACCAGGAAACGCTGATGGTGATGATGCTCGAATCGCCCCAGGCGATCGACGCCGCCGATGCCATCGCCGCCGTGCCGGGCGTGGACGTGCTGCTGATGGGCACCAACGACCTGACCATGGAGCTGGGCATCCCCGGCAAGTACGGCGATCCCAAGGTGGTGCAGGCCTACGAGCGGATGATCGCCGCCTGCCGCGCCCACGGCAAGTATCCCGGCATGGGCGGCATCTACGACCACCCCACCATGGAGAAGTACATCCGCATGGGGGCCCGCTTCATCCTCTCGGGCAGCGACCTCGCCTTCCTGATGGCCGGGGCGCAGGCCCGCACCGATTTCCTGCGCGCCATTTCGGTCTGACCCCCCGTCGCCCTCGCGAACGCCGGGGCCGGCCCCGGGCTTCGTGGCCGGCCGACCCGCCGGTCATGCCGCGCGCAGCGGCAGCGGCCGGCGCAGCCCCATCGAGCGCAGCAGGTGGTGCCACCGGTAGCGCAGATTCTGGCCGATCATCTGCCGGGGGGTGGGCGGAGGCGACGCGGGTGCGGGCTGGCCGCGCGGGTAGTGCACCGCGACCCGTACGTCGCCGAAGTCGTCGTAGTGCTCGCTGCGCCAGTCGACCGGGCCCACCTCGCCCTCCAGCGCCGGGTCGTAGAACGCCTCGGTCATCAGGACATACTCGTGGCTGGGCACCGTGTTCTTCATCAGCCGGTGGGCCAGGATCACGTCCTCGCCGGCCAGCTCCTGGAACTGCTTGACCCGCTTCACAGCAACGGCGCCGTGGTGGAGGAACGCCTTGAGCTTGAGCTGCACCAGCCCGCGGCAGGCCGCGCAGCCGCAGCAGTCGCAGGCGATCAGCTCCGCCTGCTTCCGGCGGAAGGGTGCGAACAGGGCCACGGCCTGGCCCAGCACGTCGCGCGCGGCCTGGGGCGATTTCTCGGCCTGCACGAAGAACAGCGCCGCATCGCCTTCCAGCTTGTTGAGTTGCAGCGGGTGGCGGGTGCCGTCGATGACGGCCTCCATCAGGTCCGTGATGATGGCCTCGGCGTGGCTCAAGGCCCGCTTGTGCTCGCGGATGAAGCGCGTGTAGCCGCTCACGTCCGCCAGCACGAGATAGGTCGGCGCAATCTCCATGATGTCCCCCTCGCGATGGTCGCCCGGCCCGGCGGCGCGGCCCCCCCTGGCGCGCGCCCCGGTTATGCCTCGGCCAGGCCGGTCAGCGGCACCGCCTTGCGCAACTTGAGCAGGCGCAGGATCAGGTGGCGCTGGATCAGCAGGAGTTGGCCGAGCTTCTTCCACCAGGGCGCCGAGCCCAGCGCCGGCGCCGGGGCGACCGCTTCCGCCCCGCCGGGGTAGAGTACGGCGACGGGCACCGCGCCGAAGTCGTCGGCGGTCTCCAGCCGGCTCTCGACGGTGCCGAGCCCGCCCAGCTCGATGCCTTGCGCGAAGGCCGCCGTCATCAGCACGTAGCGCTTCCTGCCGATGGTGTTCTTGAGCAGGCGGTGGGCGAGGATCACCGGCTCGCCAGCCAGCTCCTCGAACCGGCGCACCTGCTTGAACCCCACGGCGCCGTGGTGGAGGATCGCCTTCAGGTTGAGCCGGCCTACCGTCTGGCAGGCGTTGCAGGTGCAGACGGTGCCGGCGATCAGCTCGCGCTGGGTCGCGTCGAACGCCTCGAAGAAGCGCGTCGTCTGGCGCAGGATATCGTGCGAGGCCTCGGGCGCGTGCGGCGCCCGCGCATAGAACAGCGCGGCATCCCCTTCCAGCTTGTTCAGCGTGATGGGGTACGCCGCCTGGTCGATGACGCTCTCCAGCAGCCGGGTGATGATGGCCTCGGCGTGGGCCAGGCTCATGCGGTGGTCGCGGATGAAGCGGGTGTACCCGCCCACATCCGCCAGCACGAGATAGGTCGGCGCAATCTCCATGATGCTCGCTCCCTGGCGGGTGGATTCCGCACTGGTGTCGCCCCGGGCCGGCTTCAATGCTATCCGTCCCCGGGCCACCGGTCGGTGGCCCCGTTCACTCAGTATACGCGCACCGGCCCGCCCGGTGCAGCACCGGGGAGAGGGGTCGGCCCGGCCGACCCGTGCCGTGTGGCGGCCGACCCTCCGTGCCGGTTGGCATCGCGCGCAAGGCGGGATAAAGGGATCGGGAGCATCCCCCGCGGCGTCCCGGCGCATCCGGTGCGGTCGCCCGGCCTTGCAGTCCACACGGTCAACTGGGAGGGAGCATGGAACCGGTCACTTTGCGCAACAAGGCCCTGGAGCGCCTGGCGCGCGGCGAGGTCTGCTTCGGGCTCAGCCTGCACATGGCGCGCACGATGAACATCGGCCGGATGATGGCGACCTGCGACTACGACTTCGCCTTCATCGACATGGAGCACAACGCGATGGGCTTCGACATCGCGGGGCAGCTTTCGCTCGCCTGCCAGGACGCCGGCGTGACGCCGATCGTGCGCGTGGCGGGCTTCGAGTCGTACCTCTCCACCCGCGTGCTCGATGCCGGGGCGATGGGGATCGTGTTCCCCCATGTCAACACGGCAAAGGAGGCCCGGGAGCTGGTCTCCATCTGCAAGTACCCGCCCGAGGGCCACCGCTCCGTGATGGGCAACCTGCCGCAGATGAACTACGCCAGCGTGGCCGGGGGACCGGCCAGCCAGGCCATCAACCGTGCCCTGATGATCGTGGTCATGCTGGAGACGCCGGAGGCGGTCGAGAACGCCGAGGCCATCGCCGCGGTGCCGGGCGTGGACGTGCTGCACATCGGCACCAACGACCTCTGCTTCGAGATGGGCATCCCCGGCCAGTTCGGCCACGAGCGGGTCAAGGAGGCATACCGCCGCGTGATCGCGGCCTGCCGCAAGCACGGCAAGCACGCCGGCACCGGCGGCGTGCGCGACGAAACCAACTGCCGCGAGTACATCCAGATGGGCGCCCACTTCCTCACCGCGGGCACCGATACGGGGCTGCTGATGCAGGCGCTCGGCCAGCGCTCCGCGTTCCTGCGCGGCATCAAGCTCTGAGACCACTCCATACCGGTATAGCGCCAATGCGCCGGAGGAGGAGGGCCCTGCCCTCCTCCACGGCGAGAGCAACCGCCACGTCCACCCCCCTGGGGAGCAATGCTCCTTGCACCCGTGGAATGCGCCTGTGGCGCGCGGGCCTCACCCTCCCCGACCCTCCCTCTCCTGGTGGAGAGGGAGGGAGCCCCGCACCGGCCACCGGCATGGGCTGATACAGGCCCCCTCTCCCCCAGGAGAGGGGGCAGCCGCGCCAGCGGCGGGGGTGAGGCTGCGGTGCCTGTCCGCTCGATTCCACCAAACTGACCCACTACTCACTTTCCGGCGGCGTCCGCGCCGGTGCTGCATTACAATATAATAAGACTGCGACGCAATCTCATTACAGCTTCCTGACAGCCCTGCGCTGCTCTCCCCCCAAGCTCCCGCCGCGAGATCGATCCCCCATGAACCATCACGGTGCCGCCGCGGCTCCGCTGGCAGGTCCGGATAAGCCTGTCACGCTGCTCGTCGGCAACCCGAACGTGGGCAAGAGCGTGCTGTTCGGTTTGTTGACGAGCCGCTATGCCGTTCGCGGCCCGGATGGGCCAGCTCTCCGCCCTGGGGCTGGTGCCCGGCACGACGGTGCGCCTCCGCCAGCGCCAGCCCTCGGTGATCGTCGAGCTGGGGGAAAGCACGCTCGCGCTGGATAGCGAAGTCGCCGACGACATCTTCGTCAAGCCGGCGTGATGCCGGCGCCCGTCGCAGACGCGCCTGCAACGCGGGCGCGACCTTCACGCCCGCAGCCCAAGCGTGCAAGACGGCGCGGCGTCACGGCTCCAGCCACACCTCGGTGAAGCGGAAGGTGTAGGGGTTGGTGGGTCGCAGGGCGTAGTTCTTCACGTGGGGCCAGTAGGCGAAGTTGCTGTCGACGTAGCCCAGCACCGGCCGGGCGGCGTCTCCACGCCCGACACCCGCGCCAATCGCCCAGTCGCCTCACTTGTCCGCCGCCAGCCCTCACCCATTTGGTGATTCCCCGTTTCGTGCGCTCCTACTTCCGCGTCGAGCCACGACGCATACGATCGTCACGCAATCGCCGTTTCCAGGATTAATCGTTTGCATTGGTCGGGGGTCTGATGGACTATCGCTTTGGGAGGGCACGCGGGGACGCCGGCGAGTCGACCCGCCGCGGGCTTTCGTGTCGGGCGGACACCCGCGACGGACCGATTACTTCTATCAGGAGAGTGCCGACATGCGGCAGTATGATCCTGAAGCTCTGGTGCAGGAACTGCGGAATCGGTTCCGCGGATTCAAAGGCTGGAGCATCGGCACGTTGATCCTGGTGGCGCTCGCGTTGGTCGCGGCCTGGTCGAGCTGGTTCACGGTGCAGCCCGAGGAGACGGGCGTGATCCAGCGCTTCGGCGCGGTGCACCGCACCGCGGAGCCGGGCCTGCACTTCAAGTTTCCCTATGGCATCGAGACGGTCAGCCTGGTGCCCACGGCGCGGGTGCTCAAGGAGGAGTTCGGGTTCCGGACGGTTGCGACCTCTCCGGGCCAGCGCACTCAATACGCGAACGCCAGGGGCCGGGGCCTCAAGGATGTGTCCCTCATGCTGACCGGGGACCTGAACGTGATCGATGTGCAGTGGATCGTCCAATACCGGATCGAGGACCCGATTCGCTACCTGTTCCGGGTCCGCAATACGCGGCAGACGATCCGGGACATCGCCGAGGCGGTCATGCGCCGCGTGACCGGCAACCGGCTGGGCAGCGACGTGCTCACCGTAGGCCGCGTGGCCGTTTCCAGCGAAGCGAAAGACGAGATGCAGAAGATCCTCACCGCTTACGAGTCCGGGGTGCGCCTGGTCACGGTGGAACTGCAGGACGTGACTCCGCCGGATCCCGTCAAACCCGCCTTCAACGAGGTGAACGAAGCGCGCCAGGACCGCGAGCGAACGATCAACGAGGCCCAGGAGCGGGCCAACCGCGAAATCCCGAAGGCCCGGGGCGAGGCCACTCGCACCATCAGCGAAGCCGAGGGGTATGCCCTCGAGCGGGTCAACCGGGCCAATGGCGAGGCGACCCGATTCCGGGCCGTTCTGGAGGAGTACCGCCGTGCCCCGGAGGTCACGCGTCGCCGGCTCTACCTGGAGGCCATGGCGACCATCCTGACCGAGGCGAAGGGCTTGTACATCGTCGACGCCGACCAGAAGGCCCTGGTGCCCTGGCTCCCGTTGGAATCGGCACCACCGCCCGCCACCGGAGGCAAGCAACCATGAAAAACGTTTTCAACGTCGGGCTCGGAGTCCTTGGGTTGGCGCTGCTCTTCGCTGCCTCCGGAACGTTCTACACGCTGGAGGAGGGTCAGCAGGCCGTCATTCTCGAGTTCGGCCGCACGGTGGGCGAGCCGGTGACCGAAGCGGGCCTGCACGTCAAGCTCCCTTTCATCCAGGACATCCAGCGCTTCGAGAAGCGGCTGTTGATCTGGGACGGGGACCCGAACCAGATTCCCACCAAGGGTCGCGAATTCATCTGGGTCGACACGATGGCGCGCTGGCGGATCGCCGACGCCAAGAAGTTCCTCGAGAGCGTGGCCACGGAGGCCGGCGCCCAGTCCCGGCTGGATGACATCATCGATTCCGTGGTGCGGGACCAGGTCTCCGCCAGCGAGCTCGTCGAGCTGGTGCGGAGCGCCTCGTGGGAGGTTCCTCCGGGAGAGATCCTGGAAGAGGTGCCGGCGGAGGTGCGTCAGGAATTGACCAAGCGGATCACCCGCGGGCGCGAGGAGATCACCCGCACCATCCTGGCCGAAGCCCGCAAGATCATCCCCCAGTACGGTATCGATCTGGTGGACGTGCGGATCAAGCGCCTGAACTACGTGGAGAGCGTCCAGGAGAAGGTGTACGCCCGGATGATCTCCGAGCGGAAGCGCATCGCCGCCCGGTTCCGCTCGGAGGGCGAGGGCCGGAGCGCCGAGATTTTGGGAACCATGGAGAAGGAGCTCCGCCAGATTCGCTCCGTCGCGTACAAGCGGGTGCAGGAAATCCGGGGGAATGCGGACGCCGAGGCCACGCGCGTATACGGAAGCGCCTACAACCGTGACCCGGAATTCTATTCCTTCTCCCGCACCCTGGAGGCCTACAAAGAGACGCAGAACAAGAACTCGGTGCTGATCCTCACCACGGACGGCGACTACTACCGCTACCTGAAAGAGGCCGGATCGCGGGCTCCGGCTCGCTCCCCCTCGGCCCGGAAACCGGCTCGAACTGCACCCTGATCGGTCGCGGCGGTGAGCGGCCTGCCATCGTGCCACCTGGCGCCGGGGTGCAGCGTGAAGGTCAGCCGCCTGCCGTCGGGGCTCCAGGCCCAGCGCTCCGCCGCCTCGGGCACGATCGTGCGCAGGCTCACCTCCTCCGCGCTGGGGTTGTAGAGCACCAGGTTGCTGAACATGGGCGCCGTGCCCCAGGCTCCGACGCCCCCGAGATGCTCGTGCAGAGAAAGCGTGGACACGTTGCGGGTGAGCACCTTGAGCACGCCGCCGTACTTCTGCGCCCAGGCCCCGGAGCCTCCGGCCAGCGCCACCAGCGCCAGCGACCCGACCCGTTTCCAGCATGCGCCCGTCTTCATGGCCGTCTCTCCGTGATGGCGGGGCGGCGGGATGGCGGGCTGCCCTCGGCCACGCCGGCCGACCGCCCCCCGGTGAGCCTTCGGCACCGCCGATCCCGCCCCCTCCGCAGGAATTGCGCCAGCCTATGGAGAGCGCTCCGCCCTTGTCAACACCCGCGCAGGTCGCCCGGAGCGGGGCCGAGCGAGGTTCGCGCCGCGGCGCTTGCGGGGAAGCCGGCGTTGGGATATGGCAGGCGGAGCCGACCCAAGCCACGCGGCGGCCGGCGGCGGCCAACCGACCCACGCCCACTGGACGTCGGCGGTGGCGCCCAGGCTCGTCGCGCGGCCCATCGAGCTGCCGGGCCAGTGGGAGCCGCTGCCGGACGCCGCCGCGGACGACCTGGGCCCGCCCGCGGATTGTCGGGCGCCCGCGCCATGGCCCGTACGCGCCATGGCCCGCACGCACAAGGGCCTGGCGTGATCGAGCCGGGCGTCACGGGGCGCCTCGCCGCGGCGGCGGCGCCCGATCACGACCTGCCGCCACCTGGGCGGCGCACCACCTTCCGGAACGAGGGAACATGCAAGACCTGGCCGCCCTGCCGCTTTCCCGCTTCAAGGTGCTGGACCTGACCCGCGCCCGTGCCGGGCCGACCTGTGTGCGCCAGCTCGTCGATTGGGGCGCCGAGGCGGTCAAGATCGAGATGCCGGGCGGTCGCGCCGGCGACGGGATGGGCGGTGCGCGCGACGGGTTCGATTTCCAGAACCTGCACCGCAACAAGCAGGGCATCACCCTCAACCTGAAGTGCGACGAGGGGGTGGCGCTCTTCAAGCGCATGGTGGCCCAGGCGGATGTGGTCGTCGAGAACTACCGGCCCGACGTGAAGAAGCGGCTCGGGATCGATTACGAGTCGATCCAGGCCATCAACCCGCGCATCGTCTACGGCAGCATCTCGGGGTTCGGCCAGGACGGGCCATACAAGGATCGGCCGGGCGTCGACCAGATCGCCCAGGGCATCGGCGGGCTGATGTCCATCACCGGCCTGCCGGGCCAGGGGCCGGTGCGCGTGGGCATTCCCATCACCGACCTGTGCGCGGGCATCTTCCTCGCCCAGGGCATCCTGGTGGCGCTGCTCGACCGCGAGGTGACCGGCAAGGGCCGCTGGGTCACCACCTCGCTGCTGGAGTCCATGCTCTCGATGCTCGATTTCCAGGCGGCGCGCTGGCTGATCAAGGGCGAGGTGCCGCCCCAGGCCGGCAACAACCATCCGACCGCCATCCCCACCGGCGTGTTCAAGACCAGCGACGGCCACATCAACATCGCGGCCGGGGGCGGCGACATGTACCGCCGCCTCTGCAATGCCCTGGGCCTGGAGGCGCTGATCGAGGACGCACGGTTCAGGAACCAGGGGGCGCGCCAAAGGAACCGCGACGAGCTGAACGCGCTGATCGAGCAGGTCACCGTGCACAAGACCATGGCCGAGTGGATCCCGCTGCTCAACAAGGCGGGGGTGCCCTGTGGGCCGATCTACACCATCGACCGCACCTTTGCCGACGAGCAGGTGAGACATCTCGACATGGCCAAGCCGGTGCGCTCCGCCAGGCTCGGCGAGCTGAAGGTGGTGGGCCACCCCGTCAAGTTCGGCGACGTGCGCAACGAGATCCGCCTCGCCGCGCCGGACCTGGCGCAGGACAACATGGCTTTCTACACGGGCCTGGGGTTCAGCCGGGAGCAGATCGCCGACATGGAGCAACGCGGTATCATCTGATGCGGCCGGCGCGCTTCACGTCAACCGTCCAAGCAGGGAAGGGGACACCATGCAGCCCAACGACGCACTGGCCGCGCTCTGGCGCCAAGCGGGCATGCCCGCGGCCTCCCTCTCGCACGTGCGGCTGACGGGCGCGGAGCCCGTGCTGCCCTCCTCCTTCGCCGTGGGCACCGCGGCGCAGACCAGCATCGCCGCTTCCGCCGCGGCCGCCGCGGAGCTGTGGCGCGTGCGCACGGGTCGCGCCCAGCAGGTGAGGGTGGCCATGCGCGACGCCGCCATCGAGTTCCGCAGCGAGCGCTACCTGCGCGTGAACGGGGCGCCGCTGGGAGAGCACACGGACAAGATCCACGCGCTCTACCGCTGCGGCGACGGCCGCTGGGTGCGCATCCACGCCAACCTGCCCCACCACCGCGACGGGGTGCTGGCGCTGCTGGGCTGCGCGCACGACAAGGCCGCCGTGACCAAGGCCCTCGAAGGCTGGAAGGCCGAAGACCTCGAGACCGCCGCCTCGGAGCGCGGGCTGGTGGTGACGGCCATGCGCACCTTCGCGGAGTGGGACCGCCACCCGCAGGGCCAGGCGGCGGCCCGCCTGCCGGCGCTTTCCATCGAGCAGATCGGCGAGGCGCCGCCGCTGGCGCTGGGCCAGGGCCAGCGCCCGCTGAGCGGCCTGCGCGTGCTGGACCTGACCCGGATCATCGCCGGGCCGGTGTGCGGGCGCACCCTCGCGGCCCACGGGGCCGACGTGCTGCTGGTCACCGCCGCCCATCTGCCCTCGGTCGAGGTGCTGGTGATCGATTCCGGGCGCGGCAAGCTCACCACCCAGATCGACCTGCGCGAGCAGGCGGGACGGGCCGCGCTGGCGGGACTGGTGCAGGATGCGCACGTGTTCGTGCAGGGCTACCGGCCCGGCGGCCTGGGCGGGCGGGGCTTCTCGCCGGAGCAGGTGGCCACGCTGCGCCCCGGCATCGTCTACGTCACGCTCTCGGCCTATGGCCACCTCGGCCCCTGGGCGGGCCGGCGCGGCTTCGATTCGCTGGTGCAGACCGCCAGCGGCTTCAACGCCGCCGAGGCCGAGGCCGCCGGCAGCGCGAAGCCCCTCGCCATGCCCTGCCAGACCCTCGACCACGGCTCGGGGTACCTGATGGCCTTCGGGGCGCTGGCCGCCCTGCACCGGCGGGCCACCATCGGGGGGAGCTGGCACGTTCGGGTCTCCCTCGCCGGCACGGGCACCTGGCTGCGTACCCTCGGCCGGGTGGCGAACGGCCTGGCCTGCCCCGACCCGAAGTTCGCCGACGTGCAGGACCGGCTGGAGGAGTGCGAGTCCGGCTTCGGCAAGCTGACCGGCGTGCGCGAGGCGGCGGAGCTTTCCGAGACTCCGCCCCGCTGGGTGCTGCCCTCGGTGCCGCTCGGCACCCATCCGCCCCGCTGGCCCGCCTGATGCCCGACCGGCGCCGGTCGGTCGTCGATCGGCGCCTGCGGGGGGATGGCGCTCCCGCCTCCATGGCGCCGTGGCAAGCTCCCCAATCGGCACCGATACGATCCCTCCCCCTTGATGGGGGAGGTTAGGCGAGGGTGATCGCGAGACGGCCTCCCTCCCTCGCCTTCAGGAGAGGGAGGGTCGGGGCGGGTGAGGCCGCCGGCGGTCCCCACCCCGGCCCTCCCCCGCAAGGGGGGAGGGAGGTCGGCTCCGGAGCACGATCCCAAGCGAGGCGGAAGTGCCCAGGGGGCGGTCAGATTCTTCAAAGATGTCGTTGAAACAGGCCGATCGTTTTGAACGCGAATGCCATCGGCCAGCCTCGTCCCGGCGCCACCGCCGGCCCTTCCTCCCGCTCACCTTTCTCCTGCTGCGGAGACCCAGGTGCAAGGACTCCCCTACTGGCTGACCCTGTTCAAGTCCATCCACATCATGGCGGTGATCGCGTGGATGGCGGGGCTGCTCTACCTGTTCCGGCTGTATGTGTACCACCGCGCCGAGACCGAGACGGTGGTGATGGAGCGCTTCCGGGTGATGGAGCGGCGGCTCTGGCTGGCGATCACGGTGCCCGCCGCCTGGGTCACCGCGCTCACGGGGGGGGCCATGATCGTGCTGCTGCCCTGCCACTACCTGAGCCAGGGCTGGTTCCAGGCCAAGCTCGCGGCGGTGGTGGTGCTGGTGGCGGTGCACCTGTATGCCGGCGTGTGGCGGCGCGGCTTCCTGGAGCCGCCCTTCCCCCTCTCGGAGCGGGCGTTCCGGGTGCTGAACGAGGTGCCCACCCTGCTGATGATCGCCATCGTGCTGCTGGTCGAGTTCCAGCCCGCCTGGTGGCGCTTCTCCTCCTGCCAGTGAGGCGCCGACCGCGGCTCGCCTGACCGACTACCCCCGGATTTGTGGAAGAGTCGCAGGACGCCCCTCTACGCCAGCGGCGTTGCCTTCACCTTGCGCAGGGCGGGCAGCAGCTCGTCGGAGATCATGCGCATGCAGTAGAGGGCGCTGGAGATGGGCATGCCGTAGAAGTGGATGCGGAAGATGAAGTGGGTCACCCCGAGCTGCTCCCAGTAGGGGCGAAGCTGCGCGTAGCAGTCCTCGGGCGTGCCGATCACGAACCGGTCCTTGACCAGCTCCTCGAAGGGCAGGTCCAGCCGCTCGTTCTCGGGCATCACGTCGTCCTGGCCCCAGCGCGCGTAGGTCTTGTACTTCTCTTCCAGGAATGGCCCCACCATCGCCATGGCCGTCTTGCGGTCCTTGGCGCAGAAGATCTCCTTGCGGCAGGGCACCTCTTTCGGCATGGGCAGCCCCACCCGGCGCCGCTCGGCCTTGAAGAGCTCCATCTGGCGCGTGTTGGTCTCCAGCGTGGCGTGGGGGTTGATGTACCAGCAGTCGGCCATGCGCGCCGCGCGCTTGACGGCGTTGTCGGCGTTGGCGGCCATCCAGATCGGCGGATGCGGCTTCTGCACGGGACGCAGGTTCATGCGCACCTGGTCGAGCTTGCACACGTCGTTCTCGAACGTCACCGCCTCCTCCGTCCACAGCCGCTTGACGAGGGTGAGCGCCTCCTCGAAGCGCCGCACCCGCGTCCCTTTCGGCACCCGGAAGGCGTCGAACTCGACGTCGCGGTAGCCAAGGCCGATGCCGAACACGAAGTTGCCCTTGGCGAGGATGTCCAGGCTGGCCATGGTCTCGGCGACGTAGACCGGGTTGTGCAGGTTCAAGAGGAAGATCGCGACGCCGGTCGTCATCTCGCCCGATTCGCCGATCATCCGCGCCAGCAGCGGCACCTGCTGCATCTGCTGGATGGTGCCGTCGGAGAGGTAGTGCTGGGAGATCAGCGAGGAGTCCCAGCCCCGGTCGCGCGCCAGGCGCACCATCAGGAACTGCTCCTCGACCGCGGTGACCATGTCCTGGTCGATCGGAATCTGGTTGTTGGTGATGATGCCGATCTTGATCATGGCGGCTCCTCGGGTTGAGGGTGGCGGCCCCCCGGGCGGGGGCTCGTGTTGCGGGCGCGGGGCGATCTGTCGTGCGGGAGCGTGGGCTCCGCCCGTCGCCTCAGAGCGCGGCGTTCAGGCGCGCAAAGCCTTCTTCCAGGTCCGCCGTCAGATCCTCGACGGCCTCCAGGCCGATGTTGAGGCGCAGGAGGGTGCCCGTCTCGGCCCAGGGGGTGGCGCTGCGGTTGTCCCGGGGGTCCGGGTTGGTGACGAGGCTCTCGAAGCCGCCCCAGCTCGCGCCGATCTTGAACCAGCGCAGGCCGTCCACCAGCGCGGCCACGGCGGGCAGGGAGGCCGTCTTCAGGATCACCCCGAACAGCCCGCAGGCGCCCCTGAAGTCCCGCCGCCAGAGCGCGTGGCCGGGGTCCTCGGGCAGGGCGGGGTGGATCACCCGCTGCACCTCGGGGCGCCGCTGGAGCCAGCGCGCGATCGTCAGGGCCGACCGCTCATGGTGGCGCAGGCGGATGTGCAGGGTGCGCAGGCCGCGCAGGGCGAGGGCGCAGACGTCGGGCGCCACGCAGTCGCCGAAGGCCGCCGTGCCGTCCTTGAGGGTGCGGAAGGTGGGCTCGTCCTTCGCCACGATCACCCCCAGCAGCAGGTCGCTGTGGCCCGCGATGTACTTGGTGCCGGCCTGGATCTCCACGTCCACGCCGTGGTCGAAGGCGCGGAAGTAGAGGGGCGTGGCCCAGGTGTTGTCCATCATCACCAGCGCGCCTCTCGCGTGGGTGGCCTGGGCGATGGCCGGCACGTCCTGCACCTCGAAGGTCTGCGAGCCGGGGGATTCCACGTAGACCACCCGCGTGTTCGCGCGGATCAGCCCCGCGATCCGGCCGCCGATCGTGGGATCGTAGAAGGTGGTCTCGACCCCGAACCGGCTCAGCACCTGCCGGCAGAACGCGCGCGTGGGGCCGTACACCGTATCGGCCACCAGGACATGGTCGCCCTGCCGGAGGAACGCCGTCAGCGCGAGCGAGATCGCGGAAAGGCCCGAGGAGGTCACCAGCGCCCGGTGGCCGCCCGAAAGCCCGGCCAGCGCCTCGGCCAGGGCGAAGGTGGTCGGCGTGCCGTGGATGCCGTAGGAGAAGCCGGTGTACTTGCGCGCGGCGCGGTTCGCGAACTCGGCCAGGGTCGGGTAGAGGATCGTCGACGCCCGGTAGAGCGGCGGGTTCACGATGCCGTGGTTGCGCTCGGGGTCGCGCCCCGCATGCACCAGCAGCGTGTCTTCTTTCATGCGCCTCCCGATTGCCGATGGGGGATGCCGGTGCGCGGCCGCCACCGGGGTGCCAGCACCATGGCACACCTCAGGGCGCGAAGTCACCAGCGCCGCGCCGTGGCGGTGCCTCAGTCTGCCGGCGTTGTGCGCGGCTCCCGGCATCCCCACCCCCGCCTTGGGCCACCGCTCCCCACCAAGGCGGGGCGGGGCAGGGGCGGGGACGCCGAGGGCGCCCGCAGGCGCGCCCACTCTCAAAAGGAGCCGACTCCACCGCACCCCCAGCTTCGACACGGCGCCAGCCACGGCGCAGCGCACTGCGGGGGATTTCCTCACAGTGTCGTTTTCCTCACTTGCAAGTTTGGCGAATCTGCGGTTTGATCGGCGATGCACTGAACGGGGGCCGATGGCTGGCCCGCCACGACGGGGTACGGCACGCAGCGCAGGAGACCCCGGCGGCCGGCAGCGCTTCTGCCGCTCAACCCGGGCGAGTTCCAATGAACCGCGCATCGCTGCTGGTCGGATTGGCTCTGACGGGGTTGGCCCTGTCGGCGCTCGCTCCCGCTCACGGGCAGACGCTGTACGCCACCCGCGATCAGTATCCGTCGATCGCCGACTACGACAGCTACCTGCGGGGCAACCTGCAGCAACTGTATTACCGGCAGGGGGGGCGCCGCGCTGCCGCCTACAAGCTGCTCGAGACCTCGCTGCGCCAGCCGCTCCAGGATGGCGACGTGCGGTTCGCGCTCGAGATCATGGGCGATTACATCCTCGGCCTGGGCAGCCCCGCCGCGGAAAAGCCCGATGCCGATATCCAGGAGAAGTTGCTGGAGCTGATCGTCTCCGCCGCGCGCGACAGCGACGCCCCGCCTTCGCAGCGGGAGCTGGCCACCACGCAGCTCGCCCGCATCGCCGACACGACGCTCTCGCCCAAGAGCGACCTCGTCGCCGATAGCGTCAAGGCGCTCACCAAGCTCGCCGGCGACGACAGCAGGATCGTCTCCGCCGTGGCCCTGGTCGGGCTGGGCAACGTGGCCGCGCGAACGGGCAAGGACTGGGCGAATCTGGCCGATACGGCCGCCAAGGCCATCGCGGACCCGCTCGACAATTCCGACCCCGAGATGCGGCGCACCGCGTGGATCGTCGCGCTGGGCACGCTGGAGGCCGCCCCCCACCGCAATGACGCCACGGAGCGCATGTGGAAGCGGGTCAAGAACACGCTCGGCGATATCAAGAGCCCGGGCTTGCAGCGCGAGGTGGTGGCGCGCCTGAAGACGCTGATCGGCGCGCGGCGCGGCGGGGTGCTCGCCAAGGAGGCCAGCGCGACCCAATCCGAGCTCAACGATCTGGCGACCGCGCAGAACTCGGTCAAGGGCTCGCTGCAGGAGCTGCTCAACGACCTGGCCGGGGAGAGCAATCCCATCAAGTACGAGGCGATCCTGGCCCGGGTGGAAGCGGAAGCCAAGGCCAGCCGGCCGGCGCTGGCGAGCGTGCTGACCAGCCTCACGTCGCTGTTCGCCGCGCGCGATGCCTCGCCCTACAAGGTGCGCCGGGCCAGCGCCAGCCTGCGCACGCTGGCGCTCGACAGCGAATCGGCGCTGGTGTTTTACCGCAGCGCGTCGATCCTGCTCGGCGCGACGGCGCTGCTGCGCGAGCGGCCGATCGCGGCGATCCCGCTCGACGAGCTGGGGTCTCTGCTGGCCTCCACGGACCAGATCGTGCTGCTGGCCCCGATCCACGGGGAGATTCAGGCGCTGGCGGTCTCCGACCTGCCCTTCTGGCTCAAGCGCCGGCTGGTGAGCCTGCTGTTCGTCCAGGCCGGCGATTCGATCAACGGCGCCGTGCGCGCCGACGCGCTGGCCCGCCTCAGCTGGCTTGGGCGCGACAGCCAGAACTGGCCGCTGCGGATGGAGGTGCTGGTGCGCATGCGCCAGCTCGCCGAAGTCGCGCCCCACGCGGAAGTGAAGTCTATCGCCGCCCAGTGGAAGTGAGGGGAAACGTCATGACGTCGCGCGCACACGCTTCGCGCCCTGCAGACGTTTCCGCCTTGCTCCGCCGCGCGCTCGCAGCGGCGGTCGCGGCGACGTTGCTGGCGGCGCTGGCCGCCGGCTCCCGCACCGCCGCCGCGGCCGACCTGGCCGTGGTCGAGCGGGTGGGAGCGCTCTTCCTCAAGCAGGGCGAGACCTATCAGCCGGTGGCAGGCCGCACCTTCCCGGCGGAGAGCACGCTGCGCGTGGGCCCGCCGGTCGAGCAACCCCCGGCGCAGCCCCCCGCGGGCCCGCCGGAGGCTGCGGCCGTGGTGACCTACTCGCCGCGGGAGCTGCTGACGCTCGCGGGCGGCGCATCCCTGGCCCGCACCGTTGCCAAGGACGGCGCGTCGGAATACACGCTGGGCGGGCTGGCGCACCTGCTGCTGAGCACGCCGGCGGAAGCCAAGGCCCTTCAGGTGACGATCAACGGCGTCAAGCTGGAGGTGCGCACGGCGCACCTCTTCTTCAACGGGTGGAAGCGCCCGGCCGAGATCACCCTGGTGGCCGGCGAGGCGAAGCCGCTCGAGCCCCCCGCAGCGAAGAAGGAAGCGGAGAAGCCCGCCGCGGCTCCCGCGGCGCCGCCCGCCGCGCCCGCCGCGCCCGCCGCGCCCGCCGTGCCCGCTGCGCTGCCGGAGGGAGCGAAGCCGCCCGAGCCGCCCCCCGGCCCGAAGGAAGCGGCGCCGCTCAAGCCGGGCGAGCGCCTGGTGCTCGATCCGGCCGGCGTGAAACTGGAGCCGCCCGCCGCGCCCGAGGATCCCTTCCGGGCGTGGTCACTGCGGGCGGGCTTCGATGTGGCGGGCCCGTTCACCCCCGCGGGCGAGGCGGTGCCCTCCGACAAGCGGCTCAAGCTGACCCGCCACGGCAAGGACGCGCAGTTGACCGGCGAGCGCATCCCCGTCTTCGAAGGCGACAAGCTGCTCATCGGCGCCACCCAGCGCGTGGGCCTGGAGCTGGTCACGGGCGACAGGATGACGCTCTACGGCGGCAGCACCTTCACGCTCGACAAGTTCGATACGCAACCGGTCAAGCCCTCGTTCCTGTTCACGTTCGCGGGGCGGATGCGCGCCCTGATCGCGCCCCGCGCGGCGCGGGGCGAGACCGGCTTCAGGTCGCTCACGGCTACGATCGGCATCAAGGGCACGGACTTCGAGTCCATCGCCTCGGCAGCCGCCACGGAAGTCTCCGTGGTCGAGGGGCTGGTCGGGGTCGGCGACGCCAAGGGCGAAGGCATCGTCGATGTGGCTGCGGGCTTCCGCACCACCGTCGCGCAGGGCCAGAAGCCGGAGCCGCCCAAGCCGATTCCGCCCGAGGAATTGCAGAAGCTGCAATCGGAGACACCGGGGCGGGTCGATATCAGGATCGAAGCGCCTAGGCAAGGCCAGGTGCTGCGCGAGGGCAAGGTCGAATACCGCGTCACGCCCGAGGATGCGCCCATCGAGGTGCTGTTGGACGACAAGCCTGTGACCCTGAAATCGGGCGATCCCCTGCCCGCCGACCTGCCCGATGGGCAGCACCGCCTGACCGTGCGGCCCGCGCTCCGCGAAGGCCAGCCGCCGGCGGCAGCGGCCGGCGCGGCGCCGACCGGAGCGGCGGCGGCAGCCGTGTCCGGCCCGCCGGGATCGGGGCCGCAGACGGTGACCTTCACGCTCGACCGCCGGGTGGCTATCCGCATCGAGGCGCCCAAGCAGGGCCAGGTGCTGCGCGAGGGCAAGGTCGAGTACCGCGTGACGCCCGAGGACGCGCCCGTCGAGGTGCTGATCGACGAGAAGCCCGTGACCCTGAAGTCGGGCGCAGCCCTGCCCGCCGACCTGGCCGATGGGGAGCACCGCCTGACCGTGCGGCCCAAGCCGCGCGAGGGCCAGGGTGCACCCCCGGCGGCCGGCGCTGCGGGAGCCCCTCCGGCTCCGGCGGAGGGCTACGGTCCGCAGACCACCGCCTTCGTGATCGACAAGACGCCGCCCGCGCTGGCGGAGGGCTTCAAGGCCGAGGCCGTCCGGCTCCGCGAAGGCCAGGCCATCGCGGTCGGCTGGAGCGAACCGCTCGCCGGCCTGCGGCTGCTGCTGGGCGAGCCGGCCAGGCCGCAAGCGGCAGGGGGAGCCGAACCCCCGCCGGCGCCGGCCGCCGAGCAGGGACAGCCCCTCACGCTCGCGGCGGACAAGCGTTCGGCGGCGCTGTCCGGCGAGGCCAGGCTCTTCAGGCCGGGGCCGCAGCCGTACAGGCTGGTGGCCACCGATGGCGCCGGCAACCGGGCCGAGGTGGGCGGGCTGCTGACCTTCGTGCCCCGGCCGCCCGCACCGCCCGTGCTGACCTTCGGGCCGGGGGTGCTGGCGCTGGTCACGAACCAGGTGGGCGACCTGCCGGTGCAGGCCGACCGCGCGATGGAGAAGTGGCAGGTGCTGCTGGGGCCGATCGACGTGACGGCCTCGCTCGACCCCAAGGCGGTCGAGAAGGCGCAGCCGCAGCTCACGTTGCCGGCCGCGATGTTCCAGGCGCTGCCGGACGGCGAGCACAAGCTGACCGTCCAGGGCACCGACGAGTTCGGGATGATGGGCGCCAAGACGTTGAGCCTGGTGCTCGACCGCCAGCCGCCCAGACCGGTGCTGGTGATCGAGCCTGGCGCCAGGCGCATGGAGCTGCCGGCCGAAGAGCTGCAACTGGGCGAGGGTACGTACACCATCGTCTGGGGCGAGGCGCTCAGCCGGATGCAGCATTGGCTCGACGACGGCCCGCAGCCGCTCGACCCCACGACGAACCGCGAGCAGTACCGCTTCGTGGTGAACGAGCAGGTCTACCCGGAAAACGGCCTGCACCGCTACCGGTTCCGTCTGACCGATCTGGCCGGCAATCTCCGCGAGGTCGGCCTGAAGGTGCTGATCGCACGCAAGGGACCGCAGCTCGCGCTCGCCTCCCCCGCGCCTGAGGGGGGCCGGGTCAAGGTCTACCGCCCCGTCACGCTCGAGATCCGCGCCGACGGCCCGGTGGACGGCTGGAGCGCCAGGTTCGAGAGCATCGAGATGAGCGGCCTGGTCACCGGCGATGGCGGCCAGACGCTGCGGCTGCCGGGCGAACAGTGGCCGATCAAGGCCCCGGGAGGCTATGCCCTCTCCGTGACGGCGCGCCGCGGCAAGCGCCCGCTCGGCCTGTTGGCGATCGCCATCGAGTTCGCGGACCGGCACGAGGCCATGCGCAATGCCCGCCGTCAGACCGTCGCCGGGAAGACCGGCACCCTGCAGGACCGCGTGCTCCGGCTGGGCGAGCCCGGATTCAACACGAGCGTGATCCCGCCTTCCGACGCGCTCGAAACCCCGCCGCCTGCGCCGAGCTTCAAGAGCGGCAGCGGCGCCGAACGCCCGCTACGCCGGTCGGTGCCGGATCCGATGCTGCGGCTGCGCAGCGTCAACCCCTAACGGAACCCTGGCAGCATGAGCGAACCCGTGTTGTATGAAGTGAAGCAGCAGGTGGCTTGGATCACTCTCAACCGCCCGGAGACGCGGAACGCGCTCAGCGTGGAGCTGACCCGCGCCTTCGATGCCGCGGTGCGGCAGGCCCTGGCCGATCCGCAGGTGCGCGTGCTCGGCATCACCCACATCGGGCCCATCTATTGTGCCGGGGTGGACCTGAAGGTGAGCGAGGGCTCGCCCGAGGCGGGCGCCACCGAGCGCCTGCCCACCACCTTCCATCTCCACTACGAGTCGCTGTTCAAGCAGCTCTGGAACTCGCCCAAGCCCACCGTGGCCCGGCTGCTGGGCGGGGCGTTCGGTGCGGGGGTGGGGATGGTGGCCGTCTGCGACATCGTCGTGGCCGCCGACACGGCCCAGTTCGCCATCAGCGAGCTGCGCTTCGGGCGCATCCCCTCGCGGGTGCCGGTGCTGATGATGCACAAGGGGATGTTCGGGCTGGCGCGTTCCTACATGCTGACCGGGGAGCGCTTCGATGCCGAAACCGCCCTCGCGATGCACCTGGTGCAGCACGTGGTGCCCGCGCCGGAGATCGACCACGCGGTGCAGCGCCAGATCGCGAGCCTGCTGCAATGCGCGCCGGAGGCCACCGCCGAGCTCAAGCGCGGCCTGCTCACCATTCCCGACCTCACCCTGGCCGAGGCCATGGAGCGGGGCTCGGAGATCATCGCCCGCATGTTCCTCAGCCCCTCCGACGAGATGAAGGAAGGCAAGGCCGCCTTCCGCGCCAAGCGCAAGCCGCGCTGGGCGATCGGATAGGCCGCCTCGCCCGGCGCCCCCGGGGTCATCTGTCCAGCCAGACCTCGGTGAAGCGCCAGCAGTTATAGACGCTCTGGTGCGGAATCCAGTTCTTCACCCAGGGCTGGTGCGCATAGTAGTCCTTGCGGTACACGAGGTAGGGCCGCGCCACCTCCTTCTGCAGGTCCACGTCGATCGCGTTGACCATGCGCCGGCGCTTCTCGAGATCGAGCTCGACCGACTGGGCGTCGAAGCGCTTCTCCATGGCCGGGTTGCAGTAGCCCGTGTAGTTGCGCTGGGAGTTGCAGGCGTAGTTCTCGTAGAACACCGCGTCGGGGTTGTCGATGGAGATGGCGGTCGCGTTGGAGCCGAGCTGGAAATCGCGCCGGGCCACCTTGGCGTACCAGTTGCCGGTCTCGATCTGCTCCAGCTCCGCCTGGATGCCCACCTGTTGCAGCTCCCCGATCAGCCAGGTGGCCACCTCCACGTAGGACGTGAGCGCGCGCGTGCTCACCAGCAGCTTGAGGGGCTTGCCCGGCCCGTAGCCCTCCGCCGCCAGGAGCTTGCGCGCCTCCTCCTTGTTCCTGGCGGCGTCGCCGCCGAAGCCCGGCACCTGGGCCAGTTGCTCGGCGGTAAGTCCCCAGGCGCCCCAGGGCTTGGGAATAATCGCCGCGCCCGGCACCGCGCCGCCCTGGTACACGCTCTTCGCGATCGAGTTCCGGTCCAGCGCGAGCGTGATCGCCGTGCGGATGCGCGGGTTGGTGAAGGGCGGCTTGCTGAAGTTGATCAGGACGTTGGCGGTGGCGTTGGTGACCATCTCGATGAACTGGATGCCCGCGTTGGCGGCCTTGAGCTGCTCGTAGATCGGCTTGAACGTGGTCGTCGGCGCCGCCGCATCGAGCTGCCTGGCGATGAAGGCGCCGTTCCGTGCGGCTTGGGCCCGCAGGATATACATCGTCACGCCATCGAGATAGGGCCGCCCCTCGACGAAGTAGTCCGGATTCTTCACCAGCTGCACCTGCTCGTCGCGCTTGTACTCCTTGAAGCGGAAGGGGCCCGTCCCCATGGCCGTCGTTCGGAGTGCGGCCGCGCTGACGTGGGCCGGGTACACGGGGGAATACCCCGAGGCGAGCATCGGGAGCAGCGCCGTTTGCGTCCGCTTGAGGCGGAAGACCACCTCGTGGTCGCCCCGGGTCGTGATCTCCGCGACGTTCTCATACCAGAGCCGGCGGGGATTGAGCTTGAGGCGCTCCTTGGAGGCGCCGCGCACCATATCGAAGGTGTGCTTCACGTCGCGGGCCGTGAACGGCTTGCCGTCGTGCCAGCGCACCTTCTGCTTGAGCTTGAAGGTCAGCACCGTGGCGTCAGCGTTCCAGCTCCAGCGCTCCGCCAGGTCGGGCCGGAGGGTGTCCTCCGTCTCCAGCGGCACCTCGGGGGCGTGCCAAACCAGGTTGTTGTAGACGGGCGCCACCGCCCACAGTTCGGTGTACGAAGCCGCCTCGTGGGGGGAAAGGCTGGAAGGGTTGGCCGTCGAGGACGTGCGCAGGGTGCCGCCGTACTTCTGCGCCGAAGCCGCCCCGGCGATGCCCAGCGCCAGCGCCAGCGTGCCCAGCAGGCTGATGATCGAGCGTGCGCGATTCATGGATTCTCTCGTTGGTGAGCGGAGATCGGGGGTTGCCGGCGGAGGGGCGCCCGACCCGCCGCGGATCGGGCGATCGCCACCTCCCGGCCTTCCCCCGGCCCCGATCATTCCGCCCGGGGCGCGGCAAAGTCAATCGCGGCGGCGGGCCCGCGGGCCGCCACGCCGCGTGACCAGGTACAGCCCCGAGCCGACGAGCGCCAGCGCGCCCACGGCATCGAAGGTGACCGCCTCGCCCAGCAGCAGGGCCGAGAAGAACACGCCCCAGATGGGCGTGAGGAAGGTGAAGGACTGCAGCTTGCTGGCCGAGTGGCGCCGCAGCAGCACGAGGAACATCATGTAGGTGAACGGCGTGATGAAGGCGCCCTGGAACAGCAGGTTCGCCAGCGTCAGCCAATCCACATCGTGAAAGGGGTTCCGCTCGTACAGCAGCGCCGGGAGCAGGAACGCCGGCGTCGAGAGCAGCACCTGCACGTAGACGATACGGAAGCCCGTGAGGCGCTGCGCGAGGTAGCGCTTGATGTAGACGGCGTTCGCGGCCCACACGGCCGCCGAAGCCAGCACCATCAGGTCGCCCCGGGTCGTGCCGCCACCACCACCACCGGCACCGCGCAACAGGTCCTCCCTGAACAGCAGGGCCACGCCGCCGAACGCGAGGATCAGCCCGAACCCGCGCGGCGGCGTCAGCCGGTCGCCGAGCAGGAAATAGTGCGCGCCGATCGCCACCAGCAGCGGGCTGACGTTCAGCAGGATCGCAAAGCGGCCGCCGGTGGTGTAGATCGACCCCGTGTACATGAGGACAAACTGGAGCGTATGGAAGAGCGCGATCACGGCACCGTGACGCCACTCGGCGCGCGCATAGCCCAGCCGCTCGCGGCGCAGGCGCCCGAACAGGGTCAGCACCCCCAGCGCGATCAGCGCCCGCAGGCCGGTGGCGGTGAGGGGGCTGATGCCGGCCGTCAGCACCTTGATCGAGACGGTGTTGAGCCCCCACATCGAAGTCAGCCCCAGCATCCAGAGCACGGGGGCCGGCTCGGCCGGGCGCGCGCCGCCGGGCTCCGTCGCTTCAGGCTCCGGATCGGTGGCGGTGGCGCCCGCGGGCAGATGGGGCACGCCGGTCATCGGGGCGGCTCCCCCGGGCCGATCCACTCGCCCAGCCGAGCCCACAGCGCCGCGCGACCCGCGTGGGTGACGCTGGAGTAGGGCAGCACCGGCTCGTCCGGCTCGAGCACGGCCGCGGCACGGGCGAGGCTGGGGTTGATCTGGGAGCGGCTCAGCTTGTCCACCTTGTTCGCCACGACGACCAGCGGCCGGCCCAGCTCGCGCAGCAGCTCCCGCAGGCTGCGGTCGAGCGGGCTCGGCGGGTGGCGGGCATCGACGATCAGCACCACGCCCGCGAGCGGCCCGCGTTCCGCCAGATAGCGCACGACGTGGCGGCCCCATTCCTCGCGCTGGGCATGCGCCACGCGCGCGTAGCCGTAGCCGGGCAGGTCCACCAGGTGGAAGCTGCCGTTGATGAGGAAGAAGTTGATCTCGCGGGTCTTGCCCGGCGTGCGGCTGGTCTTGACCAGCCGCTTGCGGTTGAGCAGCGAGTTGATCAGGCTGGATTTCCCGACATTGGATTTGCCCGCGAATGCCACTTCGGGTAGAACGGAGGTGGGAAATTGGCGGGCGGCCGCGGCGCCAATGACGAACTCGGCGGTGTGGACGATCATCTCAAGCGGGAGCCCGATGGCCGTACCCTCGCACCAGGAGCACAAGGAGAAGGCGGCACGAGGGATCGCCTGTGCCGTCATCACCGTCAGCGATACCCGCACCCCGGAAACCGATTCCAGCGGACAGCTCATCCGGACGTTGCTGCAGGAGCAGGGGCACGCCATCGCAGCCTACCAGATCGTGCGCGATGAACCCACCGAAATCCGGCCGCTGATCGCACGGCTGCTGGGCCAGGACGCGGTGCAGGCGCTCATCATCAACGGCGGCACCGGGGTCGCGCGGCGCGACGTGACGTTCGACGTGGTGCAGGCCATGCTGGAGAAGACGCTGCCCGGCTTCGGCGAGCTCTTCCGCCAGCTCAGCTACGCGGAGATCGGCTCGGCGGCCATGCTGAGCCGGGCCACCGCGGGGATCTGCCAGGGCAAGGCCGTGTTCTCGATGCCCGGCTCGAGCGGGGCCGTGCGCCTGGCCATGGAGCGGCTGATCCTGCCCGAGCTGCCGCATATCGTGTTCGAGCTGCACAAGTAGGATCACACGGCGCCCGCGCATCCGGCCCGGCGCGGCGCGGTACCGCGCCGCGCCATGATGCTGGCCCCGCGCACCCCTCGCAAGCGCCGCCACGAGCGAAGCCATGGCCACCAAGACCGAGCTGGGCCGGCAGGGCAAGGAGTCGGCGCCGGACGAAACCCGACCGGGGGGCAAGCCGGTCGTGCTGCGCGACGAGTCGGATGCCATCATCGACGACCTGAAGCGCCGGCTCGTGACCCTGGAGGGACAGGTCACCCAGCGCCCCGCCCGCGCCGCGCCGCCCCCTGGCGAAGCCAATCCTCCGGGCGGGGCCCTGCTCCCCGGCGGGGCCCTGCGGCCAGAGGGGGTCTTGCTCCCCGGCGCGGCCGCGCGGGCGCGGCGCCGCGCGGGCAGCCAGGCGGAGGAGGGGCTGCTGCCGCCGCTCGCCGACCGGGTGCTTCCGCCGGCCGAGGACCTGACCGCGCGGCTGGAGCGGCTGATCGCGCAGGTGGGCGACCCCGACCTGCGCAAGGAGCTGGAGCGGTGCCGCGAAACGGCGTTCTATCTCTTCGATACGTTCCGGCGCATCTCGGATCGGCATGCCCTGCTCACCGAGACGGCCAAGACGGAGCCCGTCGAGGTGGCTGCCGATTTCCTGGCGGATCACCTGCGCTGCTCCGCCCACGGGGAGCGGCTGCCGGTGGCGGTGAAGGTGCAGCCGGGGCTGCCCCCGCGGCTGCGGCTCGCGGCACGCCCCCTGCGCGCCGTGACGGAGGCGCTCGCCCAGATCGCCGCCGACGTGGCCGGTCAGGCGCCGGCCGTCTCCATCGTGCGGGCGCCGGGCGGGAAAGAGCGCGGGCGGGGTCTGCTCTGTCTGCGCGTGGCGAGCGCTTCCGCCTGGGCGGGCCTGGCGAAACAGCGCGAGGTGGCCGCGCTCGCCATGACCCCCGGCCTCACGGCCGCGGGCGTGGTGGATCTGTTCTACGCGGCCAAGATCGTCCAGATGCAGGGCGGCCGCCTGGAGTTCTACCGCCGCGAGGGCAAGGTGCGCGGCTTCGCCGTGTGGCTCCCCTACGGGGATGCCGCCGGCGCCACGCCGACAGGCGATGGCCCCTAGCATCGGCCGCCGGCATCGGCGGGGCGCGCGCGCCCAGGCCGCGGCACGCCGCGGCATAACGATTTGGCGAAAGGAGGGTGGAGGTGGTGAATGCCGTGAAACGCGGATTGCTCGGGGCGCTGCGGGCCTTCTTCGGCGGGAGGGAGTTCACCGCCGTGCTCGCCCGGCTGGGCAGGCTGATCCTGCACTACCGCTGGGCGCTGATCAGCTCCGTGCTGTGCATGATCGGCTACAACGTCTTCACGGCCGCGCCCGCCTGGTACATCAAGGACGTGGTGGATACCCTGGAGGCGGGCCAGGTGCCGGGTATCAGCCGGTTCGTGCTGATCGGGCTGGGCATCGTCCTGATCTTCACGGCCAAGGGCATTTTCTACTACGGCCAGAACTACCTGATGGGCATCGTCGGGCAGCGCCTGATCGAGGCGCTGCGCGCGCGGCTGTACGCCCACATGTCGCGCCTGTCGTTCTCGTTCTTCACGCGCACCTCGACCGGCGAGCTCGTCACCCGGTTCACCTCAGACCTGGTCAATCTGCAGAACGCGATCTCGCTGAGCATCTCCGGTCCCCTGCGCGACATTCCGCAGATCTTCCTGCTGATGGCGATTCTGGTGATCCGCAGTTGGCAGCTCTTCCTGCTCTCGATGATCCTGATCCCGATCGCGTTCTGGCTGATCTCCCGCTTCGGGAGCCGCACCCGGCTGCTCACGGCCGATCGCCTGTCGACCTTCGGCCAGATGACCTCGCTGGTGGTGGAGACGATCCAGGGCATCCGTGTGGTGAAGGCCTTCGGGATGGAGAAGTACGAGCAGGAGCGGTTCGAGCGCGCCAACCAGGAGCTGTACCGGAAGAATCTCAAGACCATCCACGTCGCCTCGTACTCGACGCCCCTGCTGGAGGTGATCGGCGCCTTCGCCGGCGGGGCGATCATCATGTTCGGCGGGTTCCTCATCATTCAGGGCTACATCACCGCGGGCGATTTCGTCTCCTTCCTGCTGGCCTTCTTCATGCTCAACCAGCCGATCCGCCACATGAACGGCTTCATGCTCAAGCTGCAGGAGGGCGTGGCCGCGGCGCAGCGGGTGTTCGAGCTGCTCGATACCGAGCCGGAAGTGGTCGATCGGCCGGGCGCCCAGACCCTCGAGCCCTTCCGCGGGAACATCCAGATGCGCGTCGACCGCTTCGGCTACAAGAATGCCGGGGAGCCCGCGCTGCGCGACGTCGATCTGACGGTGAAGGCGGGCCAGGTGGTGGCGCTGGTGGGGGCGAGCGGCAGCGGCAAGACCACGCTGGTGAACCTGATCCCCCGCTTCTTCGAGCTCAGCGAGGGTCGGATCACGATCGACGGGCAGGATATCCAGCACGTCACGATCTCGTCGCTGCGCGCGCAGATTTCGATCGTGACCCAGGAGATCTTCCTGTTCAACGACACCATCGCCAACAACATCGCCTACGGGAACATCACCCGTCCCCACGCGACGATCGTCGAGGCGGCCAGGGCGGCGAACGCGCACGACTTCATCATGCGCCTGCCCAACGGCTACGAGACCTACATCGGCGAAGGGGGGATGGAGCTCTCGGGCGGCCAGCGCCAGCGCATCGCCATCGCCCGCGCCCTCATCAAGGACGCGCCGATCCTGATCCTCGACGAGGCCACCTCGGCGCTGGATTCCGAATCGGAGCGGGAGGTGCAGGAAGCCATCGAGAACCTGGTCAAGAACCGCACCACCTTGGTCATCGCCCATCGGCTCTCCACGGTGCGCAAGGCGGACCGCATCTACGTGCTGGATAAGGGTCGCGTCGTCGAGCAGGGCCAGCACCGCGAGCTGCTGCGGCGGGGCGGCCAGTACAAGCGGCTCTACGAAATGCAGTTCCGCGACGCGATCTTCCCCGAGCAGAGCCAGTTCCCCTGGCAGCGCTGGTGGAACCGCCTGCTCGAGCGGGAGGCCGAGAGTGTCTCGGAACGCAACTGAGCGGGAGCGGCCGGCGCCTGCTGCCCGCGCCCCGGTGTCGCTACGGGCCTGCGAGGTGGCAGCCGTCGTTGAAGCGGTGCAGCACCCACGCCTCCGGCTCGCCGCGGAACTCGGTCAGGGTGCAGGGATCCGTGGCGAAGCGCTCGATATGGGCCTCCGGGAAGCGCAGCAGGTGGTGCAGCATGGCCCGGATCACGTCGCCATGCAGCACGAACAGCAGCGTCTCACCCGGGTGGGCGCCGATATGGCGATCCACCACCGGCCCCAGCCGCCGCACCACGTCCCTATAGCTCTCGCCGTTGCCGTAGCGGAAGCCGAACGGATCGCGGCGGATATCCGCCAGGATCGCCGCCGGCAACGGCCGGGGCATGGCGCCTTCCCACTCGCCCTTGTCCAGCTCCCACAGCCCGTCCTCGGCGACGACCGGCGGCGCCCCCAAGGCCGCCGCGATGATCTCCGCCGTCTCGGCCGTGCGCGGCAGGCTCGAGCAGACGATGCGGTCGGGGCGGGACTCGCGGGCCAGGCGTGCGGCCAGCCGCCGCGCCTGCGCCCGTCCTTCCTCGACCAGCCGCGAGCGGGGCGAGCGGCCCATGAACACCCGCGTGTCGAGGTTGTGCTCGCTGGTGCCGTGGCGCGTGATCAGCAGCGTCGTGGCCATCGCATCGCGGTGGGAGGGTGGCGGCGGCGCGCCGCCGTCCGGCGCAGTGGGCGCCCCCTTGGCGCGGGGAGGGTCGCCCGTTGAGCGCACCCGCCGCTCTCGCCCTGCTGGGCTGGGCCGGCCTGGCCGCGCTGGCCACGTTCGCCGCGCTGGCGGGATACGTGTATGCGTTCCAGCGGCGCCACGGCCCCCGGCTCACCCCGCGCGGGGCGTTGCGGCAGACGTTGCCGGCGCCCCCCGAGGGGCTGCGGTTTTTCGTGCTCAGTGATACCGGCACGGGCGCCGATGCACAATACACCGTGGCGGCGCTGATGGAACGGCGGGCGCGCCGGCGACCGGTCGATGCCCTGCTGCTGCTGGGAGACAACTTCTACATGCAGGGCGTCTCGGGGGTGGGCGACGCGCAGTGGCTGGCGAAGATCATCGCGCCCTACAGCCAGGGCAGCCTCGCCCCGGTGCCCATCTTTCCCGTGTTCGGCAACCACGACTACAAGGGCAACCTCCAGGCCCAGCTCGATTTTGGCCTGCACTCGTCCAAGTGGCGCCTGCCGCACCGGTTCTACGCCCGCACCTTCGGCGGCCTGCTCAAGCTGATCGCGTTCGATTCGAACTTCACGGATCTCCGCTTCGACCCCGACCGCGGAGCCTTCGATTTCCTGCTGCGCGAGCTGGAGAACCGCGAGGGCGCCCGCTGGGTGGCGGTGATGGCCCACCATCCCGTGCGCAGCGCCAGCCGCAAGGGCAGCCGCTACTCGGGCGGGGCGTACGGGTGGCTGCTGCGCCCGTTCCTCTGCGGCAAGGCGCACGTGTACCTCTCCGGCCACGCGCACCACCTGGAGCACCGCCGCGTCGGCGCCTGCCCGACCCACTTCTTCATCTCCGGCGGCGGGGGCGACGAGACCCATCCGGTGCACCCCGATCCCGAGGCGCTGTACCTGCACGCGGGCCATGGCTTCCTCGAACTCGAGGTGACCCCCCAGGCGCTCGTGGCGCGCTTCATCGAGGAAAGCGGCGCCGAGGCCTACGTGGCGCGGATCGAGCGCACCGCCTTCCCCGGGGGCGACCCCGACCGCGGGTCGCCGCCCCCCTGACCGCGCGACCTGACAAGAAACTCCCTGCCATTCGGACGTATCCCGCGCCCACTCATTGCGTTCCAGAGCGGTTCTCCCTCCCCCCTTGCGGGGGAGGGCCGGGGTGGGGGGGTGCGGTAACGCGTGGCGACCTCTCCCCCCGGCCTCCTTTCCGCAGGCGGAGAGGGGGAAAAACGGTGGCGGGGGAGCCATCTGGCCCTGTCTCCCTTGGGTCCGGCAAACGGCCCGTGATAGCCTGGAAGGTGCAGGGAGCACGCCGGGCGGGCTCCCGCGAGCCCCCGCTCGCGGGCGCGCGGGCCGGAGCGGTTGGGCTCCCCAGGGAGGCCGTATGGCCGGAGACCGGCCCCAGGAGTTGCACGAGCTTGTGCAGGCGCTGTTCCGGGAACAGCAGAAGCAGCCCCACCTGACCCTGAACCTGCTGCGCCAGCACTGGAGCGCCATCGTGGGCGAGACGCTGGGCGCCACCACGCGCCCCCTGCGGCTGGAGAAGGGCGTGCTGTGGGTGGGCGCGCGCGACGCGAGCTGGGCGTATCAGCTCCAGTTCATGAAGGCCGACCTGCTGGCGTCGGTGGCGACCTTCCTCGAAGGGCAACTGGTGCGCGACATGCGCTTTCGCGCGGTACCTGCCGAGGAGACTGCGGCAGCGCCGCCCGTCTGGCCCGCTCCGGCCGCCCGGCCGCCCGCCCCGGAGCCGCCCGCCGCGCCCGCCGGCGTGGTGCGCGCGGCCCAGGCCATCGGCGATCCCCGGCTGCGGGAGCGGTTCGTGCGCGCACTCTCGCGGCGTCCCCGCGGCGATTCGACCCCAGACCCCGAACCGGACTCGCGATGAACGTCGGCGTGCCCAAGGAGATCAAGCCGCAGGAGGAGCGGGTGGCGCTGACCCCCGCCGGCGCGCACACGCTCGCCGAGCGCGGCCACCGCGTGCTGGTGCAGCAGGGGGCCGGCCGGGGCGCCGGCTTCCCCGACGAGGCCTACGTGGCCGCGGGCGCGGAGATCGCTCCCGACGCCGCCCAGGTGTTCAGGGAGGCCGGGCTGATCCTCAAGGTCAAGGAGCCGCAGCCCAGCGAGTACCCGCTGCTGCGGGCCGACCAGCTGCTGTTCACCTACCTGCACCTGGCGCCGGACCCAGGCCAGACGCGGGCGCTGCTGGAGATCGGCCTGGCCGGGATCGCCTACGAGACGGTGCAACTCGCCGATGGCACGCTGCCGCTGCTGTTGCCCATGAGCGAGGTGGCCGGGCGCATGGCGATCCAGGTGGGCGCCCACGCCCTGGAGCGGCACAAGGGCGGGCGGGGCGTGCTGCTGGGCGGGCTCCCCGGCGTCCGGCCGGGGCGCGTGGCCATCGTGGGGGCGGGCACCGTCGGCACCAACGCCGCGCTGATGGCCGTGGGGCTGGGCGCCGATGCCGCGCTGCTCGATATCGACATGCCGCGGCTGGCCCGGCTGGACCTGGCCTTCCAGGGGCGGCTCACCACGCTCGCCTCGACCCCCTACACGCTCGCCGAGGAGCTGCGCGAGGCGGACCTGGTGGTGGGTGCGGTGCTGGTGACGGGCGATCTGGCGCCCCACCTGATCACCCGCGCCATGGTGCGCGCCATGAAGCCCGGGGCCGTGCTGGTGGACGTGGCGGTGGATCAGGGCGGCTGCGCCGAGACCACCCGCGCCACCACCCACGACCATCCCACCTACGTCGAGGAGGGGGTGGTGCACTACTGCGTGGCCAACATGCCGGGGGCGGTCGCCCGCACCGCGACGCTCGGGCTGACCAATGCCACGCTGCCCTATGCCGTGAAGCTGGCCGCGGGCGGGCTGGATGCGCTCCGCGCCGACCCGGCGCTCGCGAAGGGGCTCAACGTCTACCGCGGCAAGGTGCACCATCCCGGCGTGGCGCATGCGATGGGCACGCGCGCCGAGACGGCCCTGCCCTAGGCGATCGCCGGTGGGGCACTGCGAGAGACGTCTCGCAGGCCGGCTGCGCCCGCGTGCCGCGGGGCAGAACGGTGCGTGCGCCGCCGCATTTTCCGGAGATCAAATTCCGGGCAGTGGGTCAGTTAGGCGGGATCGAGCGGGCTGTCGCCGCAGCCTCACCCCCGCCGCTGACGCGGCTGCCCCCTCTCCTGGGGGAGAGGGGGCGTCCGTCAGCCCTTGCCGGTGGCTGGTTCGGGGCTCCCTCCCTCTCCCCCAGGAGAGGGAGGGCCGGGGTGGGTGAGGCCGCCGGCAG
>JACQKK010000065.1 GCA_016204605.1 Candidatus Lambdaproteobacteria bacterium
CCCGGTCGGCTTCTGGACCGTCGTGATCGGCGAGAGCAATCACGATCTGTACTACATGCTCGAGTGGAAGGACCTGGCGGAGCGGGAGCGGGTCTTCGGCGCGTTCGCCGCCGACCCCGAATGGCTGAAGGCGCGCGCGGAAACCGAAACGAACGGGCCGCTCGTCACCCATATCACCAACGCCATCCTCACCCCGACCGCGTACTCGAAGATGAAGTGAGCGACGGGACGCGCAGCCCGTTGGACATTCCGAGTTCTGCCGCGACGCATCCGCTATCGAGAGGAGCTTCCGCATGACGAACCCCGCAGCGACCCCGTTCGACAATCGCATCCAAGGAGACAACTCCGCCTGGCTGGCCCGGCGCGTCGAGGAGGCGCTGGAGCCGGGGCTGCCGATCTGCGACCCACACCATCACCTCTGGGACCGGGATGACAACCGCTATCTCCTGCCCGACCTGCTGGCGGATCTATACAGCGGCCACGAGGTGCGCTCGACAGTGTTCATCGAGTGCCGGTCGATGTATCGCAAGACGGGGCCGGAGGAGTTGCGGCCGTTGGGCCAGACGGAGTTCGTCAACGGCGCGGCCGCGATGGCCGCATCCGGGCGCTATGGAGGCGCGCTCGCCTGCGCGGGCATCGTCGGCTACGCGGACCTGACGCTGGGCGCGCGCGTGGAGGCGGTGCTGGCGCAGCATATCGCCCTCGGCGGCGGCCGGTTCCGGGGCGTCCGCCACGTCACCGCGTACGAGCCCAGCGGCTTCTTCCCCCCCGCCCGCCCCAACATGCCGCCACACCTGCTGCGCGATGCCAGGTTCCGCGAGGGCTTCGCCCGGCTGAAGACGCTCGGTCTGACCTTCGATGCGTGGCTGTACCATCCGCAGATTCCCGAGGCCACGGAGCTGGCACGGGCGTTTCCCGAGCAGCCCATCGTGCTGAACCACTGTGGCGGCCCCCTCGGCGTCGGGCCGTATGCCGGCAAGCGCGACGAGATCTTTCCAGGGTGGCGGCGGGCCATGCTCGAGCTGGCGCGCTGCCCCAACGTTTTCGTCAAGCTGGGCGGCATCGGCATGAAGCTCAACGGCTTCAGCTTCCACACCCGCGAGGTCCCGCCGAGCTCCGAGGAGCTCGCCGGCGCCTGGCGACCCTACATCGAGACGTGCATCGAGGCCTTCACCCCCCGCCGCTGCATGTTCGAGAGCAACTTCCCGGTCGACAAGGTGTCCGGCAGCTTTCGTGTCTACTGGAACGCCTTCAAGCGTCTGGCTGCCGGGGCATCCCAGGCCGAGAAGGCGGCGCTCCTGCACGACACCGCGGTCACCTTCTACGGGCTGAAATCGACTTCGGCCTCGTGAGGAGAGATCGAGGGCGACGCCGCTGCGAGCCCCGTCCCGCCACCGGGCGGGCAGCGACCCGCATGCGGAGTCCGCCCGCCGCGCGAGCCCCCGGGCCTGCGGCCTGACTTCGCGCGGCTCCGCAGGCCGACCGTCACGCGCGCACAGGGGGACGCCGGAGCACACCACATGCAGCAGGCGATGGCCCCCGCCCTCGACCGGAGTCGCAAGGAGAAGCCATGCTGGAGATCTGGGCAAGCGGCGCCTCGGCGCCGCGCGGCATCAGGCGTGTGGCCAGGGACGTGGAAGAGAAGGGGTGGGACGGCCTCAGCGTCGTCGACTCGCAGAACCTTTCCGGCGATCCCTTTGTCGCGCTGGCCATGGCGGCGACGGTCACCGAGCGCCTGAAGCTGGCGACGGGCGTGACGAATTCGATCACCCGCAGCGCCGCCGTGCTGGCGACGGCCATCGCCAGCGTGCACAGCGTATCGGGCGGCCGGGCTGTGCTCGGCATCGGGCGGGGCGACTCGGCCCTCGCGCATCTGGGCCGTGCGCCCGCCCGGCTGGAGCAGTTCGAGCGCTACCTGCGGCACCTGCAAGCCTACCTCGGGGGCGCAGGCGTGCCGTTCGAGGAGATCGTCGATATCCCCACCGACCTAGCACCGCCGATGGCGGAGCTGCATCTGGCCGATGCGCCGCCGGACAGCCGCATCGCCTGGATCGCCGAAAGCCAGGCCGGCGACCGCAAGGTGCCGGTCGAAGTGGCGGCCAGCGGCCCGCGGGTCATCGCGATTGCGGCCCGCACGGCTGACCGGGTGATGTTCACGCTGGGCGCGGACCCGGCACGCATCCGCTGGGGCATCGCCCTTGTCCGCAAGGCACGGGCGGAGGCCGGCCTCGACCCGGACGCCATCCGGTACGGCGCCTTCATCGCCTGCGCCTGCCACCCCAAGATCGAGGTGGCCCGCCAGCTCGTGCAGGGGAACCTCACCGTCCACGCCCGCTTCGGCGTCATGCACGGCAAGACCAGCGGTCCCCTCTCGGATCACCAGAGGGATGTGATGCTGAATCTGCGCAACGCCTACGACATGCGCAAGCACACCCGGCGCGACTCGGCACAGGCTGCGGTGCTGACCCTGGAATTCATCGACCAGTACGCCGTCGTCGGCACCCCGGAGCGGGTCATCGAGCGGCTGCGGGCGCTGGAGCGATTGGGTCTCAGCAAGTTCATCCTCGGCGGCAGCCGTTCCACCTCGGAAGGCGGCGAGGCCGCGCAGGCGAAGCATCTGCTCGAAACCGAGGTGTTGCCCGTCCTGCGCGGGTAAGGGGGAGCCGCTGCGGTAGCCTGCATGTGAGTCAGGCCGGGCGATCTCGGTTGAGGCACCAGAGCACTCAGGCCAGGCGGTAGAGTACGATGCTCGCGGGCTGAAGCACGAGGGAGGTATGGCCGTCCGGTGCGAAGGTTTCGGGCGCGCTGCAGCCCGGCCCATGCCAACGCTCGTCGGCGGAGCCCAACACCTTCCTCCACAGTCCGCCCGCGGGCTGAGGCGTGAGAAGCGCCGGTCTCCCGGAGAAGTTGAACGCGGCCAACGCGCGACCGCCATCGCGGCGCAGCATCAGCACCTGCTCGTCCGCATGAATCTCCGTGGAACTCGCCTTCGTGTCGGCGCGGCCCTGGCCGGCAAGATCGCGGCGCAGCGCAATGAGCGTCCGATATAACTCCCGGAGGGCTTGGTGGCGGGGCAGGGCCAGCAGCGCGCGATTCAATTGGCTGCGCCGAAAGGTGGCGTCGGCTTTGGGATCGGGCGGCTCGCCGGACTCCCGAAAGGCCGCGAACTCCTCCTTCCGCCCGCGCCACACGGCCTCGACGAGCCCCGCATCGCTGTGACTGACGAAGTACAGGAAGGGCGCCGTTTCGCCGTATTCCTCGCCCATGAACAGCAGGGGAATGTTGGGCGACAGCAGGACGATCCCCACCGCCAGCTTCAACTGCTCGAAAGAGACCAGCCTGCTCAGGCGCTCGCCGAGCATGCGATTGCCCACCTGGTCGTGGTTCTGCGCGAATACCACGAACTTGCGTGGCTCCATGCCCCGCGAGGAGGCCCCATGCCGCCGCTCCCGGAAGCGCGAGTACTGGCCCGCGAATACGTAGCCTTCGTCCAGGGCGCGCGCCATCTGCTCCAGGGCGCCGAAATCCTGATAGTAGCCCTGGCGCTCGCCAGTGAGCAGCGCGTGCAGGGCGTGGTGGAAATCGTCGTTCCACACGCCGTCCAGGCCATACCCGCCGTGCGGCGGTGCGGCGATGAGGCGCGGATCGTTGCGGTCGCTTTCGGCGATGACCACCACGTCCCGATCGAGGTCTCTTCCGGCGGCATGCACCTCCTCCGCCAACTCCTGGAGGAACGGATAAGCCGACACGTCCACGATGGCGTGAACGGCATCCAGCCGCAACCCATCCACATGGAACTCGCGAATCCAGCCCAGCGCGCTGTCGATGAAGAACCAGCGCGCCGGATCGCACCCTGCGCCGTCAAAATTCATGGCCGCCCCCCACGGCGTCCGGTAGCGCTCCGTGAAGTGGTGCGCCAAACCCCACAACGGGTTCCCCTCGGGTCCCAGGTGGTTGTAGACGACGTCCAGCACGACGGCGAGGCCGCGGGTATGGCAGGCATCCACAAAGCGCTTGAGAGCGACGGGACCTCCGTAGCTGTCCTGCACGGCGTAGGGGAACACGCCGTCGTAGCCCCAGTTGCGGGTTCCAGGAAACTGGGCGACCGGCATCAGTTCCACCGCCGTCACCCCGAGTTGCGCCAGACCGTCCAAGTGGGCGATCGCGGCGTCAAGGGTGCCTTCCGGCGTGAACGTTCCGACATGGATCTCGTAGAGCACGAATTGGTGCAGGGCGAGGCCGCGCCATCCGCCGTCCGTCCAGGTAAAGGCGCTGTCTAGAATGGCGGAGGGCCCGTGAACACCTTGCGGCTGGAACCGCGACGCAGGGTCCGGCCGTTCCTGCACTCCATCCACGCGAAAGCGGTAGAGGGCGCCGGGAGGGACGCCGTCTACGTGCGCAGTGTGATATCCCCACTCGTCCGCCGTCATCGAAATCCAACGCTCGACAGGGGCGAGCAGATGCAGCTCCAAACGCCGGCCTGGGGCCCAGACGACAAACCGGTAGCGCCCGCCGCCGAGATGCACGGTGCCGTGGGTGCGCCTGTGGGGTTGGGCCGATCGCATGGGACGGGCTGCCTCCAGATGGCCGCGTCAAGCGGTGGCGAGCAGCGCGATGGGCATCAGCTGAAAGGCTTCCTCGAGCGCGATGGTCCAGCGCCCGCCGATGCAGCGTGACGCCACGAGCGTGCCGCTCAACACATCCCGCAACTGCGCGCCGGCCAGGTCATCCGGCAGGAGCACGCGGTTTCCGCGCCAGGTATCCGCGCCGGGAACGCCCTGGGTCGCCGTGCCCAGGCCCATCAGCAGGCGGCCCACGAGCGAGACGGCCAATCCATCCCCCCATCGGCGCGCGAACGCGCACACGTGATCCTCGAGCGCGCCCGCGGTTTCCAACGGCAGGTAGTTGCCTTCCCGGAACAGCGCCTCATGGGCACGCCGGAAGCGCAACACGGCCCACGTGACGTACAATTTTGCCGCCCCGTCTTCGGGATGGGCGAGCAGCCGCCGCAGGAGCCCACCCGGATCGCGCCCGGCTTCACGGCCCAACTGGCTTAACATCGCCATCCGGGATCCGAATTCCACGGAGCCCCGATTGTCCGGGTCCACCAGGCTGAGATCCCACAGTTCGGAGCCCTGAAAGAAGTCGGGAACCCCGGGGGCCGTGATTTTCAGCACGACCTGGCCCAGGGTGTTATGCAGCGCCGGCCCGCCGATGCGCCGCAGAAAGCGCTGAACGTCCATGAGAAAGGCGCCGCTCCGGGAAGGATCGAGCACCCCCTCCACGAACCGGCGCAGCGCGTCTTCGAACGGCACGTTCGGATTGATCCAACTGCTGTGGGTCTTCGCTTCCCGCACCGCCTTGGTCATGAAGGAAGCGATCCGCTCCACGAATCCGGCGCTGGGTGCGGCGGCGGGAGCGGCGGGCCAGGCGCCCACCAGCGTCTGGTACAAGAGATACTCGTCATTGCGGTCCGGGACATCCGCCCCCCCAGCCCGGGTCTTGAGCGCCAGATTCATCTCCATCCAGCGCTCGACGGCGCCGAACCATTCTCCGGGGATTTCGGACAGGCTGGTGATGCGGGCGCGGGCATCTTCGCCGCGCTTGGTGTCGTGCGTGGCCGTCGCCACGAGCGTGTGCGGCCAAGTGCGCTGCCGCGTGGCGTTCCGGGCATGGAATTCCGCAATCGGGACTCCAAATTGGCCTGGCTCCGCTCCCACCTCGTTCAGGGACAGCAGCGGAAAGTGGCGGTAGAACAAGGTGTCTTCCAAACCCTTGGCCATGACCGCGCCGGTCAGCTGCTGCAGCCGCAGCACGAATTGAAGACGCGCTTCGCATTCGGCCGCCGTGAGGCCGGCCGGGTGTTCGAGCAGCCACACCTGGCGGATGAAATCGAAGATCGAAGGACTGACCGCAGGATTGCGGCGCTTTGCCGCGGCGACAGCCTGTTCCACGTTGGCCCGATCCCAGTCGCCGACGACGCCGTTCGGCCGGACATAGGTGCGATACACGGGAAACCGCGCCACCGCCTCGCGGAGCGCGAAGCGCAGGCTCTCGCGGGTGAAATCACGGGATTCGCGGTGTTGCTCGGAGATGAGGTCCAGCCGGCAGGTCAGCATGTACATTTCGCTGGACAGGGACACGTTCATGATCAGCTTCTTGCATGTGGCCAAAAGCTCTGCCACGTCCTGATCGTGCCCGGCATAACGGTGGTAGGAAGCTGCGAAGTACCTCGCGTGACGCGGGTCGGTGAACAGGCCGTTGAGCGCATTGAGGAAGTCGTACCCGGTCGTGCCGTGGACCGGCCAATCGGGCGAAAGGCGTTCATTCCCGACGAGAATCTTTTCCAGCACAACATAGAGCGGGTGGCCTTGGTGCTCCGCCTCGCTAGCGTCGGCGCCATGCTCTTGAACGGCGCGCAGGTAGTGCGCGGGATCATACAGGCCGTCCACGTGGTCCACACGCAACCCGGTCACCCAGCCGCGACGCACCAGCGAGAACACGTAGCCATGCACGGCCCGGAACACTTCGGGATCTTCCACCCGGATGGCAGCCAACTCGTTGATGTCGAAGAAGCGCCGGTAGTTGATCTCGTCCGTCGCCACCTGCCAGAAGCACAGTCGGTAGACCTGATCTGCCAGCAGTGACTCCAGGCGTTGAAAGCTATCGGGGTCGCCCAGCCGGCCATTGATTTCCGTCAGCATTTTGTCCACGGCCGAACGCACTTCCGCACTCCCCTCGTACAAGGTGGCCAGCCGCCGCTTGATGACTTCCTTTTCCCGCAGCCGCTCGCGCACCTTGGCCGGCTCCCCCGACTCCCGCGGCGGGAGATAGGCGAGCGCCGTCAGGATGCTTTCCAGTTCCATATGTTGGGGGTGCCTCTCGGGCAGGTGCAAGCGCAACCGCTCGAGCACCGGCTCCAGGATGTGGCGCCAACTGCGCGGGGCGAGGGGCAGCGGGCGCTCGTAGAACTCTGCCATGAAGCTGCCGCCTTGGAACCGGACGCGGATATCCTGGTTCTCCAGCACCCGGCCGTACTGTTCTCCCAAGAATGGCAGCAGCACGCGGTTGCCGAGTTCCGGCTTCGGAGGATGCCAGTCGATGTCGAAGTAGTTCGCGTAGGGGGAGCTGGGGCCGTTTTCAAGCACGTCCCACCACCAGGCGTTGGCGGAATCGGCTACGCAGCTATGATTGGGGACGATGTCGAGGATCAGCCCCATGCCGCGCTCGGCGAGCGCGGCTGCCAAGGCCCCCAAATCGTCCTCGCTCCCGATCTCCGGATTGAGCCGCGAAAAATCCACGATGTCGTACCCGTGGAGACTTCCGCCCCGGCTGGCGAGCAGGGGCGACGCGTAGACGTCGCTGATGCCAAGTTCCGCGAGGTAAGGCACCACCTGAACGGCATCGCGCAAGGTGAACTGCCGGCTGAACTGGAGCCGATATGTTGCCGCCGGAATTCGCGTCAACGCCACCTCCTTCCCGAAGCCGGCATCGCCACCGCAACGCCATGCCCATGGTGATTGGGTTGATTCCAGGATAGTGGCCGCCAACCCCGGAGTGCAAGCGCGGCGAGGGAGGTACCGCCCCCGGAAGCCTAACGGCGGGCCAACGATTGGCCTGGCGAAGGAACGGGAACGCCCGTGATACCCGCGAGGCGGCGGCCAAGGATCAGCCCGGCGGCAGCGGCCGGCCGAGAGCCGCATGCACACCATGGGGCCACGGCAGGATCGTGCCCGGGCGAGCCACTTGACAGGCCGCGGCAGCGGCTGTATTTTACCACACAGCAAATTAGCCAGAGGGCAAAATACAGATGAACCCCGATTCGTTGAGCGTCACGTTCGCCACCCTGGCCGATCCCACGCGGCGCGCCATTCTCGCGCGGCTGGCCGCGGGCGAGGCGACGGTGAACGAGCTGGCGCAGCCGTTCGACCTGAGCCTGCCCACCATCTCCAAGCACCTGAAGGTGCTGGAGCGGGCCGGGCTGATCACGCGCGGCCGCGCAGCGCAGTGGCGGCCCTGCCGGCTCGAGGCGGCTCCGCTCAGGGGCGTCGCCGATTGGGTGGAGCCGTATCGCCGCAACTGGGAAGAAAAGCTCGACCGGCTGGACGCCTACCTCCGCGAATTGCAGACCAAGCCGAAGGGTGGAGGACCCAAGGAGAAAAGACATGGCCGCAAAAGATAGTCCCCGGCTGACGGTGACCCTGCCGTCGGATCGGGAGCTCGTCATCACGCGGACCTTCGCTGCGCCGCGCAGCCTCGTGTTCAAGGCGTGGACGGAGCCCGAAGCCCTGATGCGCTGGTGGGCGCCGAAAGGCTGCATCACGCCTTTCTGTACGGTGGATCTCCGCCCGGGGGGCAGCTTCCACTACTGCATGCGCTTGCCCGAGGGCCGGGATATCTGGGGCCTCGGCGTCTATCGCGAGATCGTCGAGCCGGAGCGGCTCGTCTACGCCGACTCCTTCGCGGACGAGCGCGGCAACCGGGTGCTGCCGGCGCACTACGGCATGAGCGTAGGCTACCCGCCGGAGACCCTCGTCACGGTAACGTTCGCCGAACATGACGGCAGCACGACGCTCACCCTGCGCCACTCCGTTCTCGACTCTTTCCCGGAGCGCGAAGGCATCCGGCAGGGCTGGAGCGAAATGCTGGACCGCCTCGCCGAAGATCTGGCGCTTGGCCCGGGAGGCAGGCGATGACCACGGGCCGGGCCGCGCAGGTCGCGTACGTCCTGCTGCGGGTCGTGGCGGGGCTGCTGTTCTTCCAGGCGGGCAGCATGAAGCTGCTCGGCTGGTTTGGCGGCTTCATGGGCCAGCCCGGTGCGACGGCACCCCTGCTCTCGCAGATGGGCATCGGCGGTGCCCTCGAGTTCTTCGGCGGTCTCGCGATCATGCTCGGTCTGCTGACCCGGCCCGTCGCATTCGTCCTGTCCGGGGAAATGGCGGTCGCATACTGGCAGTTTCATGCGCCGCAGGGCGCCTGGCCCATCGAGAACCAGGGCGTACCCGCCGTGCTGTTCTGCTTCATTTTCCTGTACATGGCCGCACAAGGGGGCGGCGACTGGAGCCTCGGCGCGCTGCTCCGCCGCCGACGCGGACGCGGCTGAGACGGGCCAGGGGCGAACAGGCGCTGGGCAGCGGCGGGTGGTCCAGGGCGCGGCTCGCCCGCATGGCCGACGTCACGGCTGTTCGGGCGGCGCTGACCCGCCTGCGCACACCCGGGCGCGTTCGAGCAGCAGCTCGCGCTCGCGGGCGTTGCGCGTGAGCGCGGCCGCCCGCTCGAACTCGACCCGGGCCTCGTCGCGGCGGCCGAGCTTGGCGAGCAGGTCGCCGCGCACGCTCGGCAGGAGGTGGTACGCCTTGAGCGACGGCTCCGCCGTCAGCGCCTCGACGATCTCGAGGCCCGTGGCCGGACCGAACGCCATCGCGAGCGCGACCGCGCGGTTCAGCTCCACAACGGGCGAGGGCGCGAGCTGGACCAGCGCATCGTAGAGCGCCGCGATGCGCACCCAGTCCGTCTCCGCTGGGGTGCGCGCGCGCGCGTGACAGGCGGCGATCGCGGCCTGGAGCGCGTACGGGCCGAGCGCGCCGCCGAGCTGCTCGGCACGCCCGAGCGCCGCGAGACCGCGACGGACCAGGACGTGATCCCAACGCGCGCGGTCCTGGGCGAGCAGCAGGACGGGCTCTCCCGACGGGCCGATGCGCGCCCCCGCGCGCGACGCCTGGATCTCCATCAGCGCGACGAGTCCGTGCACCTCCGGCTCCAGCGGAGCCAGCTCGGCCAGGATGCGGCCGAGCCGGAGCGCGTCTTCGCAGAGCGCGGGTCGCATCCAATCGTCACCGGCGGTCGCGGCGTAGCCCTCGTTGAAGACCAGATAGACCACCTCGAGCACCGAGGACAGGCGGGCGGCACGCTCGGCCCCACGGGGAGCCTCGAAGGGGACGCGCGCCTCGGCGAGGGTGCGCTTGGCCCGGACGATGCGCTGGGCGACGGTCGCCTCTGGGACGAGGAAGGCACGCGCGATCTCCCCGGTCGTCAGTCCCCCGAGCATGCGCAGCGTCAGCGCGACCCGCGCCTCGGTGGAGAGCACCGGATGGCAGGCCGTGAACATCAGGCGCAGCAGGTCGTCGCCGATATCGTCGTCGAGCGCGGCATCCGGGTCCGGCACGGCCCCAAGGCGCTCGACCTCGAGCGCGTATGCGAGTTCCTCGTGCTTGCGTTCGAGCCGCTTGTTCCGGCGGAAGTGATCGATCGCGCGATGCTTCGCGGTGGCCATCAGCCAGGCACCCGGGTTCTCCGGGACGCCCGACTCGGGCCACCGCTCCAGCGCGGCGACGAGCGCGTCCTGCGCGAGTTCCTCGGCAAGGCCGATATCGCGCACGAGCCGTGCCAGTCCGGCGATGAGCCTGGCCGACTCGATCCGCCAGACCGCTTCGATCGCGCGATGGGTGTCGGAAGCCGTCATGACGACCGATCAGAGCATCTTGATCCGCCAGGGCAGGGCCGAGCACAGCGCCCGCCACCTACTTTTCCGCGATGGTCTTCAGATTGGCAAGGCCCTGCTCGAAATCCTTGCCGACCATGTTGTCCATGCTGAAGAAGATCGTCATCACCTTGGCCACGTAAGGACTGGGACCGTGCATGGCCCAGGTGACGTTCGTCGAATCGCCTTTGGCGTCCAGCGTGAACTCGGCGATGTTGTGGCCTTCGATCGGCTCGAGGAAATCGAGCTGGATCGTGACCTTGGAGGGTGGCGACGCCTCCGCGATCTCCATGCGGCCCGCGCCGACCTTGCTGTTGCCTTCCCACGCATACACGGCTCCCTTGCCGTTTGGCGCGCCTGTGTAGGTTCTCTTCATCGCGGGGTCGAGGTTTTCCCAAGGTGACCAGGAGCCCCAACGGTGGAAGTCGTTGATGAGCGCAAAGATCTTCTCCGGCGGAGCCTTGATGCTGGTCGCGCGCTGGACACGAAAAGTGTCGGGCTTGGTGGCGGCATAGATGAGAATGGCGCCGATCAAAGCGACGACCACGATCGCGATCTTCTTGATCATCGATCCCCCTGGCGTGCGAAAATGAACCGCCGGGCCACCGGTTGGCCGATGGCCTCACCGCTGACGATCAAATCATCTGGAGGCCGTCACGGCAAGCTCGCGGCCTACCGCGCCCGCGGCGTCACTACCCCTTGCGTGGCCCGGAGCCCGCCTGGAGCTCGGCAAACCCGGCGGCCGCCTCCTGGACATCGGCAGGGAAGTCGGACATCTCCTGCACCTGGCGGATCTCGATCACTTCGTTGTCCGAGCCGGGGCAGCGCGATGCCCATGCGACCGCTTCTTCCTTCGACTTCACCTGGATCATCCAGTAGCCGCCGAGCACCTCCTTCGCCTCGGCGAAGGGCCCGTCGGTCACCTTGGGCCTCCCGCCGGAGAACGAGACGCGCGCGCCCATCGAGGGCGGGTGGAGGCCGTCGAGTGCGAGCAACACGCCGGCCTTCTGCAGGGACTCGTTGTACTTCATCATCGCGGCCACGGCCTTCGCGTCGGGCATGGCGCCAGGCTTGGCCTGCTCGTACCCCTTGGGGATCATCAGCATCATGAAGCGCATCGTCAAGTCTCCTTCTGGTTTCGGGTTCGGCGCCGGGCTTCCGGACGGAATCGACCGGGCGTGAACCCGCGCTCTGCCGGTCCGTCGGACGAGGGGCCGCCAGATGCACAGGTTCAGCCGCTCTTGTAGAAGACGGGTGGCGACGCGCGCCACGACTACCGCTTCGCAGGCTTCTTCCCCATCTCAGTGCGCTGGCGCTCCTCCTGCTCCCGGAGCTCGGGGGTGAACTCGGCCCCGAAGTCCTCCGCCTCGTACAGCGGGCGAATCTCGATCTCCGACTCCTCTCCCGGCATCGGATCCGGGCAGCGCCGGACCCACTCGACGGCGTCGTCGATCGACTTCACCTGCCAGATCCAGTAACCGGCAATGAGCTCCTTGGTCTCGGCGAAGGGACCGTCGATGATGGTTTTCTTGCCGCCGGCGAAGCGGACCCGCTTCCCCTTGCTGCTGGGATGAAGTCCGTCCCCAGCGAGCATGACGCCGGCTTTCACCAGCTCTTCGTTGAACTTCCCCATCTCCTCGAACAGGTTCTCGTAGCCGGCCGGCGCCCTCGGGTCGCCCGGCAGAATGCCCGCCTCGGAGTTCTTCGTTGCCTTGACAATCACCATCACTCGCATCGTCAGGTCTCCTTCCGGTTTCGGGTTTGGAACGCAGCGTCCGGACGGTCTCGACCGGGTGTGAACCCTCGCTCACCTGTACGACGAACGAGGCTCCGCGAAATCGACGCATCGGACAATCATTTTCGCAAGAGTCTGCCAGGCGCCTGATGAGCCGGGCATCGGAGCCTGTCCGACAAACCCCGAGTATCGAGCTAAGCTATTGTTTCGTCTTAGCGTAGGTCACTGATGGTTCGTTCGGGACGTGCCGCGTCGGACAGGCGCTACGGGAAGGCTTGCTGACCTGTGCGCCGCCCGCCGCTACTCCTTGATCTTCCGCTTGAGGACGAACAGATCGAGGATGGGCCACTGCTCGACGACCTTGACCGTCTCGGGCAGGACGACCTTGGGGGAGAGGCCGCGGTAATCGCCGGGGGGAAACTTGGCGAGGTCCACCACGGCGAAGACGTTCTCCTTCTTGAGCGCGGCCAGCCCCTCCCTGGTGCCTTCGAGGTGGACGGTCAGGCGGCGGGTGCTGGTGCGGTAGGTGTACAGCTCGTTCTCGAAGATCACCGGGATATCGCGCAGCACGATCCGGGTGGGGTTGTTCGAGACGTCGATGCGGGCCAGGAAGAACGCCTTGTCGGGCTGGGCCAGCCGGATGAAGGGCGGCAGGTCCAGCGTCACCAGCATCTCCACGTCGGTCTGGAGGTCCTGCACGTCGAGGGGCTTGGTGGGGACGAACTTGAGCGCCCGGATGTGCGAGGCCGGCCCGAGCACCTCGGCCTGGGGCGGCACGATGGTGATCGAGCCGATCGTGAAGCCCCGCGCCAGGTCGCCCGCGAAGCGTGGCCGGATCGGCACCGTGGCCTTGACCGCCTCCTCGAGCGCCAGGTCGATCACGGGCGGGTTGATCTGCTTCACCGAGACGCCGCCCGGCAGCGCGCCGTTGTTGTAGGTGACGTTGCGCTGGCCCAGCGAATACTCGAACCGGCCCGGAAGCTGGTTGCCCAGATCCACCGCCACCTGGAACTGGCCGGGGTTGACGCTGTTGGCCAGCGCCCGCGAAAGCTGCACCAGCACCGTCACCGCCTGCACCGGCTCGGAGGTCACCTCGAGGCTGGCGGGCTTGTTCTTCAGCACCAGCGGCGCGGTGAAGATGAGCTCGGTCGGCTCGCCGCGCTTCTGGCTGGCGACGAACCCCCACATCAGGATCGCGAGGCCGAGCGCGAACAGCTTGAGGGAGAGGTTGCGGGAAAGGAACTGCCGCAGGAAATCCGGGGTGACGCTCCGCAGGCCGGCCGCGCTAGGCCATTTCAGCCTTTCGAGCACGTTCCGCACGGGAATCATTCAGGTCGGCCCCTTGCAGGTAATGGGTCAAGCGGCTGCGCAGTTCCGGCTCGTCGATATCGCGCAGGAGCGTGCCGCCATGCGCCAGCGAGACCACGCCCCGCTCCTCGGAGACCACCACGATCACCGCGTCGGTCTCCTCGCTCAGCCCCAGGGCCGACCGATGGCGCGTGCCCAGGAAGGCGCTCGTCGCCGGATTCATCGACAGCGGCAGAATGCAGCGCGCGGCGGCGAGCTGACCCTTGCGGTTGATGATCACCGCCCCGTCGTGCAAAGGCGAGGCGGTGACGAAGATGGAGACGAGCAGGTCGGCCGTCGGGCGGGCCATGATGGCCTTGCCCCGCTCGGTGTAGTTCCTCAGCCCCGTCTCCAGCTCGAGCACGATCGAGGCGCCGATGCGCTTCTGCGCCATATCGTAGGCGGCGGTGGCCACCTCGTCGATCAGGTCCACCGGAGGCGTCGCGGAGAGCTCGCGCAGCATGGTGGTCATCCCCACCTGCGCGAGGGCGTTGCGGATATCCGCCTGGAACAGCACCACCAGGATCACCACCGCCGAGCTGAACAGGTTGCTCATCAGGAAGCTGATGGCATCCAGATTGAGGAACGATGCCAGCCCGTAGGCCACCACCAGCACCGTCAGCCCGAGCAGGATCGGGATGGTGCGCGTGCCCTTGATCAATAGCAGCAGCCCGTAGATGATCGCGCTCAGCAGCGCGATATCGATCACGTCCCGCAGGCGGAGGTTCGTCACCAGCTCGTAGAGGCGCGTCATCTCTCACCGCGTGGCGACGTCCGGGAGGCAGGCGCAGCGCGGCTCAGGCCGTCGCCGCCTCTGGCCGGTGGGCTTGCAGGATGCGGCGCACCTCGGCGCCTTCGACCGTCTCGCGCTCGATCAGCTCATGGGCCAGCGCGATCAGCGCGCGCTGGTGGGTGCGCAGCAGGCGCAGCGTGCGCTCGTAAGCGCCGGCGATGACGCCGCGCACCTCGTTGTCGATGCGCTTGGCGGTGCGCTGGCTGAAGCGGTTGTGCTGGGTCAGGTCCCGCCCCAGGAACACCGGCTCGAGGCCCTCGGTGTAGGCCACCGGACCCATCTCCGGGCTCATGCCCCACTGCATCACCATGCGCCGGGCGAGTTGGGTGGCCTGCTGGATATCGTTCGCGGCGCCGGTGGTGAACTGGTTGAAGGTGAGCTGCTCCGCCGCCCGCCCGCCCAGCATCATCGAGATCTGCCCCAGCAGCTTGCCGCGGCTCATGCTGTGGCGGTCGTCCTCGGGCAGGAGCTGGGTGAGCCCGAGCGCCTGGCCGCGCGGGATGATGGTCACCTTGTGCACGGGGTCCACCTCGGGCAGCAGCTCGGCGATCAGGGCGTGGCCGGCCTCGTGGAAGGCCGTCACCTTCTTCTCCTGCTCGGGAATCAGCACGCTGCGGCGCTCGGTGCCCATCATCACCTTGTCCTTGGCGTACTCGAAATCCTCCTGGGAGACGGCCGCCTTGTTCTGCCGCGCCGCCCACAGCGCCGCCTCGTTGACCAGGTTCGCCAGGTCCGCCCCCGCGAAGCCCGGGGTGCCCTTGGCCAGCACGGAGAGGTCCACCTCGGGGGCCAGCGTGATGGGTTTGCAGTGCACCTTCAGGATCGCCTCGCGCCCCCGGATGTCGGGCAGCGGGATCACCACGTGCCGGTCGAAGCGGCCCGGGCGCAGCAGGGCCGGGTCCAGCACGTCGGGCCGGTTGGTGGCGGCGATGAGGATGATGCCCTCGTTGGGCTCGAAGCCGTCCATCTCCACGAGGAGCTGGTTCAGCGTCTGCTCGCGCTCGTCGTGGCCGCCGCCCAGGCCCGTGCCGCGGTGGCGCCCCACCGCATCGATCTCGTCGATGAAGATGATGCAGGGGGCGTTCTTCTTGCCCTGCTCGAACAGGTCCCGCACCCGGCTCGCGCCGACGCCCACGAACATCTCGACGAAGTCGGAGCCGCTGATGCTGAAAAAGGGCACGCCCGCCTCGCCGGCGATGGCCTTGGCGAGCAGCGTCTTGCCGGTGCCGGGGGCGCCCATCAGCAGCACGCCGCGGGGAATCTGCCCCCCCAGCGCCTGGAACTTCTGCGCGTCGCGCAGGAACTCGACGATCTCCTTCAGCTCCTCCTTGGACTCATCGATGCCGGCCACGTCCTCGAAGGTGATGGGGTTGGTCTTCTCGTTGTACTGGCGGCTGCGGATCTTGCCGAAGCTGAGCGCGCGGTTGCCGCCGCCCTGGGCCTGGCGCATGAAGAAGATCCACACGCCGATGATGAGCAGCATGGGCAGCCAGCTGTTGAGGATGGCCAGCGCCAGCCCGCCCTGGTTGGGCGATTCCGCCCGCACCCGCACGCCGGCGCCGGTCAGGGTGGGCACCAGGTCGGGATAGTCCGGCACGAACGTCTGGAAGGGCTTGCCATCGTCGTAGGTGCCCTGCACCTCCTCGCCGCGGATGGTGACCTCGGCCACCTTGTGGGCCTGCACGGCCGCGAGGAAATCGCTGAACGCAAGCTGGGACGATTGGTAGGGCCGTGTGTTCACGAGGTTGAACAGCACGAAGATGACGACCCCGATCAGAATCCAAATCCCGAGGTTCTTGTACAGCGAGCTCAAGGAGGGTGCTCCGGAAACAGGAAGACCGTTCCCCCAAAGGGGGCTTCCCTTGGAGGAGATGCCGCCGCCGCGGGTTCGAATCGCCACCGTCGTCGCACCGTGCGATCGCCGCGCGCTGGGGCGGCTCCGGCGCGGCTGCGCGGGATCATGCCGACCCGCGCGCGTGCCACGGCTGGCCATCGCTTGCTGCGCCACGTGGAAAGTATAGCCCAAGGCCGGGCGACAGGGAATCGCTTTCGCGGCCTCAGACCGACCGCACGGCCACCCACAGCGGCGGCTCGCCCGTGCGCGGCGCGGCATGGGCGCCCGCCACCCAGCGCGGCCACACGGCCGCGATCGCGCCCCCCAGCACGAGCAGCGGCAGGCCATCGCGCTCCCAGAGCGGCACGCGCTGGTCGCGCAGGAACTGGCCGAGCAGGATCGGGCTGCCGCGCCACACGGGATGGAACCGATCCCCAGGCCGGCGCGCACGCACGTCGAGCGTCGCGCCGGCCGGGATGCCGTGCAGGGCCAGCGCGGCGCCCGCCGCTGCGGGCGGCGGTTCGCGCTCGCAGGCGCTGAGCGCCCAGCGCGCGTCGACCGCGAAGCGGCGCCCGGCCGCTTCGACCACCCGGGGCGCCGCCGGCGCGCCGCCCTGCCGCTCCAGCAGCAGGCGCCCCCCGCACCGCCGCAGCCGGCGCCGGCCGGGCAGATCCAGGCTCCAGGCGGGGCGCCCCCCGCGCAGCAGTGCGGCGGCGCGCTCCAGGTGGTCATAGCCGAGCGCGCCCGGCAGGCGGGCCTGGATGAAGCGCTGCAAGAGCTCGACCTGCGCCGCGGGCGCGCCGCGGGCCAGCTCGTCCGCCGCGATCCAGTGGGCGGGGGTGATGCCAGGGGCCGGGGCGAGGCCATGAGCTTGCGCGACGGGGTCGCTCTGGGCCGGCAGCGGCAGCGCCGCCACCAATGCCGCCAGCTCCGCGCTCTGCGCTGCCAGGCTGGCGAGGCGCGCCGCCAGCGCGCCGCCCGTCAGCGACTCCAGCAGCGGCAGCAGCTCGTGGCGCACGCGGCTGCGCGCGTAGCGCGGCGAGCGGTTCGAGGGGTCCTCGACCCAGCCCTGCGCCCGCGCCTGGAGGTAGGCGACCAGCTGCTGGTGGCTCATCCCGAGCAGGGGGCGCACGAACGGCCCGCTGCGGGCCGCCATCCCCGCGAGCCGCGTCAGGTGCGCCCCGCGCAGCAGCTTGAGCAGCAGCGTCTCGAGCTGGTCGTCGCGCTGGTGGCCCGTGGCCACCCAGGCGGCGCCCCGTTCGGCGCGCAGGGCCTCGGCCTGCTCGAAGCGCCAGCGCCGCGCCGCCGCCTGCACGCCGCTCGTGCGGGCGGCCAGGTGGGTGGCGCGGCGCAGGTGGAACGGCAGCCCCAGCCCCCTGGCCAGCTCCCCGACCCCCTCCGCCTCGCGCGCCGCTTCCGGGCGCAGGCCGTGATCGAAGTGCACCACCTCCAAGTGCAGCCCGAGCGGCGCCGCCAGCGCCGCCAGCAGGTGCGCCAGCGCGGACGAATCGGCGCCGCCGCTGACGGCGACGAGGCCGAAATCGCCCGGGCGGATCAGCGCCGTGCGGCGGAGGTGGGCGAGCAGCGTGCGTTCCAGGGGATGCATGGGCGGCGCTCGATACGGCAAACGGTGCGACAGTCAATGCGGCGATCCGTGCAGCGATCCGTGCAGCGATCCGTGCGGCTGCCCTTGCGGTTGCGGGCCTCGATCCCCATCGTGACGCGCCCCCGTCGGCGAGGCAAGGTGGAGCGCACCGGCTCTGGGCCGGCGCCGCGGCGCCGGACGGCGACCGCGCCGCGCGCATGCTGGCGGGCTACTACCGCAAAGCGGTACAAGTGGACTACTTTGACGGCGAGTGAGCCGCGGCCCTGATGCGGATCGGGGGGCGCGGCTGCGCCGGCCCACCATCCCCAGTCCCAGGAGCCCCGCCCATGAGCACGCCCGCCGCACCTGTACCGCCGAAGTCGCGCCGCCACGCGAACGTCGTCAACGTCAACGAGCTGGAGTGGAGCCCGACCGCCCACGGCGAGCGCTTCGCCCAGGAGCGCAAGGGGCTGGGCGCCGCCGCGGCGGGTCGGCTGCTGGGGTGCAGCCTGTACCGGGTGCCGGCGGGCAAGGCTGCCTTTCCCGCCCACCTGCACCATGCCAACGAGGAGGCGATCTACGTGCTGGCCGGGCGGGGCACGCTGCGGCTGGGCAAGGACGAGATCGCCATCGGGCCGGGCGACTACATCGCGCTGCCGCCCGCCGGCGACGGCGTGGCCCACTACCTGACCGGGGCCGGCCTCGAGCCGATCGAGTACCTCTGCCTCTCGACGATGCTCTCGCCGGAGATCGTCGAGTACCCCGATTCGGGCAAGGTCGGGCTGCGCAACAGCCGCACCGTGAGCACCGGCGTGGGCACGGGCGCGTCGCAGGTGCTGATCCGCCACCTTTTCCGCACCAAGGATGAGACCAGCTACTACGACGGCGAGTGAGCGCCGGTTTGCCCTGTGCGTCAACGCCACGCCGCAGCATTGCAGCGGTTGCAGTGACCTGCGCGCGGTCAGCGTCGGACGGCCGCCTTCTCGCTGAGCAGGGGCTCCAGCACGCGCCAGACGTTCTCCAGCACGATGCGCTGGCCCTGGGCGTTGGGGTGGATGCCATCGGGCAGGTTCAGCGCGGGTTGCGCCGCCACGCCTTCGAGCAGGAACGGGATCAGGGCCACGCCGTAACGCCGCGCCAGCGCCGGATAGACCGCGGCGAAGGCGCGCGTATAGGCTGGGCCGTAGTTGAGCGGCATGCGCATGCCGGCCAGGATCACCCGCGCGCCCGCCGCCTGCCCCTGCTCGATGATGCGGGCCAGGTTCTCCCGGAGCTGGTCGGTTGCGAGGCCGCGCAGGCCGTCATTGGCCCCCAGGCAGACGATCAGGAGGTCCACGCGCTGGCGCAGCAGCCAGCCCATCCGGGCCAGCGCGCCCGCGCTGGTGTCGCCGCTCACGCCGGCGTTGACGACGCGGTGGGGGTAGCCCCGCTGGCGCAGTCGCTCCTGGAGCAGGGCGGGGTAGCTCTGCTCTTCGGGAAGCCCGAACCCGGCGGTGAGGCTATCGCCGAGGGCCACGATCACCGGCGGCTCGCCGGCCGCGGCCGGCGGTTCAGGGTCGCGCGCCGGTTGTCCTTGCGCGCCGCCCGTGCGCCAGGCCGCCAGCACGAGCGCCAGCACGAGCGCCAGCCGCAACGCCATCCGCAGCGCGGCGTCAGTCAGCCCACCGCCGGACCTGCGCTGCTGCCGGCGGCGCAGGCGTCCATCGCTCGGGAGGCGGCGGGTGCGACCTGGCATGGCTCAGCCGTGGGTGCGCTCGAACTCCTTCATGAACTGGACGAGCGCCTGGGCGCCTTCGAGCGGCATGGCGTTGTAGATGGAGGCGCGGATGCCGCCCTTGTAGCGGTGGCCCTTCAGCGCGTACAGGCCTGCCTTTAGGGCGTCGGCGCAGAACGTCTCCACCAGCGCCGGGGTGGGCAGGTTGAAGGTGACGTTCATGTTCGAGCGCGACTCCTTCAGGGCGTAGCCCTTGTAGAACTTGGACGCGTCGAGCACGGCATAGATCAGCGCCGCCTTCTGCTCGTTCACCTTTTGGATCGCCTTGACGCCGCCCTGTTCCTTGAGCCAGTGCAGCACCAGGTTGACCACGTAGATGGCGAAGGTGTTGGGGGTGCTGGTGAGCGAACGCTCGGAGGCCAGTTGCGCGAGGTTCAGCAGCTTGGGCGTATCGGGAAGCTGCTTGCCCAGCAAATCCTCGCGCACGATATCCACCGAGAACCCGGCCGGCCCCAGGTTCTTTTGCGCGCCGGCGAAGACCAGCCCGAACTTCGTCACGTCGATCTCGCGCGAGAGCAGCTCGGAGGTCGCGTCGCCCACCAGCGGGATCTCGCCCGTATCGGGGAAGGTGTGCCACTGCGTCCCCATGATCGTGTTGTTCGTGGTGATCAGGAAGAACGAGGCATCCCGGGGCAGCTCGGCGGCCGGCGGCACCTGGGGGATGCGGTCGAAGCGCGTGTCTTCCGAGCTGGCCACGTCGAGCACGGTGCCGTACTTCTTCGCCTCGTCGCGCGCCCGCTGCGAGAAGTTGCCGCTCTGGGCGAACAACGCCTTGCGGGCCGGCTTGAGGGCGATCAGGTTCAGCGGCACCACGGAGAACTGCATCTGCCCCCCGCCCGAAACGAACACGACCTTGTAGTTGTTGGGGATGCGCATCAGCTCGCGCAGCAGGGCCTCGGTCTCGTCGAGCACCGCCTCGAACTCCTTCGAGCGGTGGCTGATCTCGATGATCGAGGCGCCCATCCCCCGCCAATTGAGCAGCTCCTCCTGCACCTGCTTCATCACGGGGAGGGGGAGCATCGCCGGGCCGGGCGAGAAGTTGTACACACGCTGCCGGAATTGCATGGGCGTCGGTTCCAAATGGGGTGTGGGGGGCGCAGCGACCCCGCGGTCGACCGCGCGAACGGGGTCAACTTAGCGGGTCCCGCTCCCGTTTGCAAAAAGGAGCAGGGGCAGGGGCGGAGGCGCGGCGGGGGCGGGACGGAGGGCCAATACCATGTGGAGCGATTTTGTTGATAGCACTTCGGCTTGCGAGTCAGTACGGTTGGAACGCTCCGCCTCAGCCAAATCGTGCTACCAGCGGGTCCCTTCCAGGTCGTGTTTGCCAAAGGATGGAATTGATTGGCATACATCGTCACGGCGGACACTGGCCTTGATGAAGATGTCCACCCGTACATAGAGGTCATGTGATGAACACGAACGTGGCAAAGAACCTCATCGAGCGAGGCTACGATGCTTTCCACGCTCCCGGGAAACTGCACGAATTCACCAAAAACGCTGGCGCCGACAAATTGCTCAACGACCTGAAGTAGCATCCCCATGCTTTTGTAATCGCCTGCATCATGGATCGGCAGGTGAAGGCCGAGCGCGCATGGCTAGTTCCATTTACAATTTCCGAGAAACTTGGTGGCTTCGATTTTACTGATTTGTGTCAGCTCTCGCAGCAAGACGTATATCGGCTGATGACTGATCCTGAGCCGCTTCATCGTTATCCTGAAGTGATGGGTGCAAACTTCCACAGCGCGGTTTCGTTGATCGACAGAGACTATGGTGGCGACGCAGCGAACATATGGGAGCAAAAGCCTTCGAGCGCCACGGTCGTGTATCGCTTTCTCGATTTTCGCGGTGTTGGACCGAAGATCGCGACCATGGCCGCGAATATCTTAGCGAGAATTTTCAAAGTGCCCATGTCCGATTACTACTCCATCGATCTTTCGCCCGACGTGCAAGTGCGGAGAGTTTTTTGGCGTCTTGGCTTGAGCCGTAAGGACGCGACGGTGGAAGAACTTGTGTATCGGGGCAGAGCCATGAACCCCGATTTTCCAGGCATCGTTGACGGCCCTGCATGGGAGGTGGGTCGCAAATGGTGTAGACCGAAAGACCCTTTGTGCAGCGAGTGCTTCTTGAGAGACGTATGCCCGAGCAGAGCATAGGGACGGGACCCCGTAATCAATGTGCAGGTGCGACTCGCCAGGGGAATGGGCCATTGACAGCCGACCCGATTTCGGACCAAATACAGTCTCGTCCCATCAGGGAGGCCATGCGATGAAGCTCCACACCCGGATCAGACCGATCAGCTACCTCAAGGCGCATGCGGCGGAGATCGTGCGGGAGCTTGGCGCCGAAGGCGAGCCCCTGATCATCACCCAGCACGGCCAAGCCAAGGCTGTGCTCCAGGATCTTCGTAGCTACGAGGAAACCCAGGAGACGATGGCGCTGCTGAAGATGTTGGCGCTCGGCAACCGGCAGATCGAGGAAGGTCGGGTGCAGCCAGCAGCCGAGGCCATGCAGCGCCTGCGCGAGCGCCAGCAGAGTCGCTGATGGGCCACGCGGTCTTTCTCACCAGGGACGCCGCACAGGACCTGGAGCAACTCTTCGAGTACCTCATCCTGCACGACGCTCCGAAGAAAGCCGAACACGTTCTGGCGCGGATCGAAAAGGCGCTGGACGGCCTTTCCGAATTGCCGGAACGGGGCGCCTATCCGCGCGAGCTGTTGACGTTGGGAATCCACGAATATCGCGAGGTCTTCTTCAAGCCCTACCGAATCATCTACCGGATCGTCGGGGATCGGGTGTACGTGATGGTGATCGCCGATGGTCGCCGCGACATGCAGACGCTCTTGCAGCGCAGGCTGCTGGGTGGGTGACACTCGGCCAGTGGAAGCCGCCGCTCTTCCCTACTCCATCCCCGCGTTGCCGCCCTCGCCATCCGCGCGCCGATGTGGTTGAACGGGGGCGCAGCGCGCCCGAACCGATTCCACAGGCGATGCGATGGCCCGCAGCAGACACACGCAGGGCTTCTGGAACGCCGAGCGCTTCGGCTGGGCGTTCTACGACTGGGCCAACAGCGCGTTCGTGCTGTGCATCGTCACCGTGATCGGCCCGGCCTACTTCGTGGCCGTGTTCGAGGAGGCGGCCCGGCAGGCGGGCGGCAGGATGGTCGGGCCGGCGCTGGCGCTGGAGGTGGCCGGCCTCCGGCTCACCGCGGAGGCGGCCTGGTCCTTCACCATCTCGGCGGCCTCGCTGGTGGTCGCGCTCTCCTCGCCGCTGCTGGGCGCCATCGCCGACGCGCGCGGGCTCCGCAAGCGCTTCCTGATGCTCTATGCGGGGGCGGGCGTCGCCGCGACCCTGGCCCTGGCCGCGCCGGGACCGTGGTGGCTGGTGGCGGCGCTGATCCTGGTGGGGACGATCGGGTTCGAGGGCGGCAACGTCTACTACAACGCCTACCTGCCCGATGTGGCCTCCCCCGCCCAGCGCGACATGCTGTCGAGCTGGGGCTTCGCGCTCGGGTACGTGGGCGGCGTGCTGGCGCTGGCGCTCTGCCTCGCGTTCTTCGTGCCGCCGCGGGGAGACATTCACCTGTCCTTCGTGCTGGTCGGGCTGTGGTGGGGCGGCTTCGCGCTGATCCCGGCCCTGCTGGTGCGCGCGCGACCGGGCCGGCTGGCGGCGCTGCCGCTTGGGCGGCTGGTGGCGCGGGCCTGGGGGGAGATCGTGGCCACCGTGCGCGGCGTGCGGCGCACCCCCAACGCCGGGCTGTTCCTGCTGGCCTTCCTGCTGTACAACGACGGCATCGCCACGCTCATCAGCAACGCCACGCCCTTCGCCCTGCAGAACGTCTACCTGGATGACTCGCTCACCGCGAAGGTGGGGCTGGCGCAGTTGATCCCGGCGATCATGCTGGTGCAGGTGGTGGCGTTCCCGGGCTCGCTCGTGTGCGGCTGGGCGGCCGGCCGCTTCGGCGAGAAGCGCACCATCTACGCCTGCCTGGCCGTGTTCACGGCCGTGGTGGGCTACGGCCAGGTGGTGCACACCTTGCGCGAGTTCTACGTGATGGCCGGGCTGATCGGGCTGGTGCTGGGCGGCGCCCAGGCGATCAGCCGCTCGCTCTACGCCCAGTTCGTGCCGCCCGCGAAGAACGCCGAGTTCTTCTCGTTCTTCGCCTTGAGCGAGCGCGTCTCGGCCATGTTCGGGCCGCTGGCCTATGGCCTCTCCCTGATCATCACCGGCGATACGCGCGTGGCGCTGCTCAGCCTGACGGTGTTCTTCGTGGCGGGCGCGGCGGTGCTGACGCGGGTCGACGTGGCCCGGGGTCGCGCCGACGCCCTGCGGGCCTGACCGCCGCTTGATGGGGCCATGGCCGCGGCCAGTGGAGTGTTGGCGGGCATCATGATACCAAGGTGCCTTGCGGCGTTCCGTGGCTGCGCGTTGCTCCGACCCGTCTGGCGCTCGCCCTTCCCCACCTGGTGGGGAGAGGTTGGGGGTGGGGACGCCCCGGGGGCTGCCGGCGTTGCGACCGCCTTCCCACCGCGAGGAGAAGATGAAGCTCAGCACCCACAAGCTGCCCGTGAGCGACGGCGAATCGATCGTGCTCGACTTCGTGGAGCCGGAGCGCCCCTCGGGGGGCCGCACGGCGGTATTCGTGCACGGCTTCGGCTCCAACCGCCGTGGCGAGAAGGCGCTCTACTTCGCCTCGCGCTTCGCGGAAGCGGGGTGGCACTTCATGGCGCTCGACATGCGGGGCCACGGCGAATCCGAGGGCTCCATGCTCCGGCACGCCATGTCGCGCTGCCTGGCCGATCTCTCCAAGGCGATGGACTGGCTGCCGCGGCGCCTCGAGCCCCCGATCCTGATCGGCTCCAGCATGGGCGGCGCCGTCAGCTCCTGGTACAACCTGCTCAACCCCGGCCGCTGCCGGGCGCTGGTGCTGATCGCCCCCTCGCTCGTGTTCCCGCGCCACTACGAGCAGCGGCTGACCCCCGCCGAACTGGAGGAGTGGCGCCGCACCGGCTCGCGCGTCGTCAAGAACGAGTGGGTGGATATCGAGGTGGGCTACTCGGTGGTCGAGGACGGCAGGAAGTACGACCCCGACCGCCTGGCGCGGGAGCACGACGCGCCGACCCTGATCTTCCACGGCCTGCAGGACACCGCGGTGGACTGGCACGGCAGCGTGGCCTTCCTCGAAAAGTGCCCGTTGCCCAACATCAAGCTGATGCTCATCAAGGACGGCGACCACCGCCTCACCAACGAGAAGGAGATCCTGTTCGAGACGATGGCCGGCTGGATCCGCGGCCTGTACCACACGGAAGAGGTCAAGTGGTGAGCCGGTTGCGAGACGCCCCACCCCGGCCTTCGGCCACCCCTGCCCGCCAGTGCGGGGAGGTGCCGGGGGAGGGGTTTCGCGGGCGATCCGCCGCGGCAGGGGGGTAGCGGCGACCTCGGCCGGCGACCTATCCTGCGTTTGCCCGGGGTGCGGTGCGGCCTTGAGATACGCGAGGGTTCGGGTATGATGGCGGGAAAACAGGGAGAGCGGCGGCCGTTCGGCCCCGGCCCGCGCTCCGCCAGACCCGCCACCGTCAAGGGAGCGGAGCGGTGTTCGACGCCATCCTGCACACCGAGCGGCTCGTGCTGCGACCCATCGAGCCCCGCGACGCGCCGCTGCTGTGGCGGTACGTGGTGGAGAACCGGGAGTGGCTGCTGCCCTGGGAGCCGGTCCATCCCCCCCACTACTTCACGCTGGAAGGCCAGCGCAGCATCCTCCACCAGTGCGAGGACGACCGGCGGGCGGAGACGGGCATCCTGCTCGGGCTGTACGAGAAGGGGCGCGCCACGGGCGAGCTGTGCGGGCGCATCGGCGTGGCCGGGATCGTGCGCGGCATCTGGATGAACGGGTTCGTCGGCTACTCCGTCGCCGCCTCGCGCGCGGGCCGCGGCTACATGACCGAAGCCCTGCGCCGCGTCTGCGAGTACGGACTCGTCGGGCTGGGGCTGCACCGGCTGCAGGTCTCGATCATCCCCCGCAACGAGCCTTCGCTGCGGGTGGCGCGCAAGTGCCGCTTCCGCTACGAGGGCCGCGCGCTGCGCTACTTGAGGATCAACGAGGTGTGGGAGGATCACGAGATCTTCGCCATGACCGAAGAGGAGTACGCCGGCCACCGCGCCCAGCCGGAACCGGTCGGCCAGCTTTCCACCCTCCGGGGCCGGCCCACGGCCGTCGCGCGCGGCATGCTCCGGCGCGAGAAGTAGCGCCGCCCGGGGGCACCTGCGCACCCGACCGGCGACCGCGACCCCCGGGCGACCCCGGGGTCGGCGGCGCCGCCCCCCACCCGCTTAGCGAGGAGAGAGCGCCATGTTGCAGCCCTCGGAGAGCCATCCCGCCGCAGGAGAGCGGCGCCTGACGATGGAGAAGGTGAACCCGACCCCCGCCGGCAAGAAGCTGGCGCACCCCTCCGAGCATGCCCCGCGCATCTTCGCCGATACGGCCACGATCACGGAGATCCGCCCGCTCAAGGAGGCCGGCATCGTCAACGGCGTCACCACCAACCCTTCGCTGCTCAAGCGCGCCGGGGCCGATTCCTGGGCTTCGGCCAACCGGATCATGAAGGAGATCGTCGAGTACATGGCCCCCATGCCGGTCTCGCTGGAGCTGACCGAGCTGCAGCCCGAGAAGATGGTCGAGCAGGCCAAGCGGCTGGCGGGGATCGGCCCGAACGTGGTGGTCAAGGTGCCCATCGGCGGCTACAAGGCCATCGACAAGTCCCTCGACGCCCACACCGGCCTGAAGGTGCTGCACCGGCTGTGGGAGAACGACATCCGCACCAACGCCACGCTGATCTTCAACAGCACCCAGGCCTTCTGGGCCGCCAACGCCGGGGCGTCGTACGTCTCGCCGTTCCTGGGGCGGGTGGCCGATTACCTCTATAAGCACGACCACCCGGAGCGCACGCCCGGCAACTCGCTGTACTTCATCGACGACCACAAGGTGCCCGGGAACGGCCTGGACAAGGTCGCCAACACCGCCTACGTCGCGACGGCCGGCGCCCGCAAGGATGCCGGCGTGCGGCTGATCCACGAGATCGTGGCCGTCTTCAACGCCTACCGCATCAGGACCGAGGTGCTGGCCGCCTCGTTCCGCAACGCGGTGCAGGTCACCGAGTGCCTGCTGGCGGGCGCCGATATCCTCACCGTCCCCGCGCCGATCCTGATGGGCGTGGCCGACCATCCCCTCTCCGACGAGGGCATGCAGGCGTTCGTGGCCGATTCCAAGGTGTTCGACAAGTAGCCGCAGCGGCGCCGCGACCCACCGCCGGCGGCTCCCCCGCGGGGCCGCGCCGGCGCGGCGGCGCCTGCTTGCTCCCTTCCCGCACCGACCCGACCGACGCACCTTGATCGACATACCATGACCGATCTCCAGCCCGTCAGGGGCACCCGCGATTTCTACCCCGAGGAACTCAGGCTCCGGAACTGGCTGTTCGGCATCTGGCGCGAGACGGCGCTGCGCTTCGGCTTCGAGGAGTACGACACCTGCGTGCTGGAGAGCGAGGCGCTCTACATCCGCAAAGCCGGCGACGAGATCACCGAGCAGCTCTACAGCTTCGCGGACAAGGGCGGGCGGCGGCTGGCCCTGCGCCCGGAGCTGACGCCCAGCCTGGCGCGGATGATCTACCAGCGCGCCCGGCAACTGCGCTTCCCGCTCAAGTGGTTCGCGATCCCCCAGTGCTTCCGCTACGAGCGCATGACGCGCGGCCGCAAGCGCGAGCACTTCCAGTGGAACATGGACATCGTGGGGCAGGCGGGGCAGATCGCGGAGATCGAGCTGCTCTCGGCGCTGGTGACGGGGCTCGAAGCGATGGGGCTGACGTCCGCGCACGTCCGCATCCACCTCAGCGACCGGCGCTTGCTCGATGCGGTGCTCGACCACCTCGACGTCACGGCCGACCATCTCCGGGTGATGATCGTCATCGACAAGCGCGACAAGGTTACGCCCGAGACCCTCGACGCCCTGCTCGTCGAGCAGGGGCTGGCGCCCGCGCAGATCGCGCGGCTCAACGCCATCATGCGCATGGCGACCCTGGCGGAGATCAAGGCGGAGCTGGGCGCCGTGCCGGCGGCTGTCGATCTCGAAAACCTGCTGGGGTCGCTGGCGCGCATGGGGTACGGCGATTGGGTGCACTTCGACATCACCGTGGTGCGCGGCCTCTCCTACTACACCGGCACCGTGTTCGAGGTGCGCGACCGCGGCGCGAAGCTGCGTGCCATCGCCGGCGGCGCCCGTTACCTCAGCCAGGACCTTGACGCGGGCGTGCAGTATCCCGCAGTGGGCTTCGGCTTCGGCGACGTGGTGATCCTGGAGCTGCTGGCCGATCTCAAGCTGCTGCCCGCCCTGGAGCGGCAGATCGATTTCGCGGTGATCCCCTTCTCCCCCGCGGAGCACGCCAAGGCGCTGGAGATCGGCCAGGCGCTGCGCCGGGCCGGGCTGCGCGTGGATGGCGACTTCTCGGGCAGCAATCTCAAGCGGGCCCTGCAGCGCGCCTCGGAGATCGGCGCCGCCAGGGCCGTGCTGCTCATGCCCGAGGAACTGGCCCGGGGCGAGCTGGTCGTGCGCGACATGGCGGCGCGCAGCGAGCGCCGCGCGACCATCGCCGCCTTTCTCGCCGAGCCGCGCTGAGAAGGGGCGCGCTGAGACGGGACGCGCTCAGTTCACCGGGGGCGGCGACTGGGGGTCGCCGGGCGGAGAACCGCCCGGGGGCATCTTGAGCAGCGCCGTCAGCATGCGCGCCCGCTCGGCGAGATCGTCCGCTTCGAGCAGCGCCTGCTTCTCCGCAGGCGCGAAGGGCAGCGACATCGCCAGCCCGTTGACCAGGGTGGCGGGCGGGAGCCCGGCCAGGCTGCCGCGGTCGAACTGCACCCGGTTGGTGCGGGCGAAGCCGTCGAGGGCACGGAGCAGGTCACCCGGGTCGAGCGCCGCCTCGGCCTCCATGAGATCGCCCCGGTAGCGCTCGTGATCGGCCTCCACGCGCCGGTAGCCATGGAGCAGGGGCAGCTCCCGCACGATGCGAAAGCGGCTCAGCCCGCGCAGCACGATGGCGTAGCGACCATCGGGGAGACTTTCGCAGCGATCCATCCGGCCCACGCACCCCACCGGATACAGCTCCGGCACGTCGAGCTCGGCGCCCGGCGCCGGCCGGTTGTCCTCGCGCGGCACCACGGGCTGGATCATGCCGATGTGGCCGCCCTGCCCCATGGCGTCGGCCACCATGGCGCGATAGCGCGGCTCGAACACGTGCAGCGGCAGCAGCATGCCGGGCAGCAGCGCCGTGCCGGTGAGCGGGAACACCGGGATGACCCTGGGGATAGCGGCGAGGCTCATGGAGGCTCCGGCTGAGGCAGCTCCGCGACGGCAGGAGCGTGCCACGGGAAAGTCTCCCACAGCCGCGCCGCCCCGGCAACGGCTGCACCTGCAACGGGTGGGGTATCCGTGTGCCGCAATCGTGCCGGTTTCGCTGCGTCCGCCCCCCCGCCGCCAGCGCGACTGCCCCCTCTCCTGGGGGAGAGGGGACGTCCTGCACCCTCGCCGGTGGCTGCTTGGGGACTCCCTCCCTCTCCACCAGGAGGGGCCGGGGTGGGTGAGGCCGCGCTGGGTGCCGGCGGCGATGGGTTGTGAAAAAGGTCTCAGGACTTGAAGAGGGGGAAGCCGCGGCAGCGGCGGAGGTCAGGTCGGTCAGGGGCCACCGGCTTCAGGCGCGGCGCGCCTTGTCTTCGCGCAGCGGCTCTGGTACATGATTTCCGTGGAGTCGTGCAGGGAAGCGTCGTCTGCGAGGCGTCCTTGAGTTTCGGATTCTGGTACCCCGTACACCTGGTGATCGATTTCGGTTCCGCGCACACGGTGGTCGTGGCCGACGATCACCGCGCGCCGCTCCGCGACCGGACGCGGGTGGCGCTGCTGCAGCCGGGGCGTACCGGCGCCCCACCGGCGCTGCCGGAGGTGTTGGCGATCGGCGAGGAGACGGCGCAGCTGCCCCCGCGCGAGGCGAAGTACGCCCGCATCGTGGTGCCGATCGAGCGGGGGCGCATCAGCGACGGGTACGCGCTGGTGCAGTTGCTGCGGGCCCTGCTCAGGCGCCTGCGCGCCGGCAGGTTCGCGGCCCTGCAGCGGCTGGGCGCGGCCGGGCTGCTGCTCCCGCCGGGGCTGACGCCCGAGGAGCAGGAGCGCTTCCGCGCCGTGCTGCTCGAAGCCGGCCTGAGCCGGTTGGTGCCGCTCGCGGCGCCCCTGGCGGCGGCGCGGGGCTGCGGGCTGGCGCTGGACGAGCCCCGCGGCCACATGCTGATCGAGATCGGGGCGGGCAAGACCATCCTGGCCGTGCTCTCGCTGGGCGGCCTGGTGGCCTGCCACACCTTGCCGTTCGGGGGACTTGACCTGGACCAGGCCATCCTGAATGATGTGGAACGACGCCTTCACGTGGCGCTGACGGCGGAAACGGCGACCTGGATCAAGCACCGCTACGGCTCGGTCTATCCGCGGGAACGGCCGGAGACGATCGAGGCGCACGGCGTCGATCCCCGCACGAATCGGGAGCGGCGCGTCCTGCTCGACGACAACCAGTTGCGCGAGCTGCTGGTCGATGGCTGCGAGCCGCTCGTGCTGGCGATCCAGCGCACCTTCGAGCAGGTGCCGCCCGAGCTGGCGGGCGATATCGCCCGGCAGGGCATCCTGCTGCTGGGCGGCGGGGCGCTGCTGCAGGGGCTGCCCGAGTACCTCGGCGAGCGTACGGGAGTGCACTACCGCGTCGTCGACTCGCCCGCCGAGCGCACCCGGCAGGGCGCCCTGGTGCTGCTGCACGATGCGTTGCGGCCGCCGCCTGGCGCGCGTACAGGAGGGGCGCGGACGGCAGGGGCGCTGGGCTTGTGGGCCGGCCGATCGTGAGGCCGCGCTCCCCGCCCGGCCGGGGTCTCCGGGGGGTAGTGGCTCGGGACGAGGGCACCTTTGGAACTGCTCAAGCGCTACCGCATCTATATCTCCCTGTTCGTCGTGCTGCTGGCGCTGATCGGCGTGCTCAACGCCCGGGCGTCCGATCCCACCCGGCTGCGCGTGGTGGACGAAGTGCTGCAGGCCATCGTCTACCCCTTCGAGGTGAGCTTCCACAAGGTGAGCGGCGGCATCTCCGCGCTGTTCTCGCGCTACGTGTACCTGGTCAACCTGAAGCAGGAGAACGAGCAGCTCAAGCTGCAGGTGCAGGCGCTGCAGGAGCAGGTCAACCACGATATCAACAGCGCCATCCAGTTCGACGTGCTGCGCGAGCAGCTCCAGTTCATGGAGGAGCCGCCCGAGGGCAAGGTCTTCGCCGAGGTCATCGGCGAGTCGCTGGACAACCTGCACCAGGTGCTGCTGATCAACAAGGGCAGCCTGGCCGGCATCCGCCGCAACTTCCCGGTGATCCTGCGCGAGGGCGTGGTGGGGCGCATCCAGTCCGTCACCGCCCTGCAGGCGGTGGTACAGCTGATGGTGGACCGGCGCCACCGTTTCCCGGTGCTGGTCGAGCGCTCCCGCGAGAAGATGACGGGCCGGGGCGACGGCAGCGGCATCGAGATGCTGGCCCAGGATCGGGGCATCGTCTACGGCACGGGCCAGGAGCTGCGCATGACCCGCATTCGCATGCTGGCCGACGTGCAGCCCGGCGACCGCGTGATCACGAGCGGCCTGGGCGGCGTCTTCCCCAAAGGGCTGCTGGTGGGCACCGTCACCAAGATCTCCCGCGAGCGCCATGAGCTGTTCCAGACGGCGGAGATCCGCCCGGCCGTGGACTTCCGCAAGATCGAAGGCGTGTTTGTCGTCGTCAAGGATCGTACCGATGGCTCCCATCCCCTGTTCAGCGGTCCATGACCCGGCTCGCCTACGTGGGCGTGGGGCTTGCCATGCTCTGGCTCCAGGTCTCGCTCGCGCCGTACCTGGCCATCGGCGGCATCAAGCCCAACTTCCTGCTGCTGAGCGTGCTGGTCTTGCAGGTGCGCTGGCTGGACCCCTGGGCCTTCCTGTTCGCGGCCGTGGCGGGGCTGGCGGTGGATACCTTCTCCCATGGCATGCTGGGCGCATACGCGGCCAGCTACGTCGCCACGGCGGTGCTGGGGCGGCGCCTGGCCCTGATGATCTACGAGAACAGCCGGCCGTTCACCGTGCTGCTGGTGGCCGGGCTGACGGTGCTGGAGGGGCTGATCGCGCTGGCCGTGCTGAACCTGCTCGACGAGCAGGTACCCTGGTTCACCTGGCTGTTCACGCGTGTGCTGCCGCAGGCCGCCTACCACGCGCTGCTCTGCCCCTTCGCGCTGTGGGGCGTGGAACGGCTCGAGCGCCTGCTCAAGGTGGTACCGCCCCGGAGCTGACCCGATGAAGTTCTCGCTGCTCTCCCCCGAAGAGGTGCAGTTCTTCCGGCAGCGCCTCACGCTGATCCTGCTGGGGATCGGCCTGTGCTTCGCCCTGGTGGCGGGGCGGCTGTTCTACCTGCAGGTGGTGCGCGGGCAGTACTACGCCGGGGTGGCCCAGGGCAACCGCATCCGGGTGGTGCCGCAGGAGGCGCCGCGCGGCCTGATCCTGGACCGGAACGGCGAGCTGCTGGCCTACAACCGCCCCGCGTTCAACGTGCAGCTCATGCGCGAGGACACGCCGGACCTGGAGGGTACCCTGCGCCGGCTGGCGCAGGTCTCCGAGGTGCCCTACGGGGAGCTGTTCGCCGCGGCCACCTCCTCCAAGGGCTACCAGCGCTTCAAAGCCACCGACCTGCTCACCGACGTGCCGCGCAAGGCCGCCGATCTGGTGGATACATACCAGGACGACCTGCCGGGCATCAGCGTGCAGGTCGAGCCGCGCCGGCTCTATCCCAACGCCTTCCTGGCCTCCCACATCGTCGGGTACGTGGGCGATATCAACGAGTCGCAGCTCCAGGCGCTGCCGCTCAAGAAGCTGCGCTCGGGGCGCGTGGTGGGGCAGTCGGGGGTCGAGTTCATGCAAAACGCCGCCCTGATCGGCCTGGATGGCGGGCGGCAGGTGGAGGTGGACAACGTGGGCCGCGAGCTGCGCGTGCTCAACGCGCCGGTCAACCCCGTGCCCGGCAGCGACATCACCCTCACCATCGACCTCCGGCTGCAGCGCTACATCAAGAGCCTGATGGGCAAGGAGACCGGGGCCGTGGTCGTCACCCGCCCCAAGACCGGCGAAATCCTCGCCCTCAGCAGCTTCCCCGATTTCGACCCGAACCAGTTCGTGGGCGGCATCGAGGACCAGCGCTGGGAGGAGCTCTCCCGCGCCCCGGGCCGGCCGCTGCTGAACCGCGCCACGCAAGGGCTGTACTCGCCCGGCTCCACCTTCAAGCTCGTGCTGGCGCTGGCGGCGCTGGACCAGGGGGTGCTGGATGTGACCACCAAGCTCAACTGCCCCGGCTTCTACAAGATCGGGCGCGACATCCGCTACTGCTGGAAGCGCCCCTACGGCCACGGCTGGCTGACCCTGCGCGAGGCCCTCGAGCAGTCCTGCAACGTGTTCTTCTACCAGGTGGGGCTCGAACTGGGGATCGACCGCATCAACGAGTACGCGCGCCTGCTCGGCTTCGGCGCCCGCACCGGGATCGAGCTGGAAAGCGAAAAGACGGGGCTCGTGCCCAGCCGGGCCTGGAAGCAGGAAACCCAGGGCGAGCGCTGGTTCGATGGCGAAACCCTGCCGATCTCGATCGGCCAGGGCTTCACCACGGTCACCCCGCTGCAGCTCGTCGGCTACATCAACATCGTCGCCAACCGCGGGCTGTGGGTGCAGCCGACCATCTTCAAGCGCATCGTCTCGCCCGATGGCGAAGAGATTCTGCGCGACGGCGGCCTGCCCCGCGCATCGCACCAGCTCCCCATCCCGCCCGAGTACTTCGACACGGTGCGCGAGGGGCTGGTCTGGGCCGTCAACCGCAACGGCACGGCGCGCCGCGGCCGTTCGCGCAAGGTGCTGATCGCCGGCAAGACGGGCACCACGCAGACCCGCAGCCGGCCCACCGCGAAGAGCATCGACGACGTGAAGCTGGACAACGAGGATCAGCATGCGCTGTTCATCGGCTTCGCGCCGGCGGACAACCCGCAGGTCTCCGTGGCGGTGCTGATCGAGCGGGAGAAATCGGGCGGCGGCGCCGCGGCCCAGGTGGCCCGCCAGACCATCGACTACTTCTTCGATGCCATCGAGCCGGTCGCGCCGCGCCCGGCGCCGGCCGCACCCCCGGCTCCTCCTCCTCCGCCCACGGCGGCCGCCGCGGTCACCGGCGGGGAGGCGTTCGCGCGCGAGCTGAACCGCGCGTTCGCCGGTTCCCCGCAAGGCGCCCGGTGAGCCGCCCCCGCATGAACCGCCCTGACATGAGCCGCGCGGGCGCGGGCGACCTCGACGGCGACCTCCCCCGCGCATGCACACCGGCATGAGGCAGACGCGCCCCTATTGCCTCGCCTCCGGCTCGCCGCGCCGCCGCGATCTGCTCGCTCAGCTCGGGCTGGCGTTCTCCATCGAAGCGACCGATGTCGACGAAACCCCGCGCGCCGAGGAGCCACCGGAGCGGCTCGTGAGCCGCCTGGCCGAAGAGAAGGCGCGCCAGGCGCTCGTGCGGCGGCCCGATGCGCTGATCCTCGCCGGCGATACGGTGGTCGTGCTCGGCAGCGAGCTGCTCGGCAAGCCGCGCGACGAGTCCGACGCCGCGGCGATGCTGCGCCGGCTCTCCGGGCGCACCCACCGCGTGCTCACCGGCTACGCGCTGCTCGATGGCCCCTCCGGCGGGCTGCGCGCGGGGGTGGTCGAGACGCGGGTCACCTTTCGCCCCCTGCCGGCGCCGTGGATCGCGTGGTACAGTCGCCAGCCCGAGTGCCGCGACAAGGCCGGCGCCTATGCGGCGCAGGGGCTGGGCGGGCTCATGCTCGGCCGCATCGAAGGCTCGTTCACCAACGTCGTCGGGTTTCCCGTGGAGGAGATCGTGTGGCAGCTGCTGGAGGCAGGATGGCTCGCGCTCTGACCGTGGCGCCCTGCCGCCCGCAAGTCCGACCGGCACGGCACGACCCACGAAGCGCCCCTCGCAGCGCGCGTCACCTGGCGGCTACCAGGCTGGCGGCGCTGCCGCGGGGCCTGCTGCTGGCGGCGCTGCTGTTTCCCGCCCTGCTGTTGCCAGACCCGTGCGGCGCGACCGAGCTGGAGTTCCTGCCGGGCGAGGCCTGGGCGCTGCGGCTCTCGGTCAGCCGCGAGGTGCAGGAGGAGGCCTACGATCGGGGCGGCCAGCACGGGCCGCTCAAGCAGTATCTGATTCCGGGCCGGGAGAACCATGAGCAGGTCCAGGGCGAGATCAGCCGCACCTATTCCCGCACCGACATCCATCTCCAGTACGGGCTGACCGACCGCTGGAACCTGATGCTGGATGTGCCGTACACGCGGGTGCGGCAAAGCTCGTCGCTGACCACGGCCGCCACGGACGCTGCCCTGCGCGACCGCGTGGCGCGGCTCGGCCCGAGAGATGTGAGCGGGCTCGGCAATCCCCGGCTCACCAGCCTGCACCGCCCCGTGTTCTCGGACTGGCACGCGTTCGCGTGGGGGTATGCCCTGACGCTGCCCGCACAGGCGCCCCTCACCCCCTACGACGGCGTGGGCACGCTCGACGTGCGCAGCCCCCTCGTCGACCCGGCGCTGGTGCTGCACTACACCTATTTCCCGCAGGGGGTGCTGCGGGGCCGGCTGGATCTGGCGGGCAGCGCCATCTATGGACTCGAGGCGCAGGTCGATACTCCCGCCGGCAATCGGCAGACGCTGGACCCCGGCAATGCCGTGGACGCCACCCTGGGCTGGACCCAGGAGCTCGGGCGCATCCTGCTCGCGGGCGAGTTCGAGCAGTACAGCCGGCTGGCGAACCGGCTCGACAAGGAGTTCCAGGGCGATCCCGTCCGCGAGCTGCTGTTTCGCGCGCGGCTGGGGTATGGGAATCTGATCGAGCTCGAAACCGCGCGGATCGGGTTCCCCTATCAGGTGCAGCTCGCGCTCGAGCGCACGATCTTGGCCTTCAACCGCCCGCTCCGCTCGATCGTCACGGTGAGCCTGCTCACCTACTTCTGAGGCAGGATCGTCGCCGCCGGCGATAGGCGCGCCGCACGCGCGGAGGACATGGCCCCCAGCGCAGCGGCGCGTTGGCGAGCGGGCCGGCCGTGAACTTGAACGCCAGCAAGGGGATTCACCAGCGACATGGCTCCCAGGTTCAGAATCTCAGCGGCCGTGGCCCTGCTGTGGGCGCTCGGCGGGGCGCTGCCGGTGGCGGCGGCGCCGCGGCTGATCGTGCAGGAGCTGAAGCTGCCCGAGCGACCGGTGCTGCTGTTCCAGAGCCGCTGGCAGGGCAGGGCGGCGGTATGGGCACTGGGATTGCGCGATGGGCCCCCCGGGCGCGGCAGCCCCTCGCCGCTGCCGCTCTATCTGCTCCGGTTCGAGGCCGCCGGCCCCCGCATCGAGTCCGCCTGGGAGCTGCCCAAGGAGACCCGCTGGGTCGAGCCGGTGACCCTGCCCGGCGGCGTGCAGCGCCTGCTGGGGCTGATCGGCGGGCGCTGGTACCTGGGGCGCCTCGAGGGCGGCCGGCCGGAGGGCGCCCGCTGGGAATGGGCGCCCCTCTGCGAATGCGACTCGATCTTCGCCGAGGGCAAGGAGGTGCTGCCCCAGGGGCTCCGGTTCGCCGTCGATCTCGATCGCGACGGCACCGACGGGTTCCTGCTGCCCGGCTGGCACGGCCTGACGGCCTACCGTTTCGGCCCCGCGGGCGCGCCGCTCGTGCCGCGCTGGCGGGTGCACTGGGAAATCCAGCAGAAGTATGAGATGCGCGAGGGGGTGCGGGTGGCGGCCGAGTTGCCGCGCTACCTGCTGCTCGACGCCAATGGCGATGGCGTGCTCGACTTCGTGGAGCTGGGCGAGGCCGGCCTGCGCGTCGCCTACCTCCCCAGCCCCCAGCCTGCGCCACCCCTGGGCTACCTGTTCCTCGATGGGGAGAAGCGCACCCGGCTGCGCAACCAGGGGCTGCCCGAGCCCCTGGCTGCCGCGCTGGAAAAGCTCGGCACCCGCGCCTTCGCCGAAGAGGCGGAGTTGGCGCAGGCCCTGGCAGCGGCACCGGGCGCGGCCGCCGAGGCGGCATGGCGCCCCCACTGGGCGGCGCTGCTCGCGCTGGCGCGGGAGCCGATCCCCGTGCTGGCGCCGGTCGCCATCCCGCTGCCGGGGCTGGGGCCGAAGAAGAAAGGGGAAAGCTATTCGCTGCTCTCCGTGGGCGACATGGACGGCAACGGCACCCTGGATGCGCTGCACGCCAAGAGCATCGACGAGTCCGACGCCTTCAACCAGAAGAACCAGTTGCGCTGGTATTCCGGGCGCCTCGCCGGCGGCCGGCTGAGCTTCGGCGAAAACCCCCAGCTCTTCTTCACGGAGGGACCCGCCTTCGCCGAGTTGGTGCGTCCGCGCACGGCGGCGGCGGAACGCCCCGCCCTGTTCGTGGCCACGATGGAAGTGAGCCTGATGGCGGTGATCCGCGCCATCACCGTCAAGTCCGTCAGCATCGATGCCTTCCTGTACCAGTGGGATTCGGACCGCATCGTGGTGCCCGCGGTCGCCCAGGCCTCGCTCAGCTTCGGCGTGGACATCGGCTCGCAGAAGCGCCCCATGCTGGTGCTGGCCGACCTGGCGGGCAACGGCCAGCGGGAGTTCGTCTTCAACCTGCGCCCCGACCAGTTTGTGGCCTTCCCGGCCGACGGGGGCATTCCGCGCTGGAGCGGCGCCCCTGTGGCCAGCGCCCAGGTCGAGCTGCCCCGCAAGCGGGATTGGATCACCGTGGCCGACCTGGATGGCGACGGGCGCGAGGAGCTGCTGCTCTGGTACCGGGGCGGCAGCGACCCCCCCGAGCTCAAGCGCACCCTGCGCGTCATCCGCCAGGTGGACGCGCCGCCACCGCCGTGATGGCGCGCGCCAGCACCTCACCCCCCGGCCCCCATAGGTGTTAACCTATGGCTCGCGTGTGCTCCTGTGGCTCATCCGCGGGTCGCGCGTCGAACAGGCGTGACGTGGGCTTTTCGACGTGCGCGTCCCCACCCCTGCCCCTCCCCACCAGGTGGGGAGGGGTGTCCGCAGGACGGGGTGGGGACGC
>JACQKK010000066.1 GCA_016204605.1 Candidatus Lambdaproteobacteria bacterium
CCGGCGCCGATGCCGCCTACCACCCGGGTCGCTCCGCGCGGGTGCACACGCAGGAGCGCGAGCTGGGCCAGCTCGGCGAGCTGCACCCGCGGGTGGCCGCCGCGTTCGGACTGGCGGGCCGCACCGTCTGCGCGCTCGAATTCGACCTCGATGTGCTGCTCGCGCTCTGGCGCGACGACCGGCAGATGACGCCGCTGGCCCAGCACCCGCCGATCTTCGAGGACCTGGCGTTCGTGGTGGACGAGGCCACCCCCGCCGAGCGACTCCAGGCGCTGATCGCCGAGGCCGGCAGGCCCCTGCTGCGCAGCGTGGCGCTGTTCGACCTGTACCAGGACCCCCGGCTGGGCGCAGGCAAGAAGAGCCTCGCCTATGCCCTGACCTACCAGGCCGACGACCGTACCCTCACCGACGCCGAAGTGGCCAAGGTGCGCGCCAGGATCGTGCGGCGACTGGAAGGCGAGCTGGGCGCCGCGTTGCGGGCTTGAGCCGCCCCGTTTGGGGCCAGTCTGCGGTCGTCAATTCGTTGACAGGCGCCGGCCTTCCCGGTAAATGTAATAGTTTGAAAAGCCAGGGCCGGCAGATCGCCAGGAGAGGAGCGCGACGATGAAACGGACGTACCAGCCGAACCGCCTCAAGCGGAAGAAGGACCACGGATTCCGCAAGCGCATGGCCAGCAAGGGCGGCCGGAAAGTGATCTCGCGCCGGCGCCAGAAAGGGCGGAAGAAGCTTTCCGCCTGAGCGCGCTGCGGCGGCAAAGACCCGGCGATGACCCGGCGGCTTCGCTACCCCAAGGCCCTGCGGCTGAGCACGCGCCAGGACATCGACGCCGTGTTCCGGCGGGGTCGCTATCACCGTTTGGGCAACCTCCAGGGCAAAGCCCTGCGCACGGGCGGCCCGGAGTCGCGGTTTCTGATCTCCGTGCGAAAGACCGTGGGCAGCGCGCCAGAGCGCAACCGGATCAAGCGTCTGGTGCGCGAAGCGATCCGGCAGAACCGGCACGAGCTGCAGGTCGGCTTCGACATCTGCCTGTTTCTCACCGGCCGGCCGCCGCGGCCTCTGGCGTACGGGGCCATCGAGGCGGAAATCCGGCAGTTGTTCCAGCGCCTGAAAACCTCTTCACCCTGAAGGATCGCCGGCCATGGCCTGGCTTCTGATGTTGCTGATCCGCGGGTACCAGGTGCTGGTCTCGCCGTTCCTGCCGCCGGCCTGCCGCTTCCACCCGAGCTGCTCCCACTATGCGCTGGAGGCCGTGCGCCGGCATGGTGCGCTGGCCGGCTCGTGGCTGGCCCTGGTGCGGCTGGTCAAGTGCCAGCCCCTGCACCCCGGCGGAATCGACGAGGTGCCCGCGCGGTTTCGTTTCCGGCTGTGGCCAAAGTGGCTGCCCTACCGCACAAGGAAGGTTCATGGATATTAGGACCACACTCGCGGTCGTGCTCTCGGTGGCGGTGATCGCCGGGTACTACCTGCTGTTCGCTCCTGCGCCGCCTGCTCCTCCGCCGGCGGAGCCCCGCCCGCCCGCCGAAGCGGCCCCGCCCGCCAGGCCGGCCGGCATCAGCGCCGCGCCCACCCCGGCGCTTCCGGCAGCGCGACCGACCGCGGCCCGGCTGGTGCGCGTGGAGACGCCCCTGTATGCGGCGGAGTTCGATACGCTCGGGGGCGCGCTCGTCAGCCTCCAGCTGAAGCGGTACCTGGTGGGCAAGCCGCAGACCGACTGGGGCGATCTGATCCCCTGGCTCCGCCAGTACATCGACAAGCCGAAATTCGAGCCGGGCGCCACGGTGCAGATGGTGCGCCGCGAATTGCCGGATGCCGCCGTGTTCGGGGTGCGCTTCGCCGAGGATGCGGAGCGGGGTCGGGCGCTGGCCCGGCTCGTGTTCGCGGCCGATCGCGACAGCCTGGTGCTCGGCGGACAGGGCGCCAAGGCCGCCACCCTGGCGCTGACGGCCACCGGCCCCGATGGGCTCAGCGTGGTCAAGACCTTCACGTTCCATGCGGATTCCTACGTCCTCGACTTCGAGCAGCAGGTGCTCAACTACGGCAGGAAGCCCCTGCAGCTTCGTGTGCAGACCGTGTTCGGAGAGGGTCCTCGCAGCTACGACGATGCGAGCAGCGTGTTCAGCGGGCCCATGTACCGCGAAGAGAAGAAGGTGCGCACGGAAAAGTCCAAGTCCATCGAGGGCCAGCTCGTGGTGCGGAACCCGGACTGGCTGGGGATCACCGACCCCTTCTTTCTTACCGCCGTCAGCCCGCTTTCGCAGATCAGCCACGCGTTCTACTGGGCCGCAAAGGTGCCGCTGGCCGGCTCGCAGGAGGAGCACTGGTCGGCCGCCTACGCGGTGGAGCTGCCGCAGGTGCTGCTGGAGCCGGGCAGCCAGATCCGCAGCACGTACAAGGCCTATTTCGGCCCCAAGGAAGTGGGCGAGATGACCCGCTTCGGCAACGGGCTCGAGCAGTCGCAGGACCTGACGCTGGATTTCCTCGCCCGGCCGCTGCTGGCCATGCTGCGCTGGTTCTACGGCTTCACCGGCAACTACGGGGTGGCGATCATCCTGCTGACGATCGTCGTCCGGGTGGGGCTGTTCCCGCTCACCTACCGGGGCATGCTCAGCATGAAGCGGATGTCGAAGCTCCAGCCCAAGGTGCAGGCGCTGCGCGAGAAGTTCAAGAACGACCGCGAGAAGCTGAACCGGGAGATGATGGGGCTGTACAAGCGCTACCGGATCAACCCGCTGGGGGGCTGCCTGCCGATCCTGCTGCAGATTCCGGTGTTCTTCGCGCTGTACAGCGCGCTGCTGGGGGCGATCGAGCTGCGCCATTCCCCGTTCATCTTCTGGCTGAACGACCTCTCCTCGAAGGATGCGCTGTACGTGACGCCCTTGCTGATGGGCGTTTCCATGGTGATTCAGCAGCGCCTCACGCCCAGCACGCTCGATCCCATTCAACAGAAGATGATGCAGTGGCTGCCGCTGGTGTTCGTCGTGTTCATGTTCAACTTCCCCTCCGGGCTGGTCGTGTACTGGCTCACCAGCAACCTGCTCTCGATCGCGCAGCAGCTGATCCTGAACCGGGTGCAGATTCCGGAGCTGGAACCGAAAGGCTGAGCCGGCGCGGCAGCGTCAATCCTCATCGCCCGTGCCTTCGCCCACGTACACCTTGAAGCCGTCCTCCAGAATGCCGCGGATGTGGGGGTTGTTCTTGCGCTTGGCCTCGAGGCACTTGGGGCAACTGCAGCTCGTGAAGTGGGTTTTCTGGTACTTGCGCAGCTTGAGCTTGGACAGGTCCTTGTCCTCGTCCTGCATGTCCCACAGCATCTTCTCCACCTGCTGGAGGGCCCGTTCCACCAGCGCCTTCTTGCGGGGGTCTTTGCGGAAGAACATGGGCGCGCGACTCCGATGGCGGCCTCGGACCGGGCGGCACGGCGCATCCGCCGCGGGCGGTCGGACCACGGTGGGGCGGGAGCAGGCGGCACGGGGTATCGCCAAGCCGGCTGCCCCCCACCACTCTAGGCGATCGCCCGCGTGTGCGTCAACGCCCGCCGCCGTCGCGGCGCCGCTCCACCCGCACCACGCCGCACCATGCCGCACCGCCCCGCTGCGGGGCCTCGCGGCGCGGCGCGCCGCACCCTCCGGACGGGGCCTGACATCGCCATGAAGATTCTCTCCGGCACAGCCCTCGCGGCGAGCTTCGAGGACGACCTGAAGCGGGAGGCCGCGGCCCTGACGGGACAAGGCATCCGGCCGGGCCTGGCGGTGATCCAGGTGGGCGAGGAGCCCGCCACCCAGGTCTATGTGCGCAGCAAGGTCAAGACGGCCGAGCGGGTGGGCATGCACTCCGTCGACCATAAGCTGCCGGCCACGGTAACCCAGGCCGACCTCGAGGCGGTGGTGGATCGGCTGAACCGCGCCCCCCACATCAACGGCGTGCTCTGCCAGATGCCCTTGCCGCCGCACCTCGATGGCGGCCGCATCACGCGGCTGATCGATCCGCTCAAGGATGTCGACTGCTTCCATCCGTACAACGTGGGGCTGCTCGCGCTCGGCGAGCCGCGCTTTCTGCCCTGCACCCCGGCGGGCATCCTGGAGCTGCTGACGCGCAGCGGCATCGCGGTGCGCGGCAAGCACACCGTCGTGCTCGGCCGCAGCAATATCGTCGGGCGGCCGCTTTCCATCCTGCTCTCGCAGAAAGGGTGGGATGCGACGGTCACCGTCTGTCACTCCCGCAGCGAGGGGCTGGTCGAGCTGGCCCGGCAGGCGGATATCCTCGTGGCGGCCCTCGGCAAGCCCGAATTCGTGCGGGCCGAGATGGTCAAGCCCGGTGCCGTCGTGATCGATGTGGGGGTGAACCGCGTGGCCGACCCGACCGCCAGGCGCGGGTACCGCCTCTGCGGCGACGTCCACTTTGCCGGCGTCGCGCCGCGGACCTCGGCCATCACCCCTGTCCCCGGCGGCGTCGGGCCGATGACCATCGCCATGCTGCTCCGCAACACCCTGGTGGGCGTCCGCCTCCAGCACGGCCTCGCCGAGGGGTGAGCGGGGCGCCGGCACCGCGGCAGCCGACCCTGCGGTCGCTGCGCCGCTTTTGCGCTTCGGCCGCGGCGAGCCTAACATAGATACAATGGGTTGCCGATCGGCGGCACTCCGTGACAGCAGGCGCGGCCCGCCGGAGCCGCCGGGCCGCTCGGGAGCGTGCATGCGGGCGCTGATCGTCGTGGACGTCCAGAACGATTTCTGTCCCGGTGGCGCGCTCGCCGTGCCCCGGGGCGACGAGGTGGTGCCCTACATCAACGGCCTGCGCGACCAGTTCGGCCTGGTCGTGTTCACGCAGGATTGGCATCCGCGCGACCATGCCAGCTTCGCCTCCAACAACCCCGGCGCCAAGGTGGGCGAGGTGCGCAAGCTGAACGGCAGCGACCAGGTGATGTGGCCCGACCACTGCGTGCAGCAGACCCGCGGCGCCGAGTTCCACCCCGCGCTCGCCATCCGTCCCGACGACCCCGTCTTCCGCAAGGGCGCAATGCGCGACGTGGACAGCTACAGCGGCTTTCTGGACAATGACCGCACGCATGAAACCGGGCTGCGGGCCTATCTCCAACGGCAGGGCGTGGACGCCGTGACCGTGGTGGGTCTCGCCCAGGACTACTGCGTGAAATACACCGCGCTCGATGCGCGCCGGTTCGGGCTGGAGGTCACCGTGCCCCGGGCCGGCACGCGGGCCGTCAACCTCCGTCCGGACGACGAGGCGCGGGCCTACCGGGAGCTTGAAGCGGCGGGGGTGCGCATCGCCTGATGCGTCGGGAATATTCGCTCTTGGCGAATTTTCACCCCGCAGCGATATCGAAGCCATTGATTTTTCACACAAAAACCTGATATACGGCACCCTTGACCCGCGGTGGCCCCCTGCCGGGCTCCTTTCCGGCGTCCGGGCCGACCGGGTTCCATCCCACACAGGAGCTGCAAGCCATGCTGAACCAGGAAGCGCTCGAGTACCATCGGAGAGGGCGCAAGGGTAAGATCGAGGTGCGACCGACCAAACCCTCCGATACCCAGCACGACCTGACCCTCGCCTACTCCCCCGGCGTCGCTTCGCCCTGTCTCGAAATCGCGAGGGACCCCGAGCTCGTCTACGAGTATACGACGAAGGGCAACATGGTCGCCGTGATCTCCAACGGCACGGCGGTGCTGGGGCTGGGGGATATCGGGCCCCACGCGGCAAAGCCCGTCATGGAGGGCAAGGGGCTGCTGTTCAAGAAGTTCGCCGATATCGACGTGTTCGATCTCGAGATCGCCGAGAAGGACCCCGACAAGCTGATCCAGATCGTGAAGAGCCTCGAACCCACCTTCGGCGGGATCAACCTCGAGGACATCAAAGCCCCGGAGTGCTTCTACATCGAGACCGAGCTGCGCAAGCAGATGAACATCCCGGTGTTCCACGATGACCAGCACGGCACGGCCATCATCACCGGCGCGGCCCTGCTCAACGCCGCGGAGCTGACCGGCAAGAAGCTCGGCGAGCTCAAGGTGGTGTTCTCCGGTGCGGGCGCCTCGGGCATCTCCTGCGCCAAGCTCTACGTCGAGCTGGGCGTGAAACGGGAGAACATCACCATGTGCGACAGTCGCGGCGTGATCTACAAGGGCCGCGACGCGAAGATGGAGCCCAACAAGGCACTGTTCGCGGTCGAGACCAAGGCGCGCACGCTGGCCGACGCGCTCAAGGGCGCCGACATGTTCGTGGGACTCTCCCAGCCGAACATCGTCTCGCCGGAGATGCTGAAGACCATGGCCAAGAGCCCGATGGTGTTCGCGCTGGCGAACCCCGACCCCGAGGTGCGCTACGAGACGGCCCGCGAGACCCGGCCCGACGCCCTGATCGCCACGGGCCGCTCCGACTACCCGAACCAGGTCAACAACGTGCTCGGCTTCCCCTACATCTTCCGGGGCGCCCTCGACGTGCGGGCGCGGGAGATCAACGAGCCGATGAAGCTGGCCGCCGTGCGCGCCCTGGCGGCGCTGACCCATGAGGACATCCCGGACGAGGTGCTGCGCGCATACGGCAAGAAGGCCTTGAACTTCGGGCCGGAGTACCTGATCCCCTCGCCGTTCGACCCGCGCATCCTGCTATGGGTGGCGCCGGCCGTGGCGCAGGCCGCAATCGATTCGGGGGTGGCCCGCATCACGGAGTTCGACCTCGACGCCTACCGGGACCGGCTGGCGGCGAGCCAGGGCGTCGTGCGCGCCACCTCGCGGCGGATCGTGCGACGCGCCCAGGCCGTGGCGAACAAGCGCATCGTGTTCCCCGAGTCGAGCAACGAAATCATCCTCAGGGCCTGCCACCAGATCACCCAGGAGAAGATCGCCAAGCCCGTGCTGATCGGCAACCCGGAGGAGATCCGCATGCGCGCCAAGGAGCTGCGCCTCCAGCTCAATGGCGTCGAGATCGTGCACCATCTCCAGTCGCCGCTGCGCGACAAGTATGCGCAGGAGCTGTTCCGCGCCCGCCAGCGCAAGGGGCTGGACCTCAACACGGCCCAGCAGTGGATGGAGCGGCCGGTGCAGTTCGGGATGATGATGATGCGGAGCGGCGATGCCGATGGCTTCGTGGGCGGCATCACCCAGAGTTACCCGGACATCATCCGTCCCGCGCTCCAGATCGTGGGCACCCGCAAGAACGTGCGCAACGTCGCCGGGTTCTACATGCTGCTCTATCGGGACAAGACGCTGTTCCTGGCCGACACCACCGTCAACCTCGAGCCCGATGCGGAGACCCTGGCCGACATCGCCATCAACACCGCCCGGGCCGCCCGCTTCTTCGGGGTCACCCCGAAGGTGGCGCTGCTCTCGTACTCGAACTTCGGCAGCGTGCGCAACCCCGATCTGGAGCGCATCACGCGCGCCCTGCGCCTGATCAAGCAGCGCGAGCCCGGTCTGATGGCCGATGGCGAGATGCAGGCCCACCTCTCGCTCAACCCGGTCGTGCGCCAGAAGGAGTTCCCCTTCAGCGAGCTGGAGGGGGCGGCGACGGTGCTGGTGTTCCCGAACCTGCACGCCTCCAACAACGCCTATCGCCTGCTCTCCGAGCTGAGCGAAGGCCAGATCGTCGGGCCGATCCTGATGGGCATGGACAAGCCCGTCAACCTGCTCTCCCAGGAATCCCTCGTGCGCGACGTGATCAACATCGCCGCCATCTCCGTGCTGGAAGCGCAGGAGGGGGTGCTGTAGCGGGGCGGTGGGTCCGGGCGATGGTTGCAGCGTCGGGGCGGGCCCACACCCTCCCCGCAGGCAGCAGCAGTGCATCCGCGACAGGCTGACGAATTCGAGCGCGGGCCGCCCCCCTCGCCGACGCCGTGTGCCGGCGTGACGCTCGCCTGCGGGCGGTATACGCTGGCTGCGGCGGTGCGGCGGTTCCCGCCGCCGGCGGAGCCCCACGCCTGACCGTCCAGCAGTGAGGCCCACCCCCCCTCCCGCAACGCCCATGGATGCCGACGCCTTGCGCGAGCTCGCCCGCACCCCATACATCGCCCTCGCCACTTACCGCCGCGATGGTCGCGAGGTGGTCACGCCGGTCTGGTGCGCCACGCAGGAGGGGAAGCTCTGGGCGTACAGCGAGGGCAAGGCGGGCAAGGTCAAGCGCATCCGCGCCAGCGGTCGCGTCCGCGTGGCGCCCTGCACCTACGGCGGGCAGGTCACCGGCGCGTGGCGCGAGGGCACCGCGCGCGTCGTGACGGAGCCCGCCCGCATCGCCGCCGTCTATGCGGCGTTTCAGGCCAAGTACGGCTGGACATACCGGCTGCTGACCTGGCTCGCGTGGCTGGGACGGAAGATCGGCAAGCGGGCGGTGCTGGAGCTGAGCGTGTGATGCGCAGGCGCCGGGTATGCGCCCGTACCCATGGCGGCGGGCGGCCCGACTAACGCTTCGGCGACCGAGGGGCGGTCGCCGACCCTGCCATCGCCGCGAGCACCTTGGGGGGAATGGGGCGGCAGCCGCAGTGCTGCTGGTGCCCGGTGTGCCAGGCGATGCGCTGCGCCATCGTCGGGTTCTTCGGCATCGGGTGCTGCTCGTGCCACGACGCGTTGATGGGCACCGCCGACCTCCCGGTTCCAGCGAGAGTCACTCAGCCCCGGCGAACTGGGAGCCCCGCCGGCACGCCATCCGTACGCCGGCGCGAACGCTTCGGGTCGGGCCTGGAAGCCGCGCTCAGCCCGTGTGGCCCGCCGACTTCCCATTGCCGTTGGGGGGAGAGTATGGGGTGAGCGCGTCGCCCCCGAACTCGCTCACGACGGCGCTCAGATCGAGCGCGGTGCGCGGCTTGGGCTTGATCTCGGGGGCGGCGTGGCCGATCTCGATCAGCGCCAGCAGCTCCTCGCCCGCCGACATCGCGAAGGCGCGCTGCACCTCGGCGCTATCGCCCAGGTGGGTGCTCTTCCACCCCACCCCGAGCCCCTGCGCATGAGCGGCCAGGCAGATGTTCTGCGTCGCAGCGGCGGCCGAGGCCAGTTGCTCCCAGCGCGGGGTGGTGTTGCTCTCGCGCGGGCTGGCGATTACGGCCAGCACCATCGGCGCCCGCGTGGCCTTGGCGGCGGCGCGCTCCAGCACGTCGGGCGCGAGATGGGGGTCGCGGACGGCCGCGGCCAAGCGCAGCGCCTCTCCCAGCCGCTTCCGTTGTTCGCCGCGTACGATCACGAACCGCCAGGGGTGCAGGTGCCGGTGATCCGGCGCCGCCGCCGCCGCCCGCAGGATCACGTCGAGCTGTTCGGCCGTCGGTTCCGGCCCCACCAGCGCGAGCGCCGTGCGACGGGTGAACAGACACTCCAGCGCATCCATGAATCGTCTCCCCAAGAATGTGCCGTGGCTGGCGTTGCTGCGCCGCCGGCGCCAGCGACGGATGACTCTTATCCGCAAAACGACGGGTCACCAAGAGGCTGCTGAAAATGCAGGGCCGCGTCAAGTCCCCGCTCGCCCCGGTGGTGACTCAGCTTCAATTTCCCAAACGGGACAAGCACAGCAGGCCTCTCGCGTCGCTCGGGGTGACAACGAGATGTCATTTCGAGCGAAGCGAGAAATCCGCTTTTCATGCAAAACTGCGTCGCTACCCTCGACCACCTTCTCGGTATGCCCCCCTCCCCGGGGGGGCTTGGGGGCCGCCGACCCAGGCCCCGCGCCGAATCCGGCTTGCGGGAAACGGAGCCATGCTGGAGCATGGGAGATGGGCTCAGCGCCGGGCGAGCCCGCCGGCGGCAACGATGGGCCGGCGCCGCGCGGCCGCCGGCGACCACCACGCTGCGGGGGCGATGATGACCTCCAGGTTCTCCGACAAGGGCACGCCCTCGGCCAGGCTCTCGCGGGCGGAATTCATGCGCTGGCTCGGCGTTGCCGCCGCGGCGCTGATCGCGCCGGCCGCTCCGGCGGCGCCGGCTGGCGCGCCGCGTGCGGCACCGCTGCTGACGCGCCGCATTCCGCGCTCCGGCGAGGCGATCCCGGCGGTCGGGCTCGGCACCTGGCTCGGCTTCGATGCGGGGAGCGGCGCCGCCGAGCGGGCCCCGCTGGCCGAGGTGCTGCGCCGCTTCTTCGCCGCCGGCGGGCGGCTGATCGACAGCTCCCCGATGTACGGCCGCGCCGAGACCGTGGTGGGCGACCTGCTGGCGGAGCTGGGGCTCACGCGTCCCGCAAGCGGCGCTGCGGGTGGCGGAGCCGTCGAGCCGTTCCTGGCGACCAAGGTCTGGACGACGGGGCGGGAGGAGGGCCGGCGCCAGATGGCCGCCTCGCTGCAGGCCCTGCGCACCGGGCGCCTGGACCTGATGCAGGTGCACAATCTCGTGGACTGGCGCACCCAGCTCGCCACGATGCGCGAGTGGCAGGGGCAGGGTCGGCTCCGCCACATCGGCGTGACCCACTACCTGCCCTCGGCCTTCGGCGACCTCGAGCGGCTGGTCAGGACGGAGCGGCTCGATTTCGTCCAGCTCCCCTACTCCCTCGCCCTCACCGGTGCGGAACAGCGCTTGCTGCCGGCGGCCGCCGCGGAGGGGGTGGCGGTGATCGTGAATCGCCCGTTCGAGGGGGGCGATCTGTTCCGGGCCGTGCGCGGCAAGCCGCTCCCGCCCTGGGCCGAGGCGTTCGAGTGCCGGAGCTGGGCGCAGTTCTTCCTCAAGTACATCCTCGCCCACCCGGCGGTGACCTGCGTGATCCCGGGCACCGCCAAGCCGCAGCACATCGACGACGACCTGGCCGCCGCCCGCGGACCCCTGCCCGATGAGGCCACACGCCGGCGGATGGTGGCCTTCTGGCGCGAGCTGTAGCCGGCGCACCCTGCGTTCGCTGGTCTCGGCCCGGGAACCCGGTCGGGCGGCGCCTGACGGCGCCGGCTTCACCCACAACCGCTTTCGAGCAGGACGTGATGGCACAGGAAACCTGGTTCTACCTGGGATTGGCGGTCGCCAACGGCATGCTCTCGGCCGTGCACGTGCCCATCAACGGCGCGCTCGGCTACAAGATCGGGTCGCCGCTGGTCGCCACCTTCGCCTTCTACGCCACGGCCTTCGCCGTGATCTCCGTGCTGAGCGTGATCTTCTGGGACGCGCGGGCTTTCCGCGAGCTGGCGGTGGTGCCGCGCTGGTACTACCTGGCGGGGCTGATCAGCGTGGCGGTGGTGGGCAGTAGCACATTCCTCATTCCACGCATCGGCGCGCTGAACCTTTTCGTGATCGTGCTGACGGCGCAACTGCTCGGCCGCGCGCTGATCTCCCACTTCGGCTGGCTCGAATCCCCCATCACGCCCTTCAGCCTGCATCGCGCACTCGGGGCCGTGCTGCTGATCGCCGGCGCCCTGCTGGTCGTCCGCAAATAGGCCCGCGCAAGGCGCGGCGCGGCACGTCCCGGCGCGGGGCGGTGCAGGCGGTGTGCCGCAGGTGGGGGAGGGCCGGGGCTGCACGCGCGCTGGCGCCGCCCCGGATGAGCAGCGCGGGAGGATCGGCGGGACGCGGAGGATGCGTCCCGCCGATCCTTGGTACGGCCGGCAAGGAAACTCGCCGGCCCGCGGGATTCCTACATGGGCCGGAAATCCGAATCCTTCAGGTTGCGGTACTCCGCGGGCAGGAGGCTCTCCCGCTCCCGGGCGTCGTGTTCGATGCGCTCGCGCAGGCTGGGTGGCCGCGCGGCGTGAGCGCCCACGGTGGTCAGCGCCGTTTCGCGAGAGGGCTGTAGGGGCGCGACCCAGCCGGCCTGCCGCGCCTCCTTCGCCCGCGGTTCATGGAGTCGGCCGCCCAGCGGAGCGCCCGCCGGGTCGAGGCCATCGGCCTCCCGCCGGCCGACGAGCCGGGCCAGGCTTTCCACCACGCTCAGCAGCGAGCGGGACTGGTCGGACCATTGGCGGCTGGAGGAGGCGGCGAGCTGGGCGTTGGAGGCATTGCGCCGCGTCACCGAGTCGATCTGGGAGACGGCGGTATTGATCTGCTCGATGCCGAGGGCCTGCTCGTTGCTGGCCGTGGTGACCTCCTTGATGAGGTCGCCCACCTTCTGGATGGCCACCTTCGCCTCCTTCAGCACCGCCGACACGTTATCGGCCACCTGCACGCCGTGATCGGCGCGGGAGCGCGACTCCTGGATCATCTGGCTGGTGTTCTGGGCGGCTTCCGCGCTGCGCTGGGCCAGGTTGCGCACCTCGTCGGCCACCACGGCGAAGCCCTTGCCGGCCTCCCCGGCGCGGGCGGCCTCCACGGCGGCGTTGAGGGCGAGCAGGTTGGTCTGGAAGGCGATGTTGTCGATGGTCTTGATGATCTTGGCGGTCTCGTCGGCGGTGGCCTTGATCTCGTTGATGGCGGCCAGCATGCGCTCCATGGCCAGGCTGCCCTGGTCGGTCAGGTCGCGGGCGTTGACCGCGAGGATATCGGCCTGCTTGGCGTTGTCGGCATTGAGCCGCGTCATGCTCGACATCTGCTCCAGCGCCGACGAGGTCTCTTCGAGGCTGGCCGCCTGCTCGGTGGCATCCTGCGCCAGGGTCTGGCTGGATTCCGAGACCTCGGCAGAGGCCTTGGCGGTGATGGAGGCCGTCTCGGAGAGGTGCGAGATGGCCTGCGTGATCGGCCGGGTGATGGAGCGCGCGACCAGGTAGCCCAGCCCGAACAGGCCGGCGATCTCGAGCAGCGCGATCAGCCCGAACAGCATGCTGATGAGCTGCGAGCGCTGGCCGAGCTCCGCCGCTTCGGTCTGGGCGCCGCCGCTGCGCTCGCGGATGACCCGCAGCGCAGCGGCGATGCGGCTTTCCTGCAGCTCCGTCAGCTCGTTGACGACGCCGCGGGTCTGCGCGAACGCGGCGGCCGCGGCCCCGGCGCTGAGCGCGCGCGCCTGAGCGGCCTTGGCCGGCGGCTTGGCGAGCTGCAGCACCTCCCGGGTGCGGGCGCTCCAGACGCCGAAGCGCTCCATCAGCACACGCTGGCGCTGCATCAGTTCCGGGGGGTAGGCCTGCGTCGCCCGGCTCAGCCGATCGAGCGCCTGCTGGACGTTCTCCTCGCTGGCCTTGAAGTGCTGGTTCCACTCCCGGGGGTCGGCCGGGTAGAGGTGGCCCGCTCGGCGATCAGCGCCTGATGAAGGTCGCGATCGGCCTCGAGCACCTCCTTGATGTTGGACTGCATGTCGTTGACCTACCGAAGCTCGGTCTCGATCAGCGGCTGGTACCGCTCCCGGGTGAGGATGCCGGCCCACCGGGAGCAGGAGCCACCGCATCCCAGGCGGCGCGTGAAGCGGCATCGCCGCTCCGGGAGCCGGTGGGGACGGGCGGCGTGCCCTCGGGCTCCGCGCCCCTTGAAGGGCCGCCCACCCCGTGTCAGAGTGTGGAACGAGCATGCCCCCGCGATCGGCCCCCCGATCGGCGGTTGGCCCCGAGTCACGGTTCGCTCCATGCGGCCCCCGTGGGGAGTCCGCACGGGAGGCGGCCCCGGAGCACGAACCCATGCGCTTCGCAGCCCAGCTTCGCTTTTCCAGGGTGTTCGGCGATGAGTCGGTGCTGGCGCGGCTCGCCATGCTGGGCCGAACCACCCGCACCTTCCGCAACCTGGTGCGGGGCGGCTTCCCGGAAGGGCAACTGGACGATGCGCGGGCCGCCTACGCCAAGGCCGCGGCCACGCCGGTCGAGCGCTATGCGGCCCGGCGCATGGCGGAAGACTTCTTCGAGGACGAGTCGCTGCTGCAGGTGTTCTGCCGGTACTACGAGTGCACCGACTGGCGGCTGGAGAGCAGCCCGTGGTTCTTCTCGAAGGAGGAGTACCGCCGGTTCTTCGAGGCGCTGCTCTCGCCGCTGGCGTTTCAGGTGGCGCAGCTCGAGCGGGGCTATGGGGAGGAGCGCTGGGGGAGCTACTTCCTGCGCCTGCCGTTCGACCTGGGGATGGAGCAGGCGCGGCGTGCACTGTGGGACGACGTGTGCCAACGCGACTTCTACTGGAGGGAGCAGCGCGATTACGGCCACTTGCGGGCGGCCATGCTGTTCGGCCACCTGAGCAAGGTCATCGATGCCGGACGCCTCGACCGCGACCAGTATGCGTACCACTGGGAGCGCGAGTTCCGGGTCAGGCTGCACGCCGTGCTGCGGTCGTTCGAGGAGGCGCTCGAGCGCAACGTCCGCGTCTGGCAGGAACAGCGCCAGGAGCGCACGGCCCGCCGCTTCCGGTTCCAGTCCTTCGGGCCCGGCGGCGAGCCGACCCTGCGCCTCGAGGTGCTCCAGGCGTTCGCCGCACTCGGGCTGGAACCGGCCACCGCCACGTTCGACGGGGTGAAATCGGCCTTCCGGCTGCTTTCCAAGCAGGCCCACCCGGACCAGGGCGGCTCCGACGAGGCGTTCCAGCGCCTGGCGGCGTGCAAGGAGCTGGTCGAGGGCTGGCTGCGCGACCGCGCCCGCGGCTAGGTAGGGCCGGCAAGCGGGGTTCGTCAACGTTCGCGTCCCCTCCTCCATCCCCTTCCCACCGGGTGGGGAGGGGTGCCCATCGGGCGGGGGGGACGACGAAAGCCGGCGCTACTGCATCGGCGAGAAGGGCGCGGGGATCACGATCTTGTTCTCCTGATGCACGATCAGGTCCGGCTCGCCGGGCGGCAGCGGGGTGACCTGGCTGGGCGGCCAGACCTTGTCCTTGCGGGTCTGCTCGCGGACGCGGTTGCGCTCCTCGAGCGTCTTGTACGGCCAGACGTGGATGAACTTGTTGAGCCCGCCGAAGTCCGTGTACCAGACGGCGGCCAGGGGCGAATATTTGAGCCGCGCCGGCAGGGCCGGCCCCCAGTTCTTTTCCATGATCGGCAGCGCGCGCGGGCGGAGCGTGTAGGTGCGCATCTCGTAATAGGGACCGAGCGTGGCCGGCTTCAGCTCCGGGGAGAAGGGGAACTGGAGCATGATCTCCGACTGGGTGTGCACCAGGAATTCGGCGATCTTGGGCGGCCAGTTGGGGTTCTTGGTGGCCTCCGCGCGGATGCGCGTGCGCTCCTCGTGGTCCTGGTAGGGCCACACGTGGATGATCTGGTTCAGCGGCCCGAATTCGGTGGTCCAGAACGCCGCGAGCTTCGAGTACTGCTTGCGGTGCTCATAGGCCTCCGCGTAGCGCTTCAGCACTTCCGGAATGGAACGCGGTTTCACCGTGTAGGTGCGCACCTCGTAGAACATGGCGGACCCCCAAAGCTGGACGAGCGGGAACGGGGTACGGGTCGGGGCGCCGGCGCGGTCGAGCCCGCAGCGGTGCCGCCCGTATCGGACGTCCTACTGGATCGGCGAGAAGGCCGAGGGCATCACGATCTTGTTCTCCTGGGCGAGGAGATCGTACCCCGATCCGCCCCGGTTCTTGTCGTGCGCCGAAGGCGGCCAGTTTCCGGTCGCCTGCGCCTTCTTGCGGATTTCCTGGCGCTCGTCGAGCGTCTTGTAGGGCCAGATGTGGATGAAGCGGTTCAGGTTGCCCAGCTCCGAGTACATCAGCCCGGTGATGGGGCCGAACTGCAGCCGCACGGGCAGCGCCGCCTCCCAGATGCTCATGATCTTGGGCAGATGGCCCGCGAAGTACGTGTAGGTGCGCATCTCGAAGCAGGGCCCCTGCCGGCCGGGCTTCATCTCGGGCACGGCGGGGAAGGGGATCATGATCTCCGAGCGTTGGCCCACGATGAACTCCGCGATCTTGGGCGGCCAGTTCTTGTCCTTGACCGCCTCGCCGCGGACGCGCACGCGCTCGTCGAGGTTCTTGTACCCCCAGACGTGGATGATCTGGTTCAGCGGCCCGATCTCCGTGTGCCAGAACGCCGCCAGCTCCGAGTACTTCTTCCGGTGCTCGTAGGCCTCGCCGAACCGCTGCTCGACTTCCGCCAGCGCGCGCGGCTTGAGGTCGTAGGTTCTCACCTCGTAGATCATGGACCCTCCCCTTGTGCATGTGGGCATGGGTGCGACGCTCCGGTGCGGCGCGACGCCGCCCCGCGCGCCCGCCGATCCGGTGCCGATACCTGCACCCTCTAGCAGACCGCTCGGGGGGGCGTCAATCGAGAAGGGGTGGGTTCGCGATCCTGCATCAGACCGCTCGACGGTACACACACAGCAGACCCCTCGCTACGCTCGGGGTGACAAGGATAAGGATGAGGCGACAAGAATAAGGATAATGTCATTCCGAGCCCTTCGGCAGGCTCAGGACAAGCTCAGCGAGGAATCTGCTGGTGTCGCCAAGCTGAATCGCCGCCGCGGAGGGGCCTGCTGCGCCGCAGCACGTGCCGGTCGGAAAGCGGCTCCGGCCGCGGCGCATTCGCCCTGGACAATGCCCCGCGCAGGGGCGGGCGGGCTGTATGGCATAGCATCAACGCGTGCCGCCTGGCCGGACGGCCGAGGCGGCCATTGCGCTCAGGCTGGGGGGCCTTTCTGCAGGTCCAGCCCTTCCTTTTCGACCACCGCCTTGACGAGGGACTCGTAGTCGTGGCGGAAGGCGTAGTGGCGGTCGGGGCGGGTGGCCACCACCCAGTACTCGTGGAAGCCGTGGTCCGCGCACTCCTCGTGGTCGCGCAGGAGCTGGAAGGGCGAATCGCCGCCCTCGTTGGCGAAGGCGCGGCGGAGCGTATCGCCGGGCACGTCGAGGTAGGTGTTCAGCATCTCCTCGAACTGGCCGATCTCCGACTCGTGCTTGGGCTTGTCGGGGTCGAACAGCTCGCGCTCGTTGAAATCCTCGTCCACCGGGATGCGGATGCGGCCTTCGTGCAGCAGTTGCAGGATGGTGCGGATGCCGTTGACGTGGTTCAGGTACTCGGCATGGTCGTCGAGCACGTCGAGGGAGACCGTCACCGACTGGCCGTCGGCCAGCGTATCGAAGATCAGCTCCTCGGCCGCGCTGACCTGGTCGGGCGTCTCGCAGGCGAACACGCAGATCGGCTGGGCGAGCCCTTCGCGCTTCTGCGCCGGGGCGACCGGCGGGTACACCTCGATCCGCAGGTCATCGGGCTTGAACACCACGTGCACCTGGTCGGCGCTGAACAGCATGGTCTCGCCCTGCTCGAAGCGGAAGCGGATCCACTGCGACATTCCCGAACCTCCGATGGATGTGGAAGGGGCGCCTCCGGGCGCCCCGCCGGCGCTCCCGGAGCCCGGCAGCGGGCGGAGGCGTGGCGGGCAGGCACGCTGAGCGGTCGTGCCAGGGCGGAAGCCAGCGCCTTGTGCGGGGTGCCGGGTCGCCCGGAATCGGGTCTCCGGGCTGCGGCGGCTCCGTCACAGCAGCAGAATCTCGTCCACCACCGGCGGGCGATAGACGAGCTCGGTGACCTTGAGCGCCTGGTGGCCCTTGTAGGAGCCCTGGAAGCCCTTGTACTTGGTGATGCCCTCGATGGTGACGTTGAGCGGGCGCTCCACCTCCTGCTCCAGGGAGACGATGTCGCCGGGCTTCAGGTTGAGGAACTCGCGCACGGAGAGATCGGTGCGGCCCAGCTCGACCAGCAGGTCCACCTTGGCCTGCTGCAGGTTGGTGCGGAAGCGGTTGAGCCAGGTGGTGTCCACCTCGTTCTGGTCGCTCTGGAAGCCGGCGTTCAGCTTGGCGCGGATCGGCTCGATCATCGAGTAGGGGATGCAGAGCGTGATCGACATGGGGGCGCGGCCCATCTCCACGTCGAAGGTGACCACCACCACCACCTCGCTGTGGGGCACGATGGCCACGAACTGCGGGTTCACCTCGGAGCGCGTGTAGGTGATCTGCACCGGAAACACCGGCCGCCACGAGGTCTGCAAGTCCTCCAGCGCGCTGATCACCACGCGCTTGATCATGCGCTGCTCGATGGCGGAGAAGTCGCGCCCTTCCGCCTTGACCTCGAGCTCGCCCGTGCCGCCGAAGAACAGGTCGATCAGCGTGAACACCAGCCGCGTCTCGAGCACCATGATGGCGTTGCCCCGCAGGGGATTCATGCGGAACAGGTTCAGGGAGGAGTGCACTGGCAGCGTCTTCAGGAACTCGCCGAACTTGATCAGCTCCGTCGAGCGCACGCTGATGTCCACCACCTTGCGCAGGGCCGAGGAGAGGGTGAGCCGGAACATGCGCACGAACCGGTCGTGGATGATCTCCAGGGTCGGCATACGCCCCCGGATGATCCGGTCCTGGCTGGTCAGGTCGTAGGGGATGATCTCCTCGTCGCCCCCGGCCCCGCCTTCACCGCCCCCTTCGACATCGAACTCGCCGCCGGAGATGCCCCGCAGCAGGGCATCCACCTCGTTCTGGGACAGCACCGAACTCATGGCTTCTCCCACGCTGGAGCGGTCGCGGCCCGTTCAGCGGGCCTGCCCCGGAGGGGGCCACGCACCGCGCATCCTTCACTATACACCTTCCGCCTGAAATGAAAGCAGGGCGGCGGCCACCCTCCCCGGCCCTCCCTCTCCTGGTGGAGAGGGAGGGGGCTTCGTTCCCGCCACCTGCGCGGCCTCACCCTCCCCGGCCCTCCCTTTTCGAGGGGAGAGGGAGGAGCCCTGTTCAGCCAACGGGGCGGCTTGCGGTTCGCCCCCTCTCCCCCAGGAGAGGGGGCAACCGCGCCAGCGGCGGGGGTGAGGCCCCCACATCCCCACCCCGCCCTGCGGGCACCCCTCCCCACCAGGTAGGGAGGGGCGATCGTTCCTGCACCCGCCAACGGCCTGATTCTGCGCCGCCATCTCCCCTCTCCATCACCGATGGAGAGGGGCCGGGGGTGGGGCCGCGCAGCGCGCCCGAGGGGTGTCAAGCAAGATTCAGTCCAGCGGCCGGCCGGTCACGCCGGCGGCAGGGCGAAGCCGGCGACGACCGGGGCGTGGTCGGAGGCCTTCTCGCGGGCGCGCTCCTCCCGGTCGATCCAGCACTCGAGGGCGCGGGCGTCGAGGGGCGCCGTGGCCCAGACGTGGTCGATGCGCAGGCCGCGGTTGCGGCGGAAGGCGCCCTGGCGGTAGTCCCACCAACTGTAGAAGCCGGCGCCCGGCTCGAACCTGCGGAACTGGTCCCGGAAGCCCCAGGCGCGCAGGCGCTCCAGCGCCTCGCGCTCGGCGGGGTGGAAGCACACCTCGCCCTCCAGCTCCGCCGGGCTGAACACGTCCTCCGGGGCCGGCGCCACGTTGAGGTCGCCCACCAGCACCACGGGCTCCCCCGGCCGGTGGTGGCGCTCGAAGTAGGCGCGCAGCCGGGCCAGGAAGTCGAGCTTGTAGGCGAACTTCTCGGAGCCTACTTCCGAGCCCTGGGGCACGTAAGCGTTGACGAAGCGCACCCCCGCCACCGTGGCGGCGACCAGCCGCTTCTGCTCCTCGCCCCCGCCATCGAACCCCACCCGCGGCGACTCGATGGGAAGCCGGGAGAGGATCGCCACGCCGTTGTACGTCTTCTGCCCCGAGATCAGCGCCTGGTAGCCCAGCTCCCGCAGCGGCTCGTGGGGGAACAGCTCGTCGGGCACCTTGGTCTCCTGCAGGCACACCACGTCGGGGCCGTGCTCGCCCAGCCAGCGCAAGACGGCCTCCAGCCGCACCCGCAGCGAGTTCACGTTCCAGGTCACCAAGAGCAGCTTGTCAGGCGAGGCAGGCGGCATGGCGGCGGAGGGGGACGAGGGTGGAGCGGCGGGGGATCGGCAGCGCGCCTCCCCCGGATCAGGTCCTACCACGCCTCGCCCCCGCGGGCCAGGGCTACCCGATGGGCGGCCCGGCAGTGTCTGGTGCGACGTAGCGGTTGGTTTCGCGTCGCGCTCGCGGGACCGGTCGCGATTCGCTATGGTTGACACTGCATCCAATCTCAGCCGCGGTATTCCAGCATCGCGGCAACAGCACCGGCATCGGATGGCAGCCATGGACGATATCGGCGAGCTCCTGCGCTCCAGACGAGCGGAAATCCTCCGCGTCGCCGAAGCGCACGGGGCTGCGAATGTGCGCGTCTTCGGTTCCGTCGCCCGCGGAGAGGCCACGGACGCGAGCGATATCGACCTGCTGGTCGAGATGAAGCCTGGCCATGGCCTGCTCGACCTGGCCGCCCTCACTTTGTCCCTGCGGGACCTGCTGGGGAGACCGGTCGATGTCGTCAACGCCGACGGCCTGTACTGGCTGTTGCGCAGGAGAATCCTCAGGGAGGCCCGACCGCTGTGAGCAAGGCCGAGGGCGTCAGCCTTCCCGACGTGTGGGACGTGGTGCAGAATCACCTCCCGACTCTGCGCCACGCCATCCGCGAGATCCTGCCGCCGCTGGAACTGCTCGAACGGGAGCTCGCCGGGGACGAACCCTGATTGGCAACTCCCGTCGCGGCCGATTCCACGCCTCGTCCCCGCGGGCCTGGGCTTCACGCTGGGGAAGCCCGGCGCCGAGGGCCGAAAAGCGGTCAGGGCGTGAAGAATGGATTGCCGGTGGCGAGGCTGCCGCTCCCCCCGAACGGCGTGCCCACCGGGTTGTTCGTCGTGGGTGCGAGTGAGCCGTACGCGACGCCACCCACGCGGTACCAGACCGCCTGGTACGGCGTGTTGTCGACCTCCATCTGGTGCCGGAACACCACGCCGACGTTCCTGGCGATCAGGATGATCTGCTTGGTGCTGCGGTAGTCGATCCGTCCGACGACGTTCGTATCCGGAAACGTGAGGCTGTTCGGGCCGATGTCCACCGTGTTTGCGGTGAAGAATGGCGCATTCGCCATGGAAACGGTGATGCGGCTCTCGTCGAAGACCCGCGTGTTGTTGATAGCGGTATTATCCTCGGCGCGAATGCACGCCCGCATCACCCCGTAGTAGTTGGCCGTAAAGCAATGGCGCTGGTTGTCGAGCGTTCTCGTGAGGGTCAGTGCCGTGGAGTAGGGCTGCTGAGTGTACTGGCCCTCAGTGAACTTGTTCTCGTCGGTGCCCGTCATTGTATCGACGTTCTTGCTCCAGATGGTGACCGTCATGCCATCGGTCCCCGTGTTCACCGTGGCGTTCTCGAACACGTAGTTGCCGCTGGTATCCGTGTAGGCCATCCGCACCTGGTAGACATAGCTCTCGGCGGTACCGTCCAGGTTGGTGTCCACCTTGCGCTGGAGGACGATCACGTTCCGACCCGCGAGCGTGTCTGTGCTGGCGAAGGCGCCGTTGCCGGAGTATCCGCTCGGCACGGCCGTCGGCGCCCCCGGCAGCGCGCTGACCGTCGCGGCGAGGGCCGTGACGGTGGCGTTGGTGGCGGTGGCGGCTGTGGCCAGAGCCTCGAAGTTGGCGTTGACCTCGCTGGCCTTGGCGGTCGTGTTGGCGCTGAACGTGGTCGGCACGGTGACCGTCTGAGCGAACGCGTAGGATGCGGCAAGGGCCATCCCCACCAGCGCCGCCGCAACACGCAGAATCCTGGAATTCATGACGTATGCTCCGCTGAGGTGATCGAGCTGAGCGGCTGCCG
>JACQKK010000032.1 GCA_016204605.1 Candidatus Lambdaproteobacteria bacterium
CGCCCATCGGTATCTGGCCGGCTGGTGCGCGCGGGTGGCCGGCGAGATCGTGGCGGCCGGGGTGGACGACCTGCTGGCCCTGCCCCTCTATCCCCACTACAGCTACGCCACCACGGGCTCAGCGCTGCAGCAGCTCGCCGCGGCCCTGCGCGCTGCCGGATTCGCGGGGCGGCTGAGCGCCCTGCGCTCGTACCCCGATGCGCCGGGCTATCTCGACGCCATGGCGGAGCGGCTGCGGGCCACGCTGAGCGCGGCGGCGCCGCAGCCCGCCGCGACCGTGATCCTGTGCTCGGCCCACGGCCTGCCGGCGGTCTATGTCGAGCGGGGCGACCCCTACCGGCTGGAGCTGTACCGCACGCTGGAGGCGCTGCGCGGCCGTTTCCCCGGCTGGCGCTTCGCGCTTTCGTTCCAGAGCCGGGTGGGTCCCGCCGAGTGGCTGCGCCCGTACACCGACGAGATGCTCAAGGAGCTGGCAGGGCAGGCCACCCGCACGGTGGTGTTCGTGCCGCTGAGCTTCGTCAACGACCACCTGGAGACCCTGTACGAGGTGGAGCGGCTGTACTTCCCGATGTGCCGGGAACTCGGGATGACCCCCCACCGCGTGGCCGCGATCGAGCATCATCCCGCGTTCATCGAGACCCTGGCCGCCTACGCCCGCGCCTGGGACGCGGGGCGGGCCGGCGTGCCCGCCGCCGAGTTGCTGCCCCCGGATCAGCACTGGCGGCGCGTGGGGCGCTGGAGCTGGCTGGCCTGGGCGCTCGCCCTGCTGGGCGTGCTCTGGCTGGCCTTCTGCTGAGCCTGGCGCGGCACCCTGGCGCCGAGCCGTCCGCGCCCTAGCTCCAGGCGGCCTGCTGGATGCGCCGTGCTGGATGCGCATTGCTGGATGCGCCGGGCGCCGGCGCGCACAACCCCGATCGGACGGAATCGCGACCATGCGCTACTGGCTGATGAAGACGGAGCCCGACGTGTTCTCCATCGACGACCTGATGCGGGCGCCCGGCCGCACCTCCGCCTGGGAGGGCGTGCGCAACTATCAGGCCCGCAACTTCATGCGCGATGGGATGAAGAAGGGCGATCGCGTGCTGTTCTACCACAGCAGCACCGACCCCACGGCGGTCGCCGGCACCGCACGCGTTTCGCGCGAGGCCTACCCCGACGCCACCGCCTGGCAGCCGGGCCACGAGTATTTCGACCGGCGCAGCACGCCGGAGCAGCCGGTGTGGATGATGGTGGACGTGACCTTCGTGGAGAAGTTCCCCGTGCCGGTGACGCTGGCAGAGTTGCGCACCCTGCCCGAGCTGCGGGAGATGATGCTGCTGCGCAAGGGCATGCGCCTCTCCATCCAGCCGGTCACCGCGGCGGAGTTCAAGGCGGTACTCGCCCGCGCGCGGCGGCTGGCGAAGGCTGCCCGCTGAGCCGCCGCCGCTCTCACCCCATCCGGAGGCGCCCGTGACCCCGCAGACGCCCGTGACGGAGCTGCCCGCCAGGCTGCCCGCCACCGCCGGCCTGATCCTGGCCGGGGGGCGCTCGAGCCGCATGGGGGTGGACAAGGCCGCGCTGCGCTTCGGCGGCGAGCCCCTGCTGCTGCGGGTGCTGGCCCGGCTGCGCCAGGTGGCCGCGCCGGTGGTCGTCGCCCTGGCGCCCGGCCAGGTGCCCCCGGCGCTGCCTCTGGACGTGATCGCCGTGCGCGATCCCGAGCAGGGGCGCGGGCCGCTCTGGGGCATGCTGGCAGGGTTTCGCGCCCTGCAGGGGCGGGCCCGGCGGGTGCTGCTGATGCCCGTGGACCTCCCCTTCTTCACGCCGCCCTGGATGGTGCGCCTGGTGGGCGGCCTGGAGGGCGTTTCGGCCTGCCTCTACAGCAGCGAGGGTTTCGTCAATGCGCTCACGGCCGCCTACGACCTGGCGCTGCTCCCCGAGCTGGAGCGGCTGGTGGCGGAGGGCAGGCAGCGGCCCATCGCCCTCAGCGAGGGGCGGCCCCGGCACGTGCTCGCCATCGAGGAGCTTTGGCACCCGGCGCTGGGCGCGCCGCCGCTGATGGACATGGACACCCCCGAAGCCTACCGCGAGGCGCTGGCGCTGGAAGGGATCGGCGCGCCGCGTGCCCCGGCCATCCTGCTGACGCTGCGCCTGGAGGCGCCCCTGCCGGGGCTGGGCGCATCGCCCGCGGTGCCTCTGCGCGCGGCGACGCCCGCGGCCGCGGTGGCAGCCGCCTGGCGGCTGTTTCCGGAGCTGGAGGCGCGCTTCCGGGAGCGGGGCGGCTGGTCCTGCGTGCGACGGGGACCGCCCGGGTCGCGGCAGGCCGGTCAGCCCTCCATTGACCCCGACGCGCCCCTGCGCGACGGTGAAGCGGTCACGATCGTCCTGGCCGGACGGTCGTGAGGAGTGGCAGACGGCAGAGGTCTTTCCCGGGGCCGTCGCCTTCGACGATCTGAATGACGGTCGCGGATTCTCCGAACGCGGCGCGACCGGCGCCGATGGCGGGACAAATCGCCCCACGCCTCGGGCCGGTCACGCCGAGAGGGCTTCCCGCAACCAGATGTGACTGGAATCCCATGCGAAACCGTTGGCTGCGCCGTGTCTGTTGCGTTCTCGCTCCCATCGTCGCCGTTCGCCCCGGGCCGCCGAGGCCGTGGGCGGCGCTGCTTCTCGCCGTCGCGCTCGCGGCCTGCGCGGGGCGGGGGTCGCTCGAACGCGTGGGCGGCGGCCTCGCGGCCGAGGAGGCGAACCGGCTCTCGCTGATCGTGGCCCAGACCCGGGCGCAGTTCCCGGAGCTTTCGGCGGTAGGGCTGGCGTACACGCCCCGGCCGGCGCCCCGGCAGGCTCCCGGGGCGCCGGAGCTGGTGCTGCGCGGCGGCGGCACCAGCATCTCCCCCGGCGTGCAGGTGGAGCCCGGCTCGAGCGCCCAGGTGGCGCTGTACCTGCGCAAGCCGGGCTACGCGGAGGGCTACGCCGAGGTGGCGGTCGATGGCCGGCCGGCGCGGGCGTGGCGCATCGTCGCGTTCGATCAGCGCGGCCACCCCGACAAGTCCTTCGAGTTCCTATACGCCCTGGCGGATCCCGATGGCACGCTGCACTACCTGGCGGTGGTGGGCGGCCTCTACCGGCAGGCGGAGGCCGAGGCGCTCGGCATCGAGGCCACGCTGGTCGATCCGGGGCCGGCGGCGCAACTGGATGACTGGAAGCGCGCCTTCCGGATCGACTTCGGCAAGCGCTTCCCCGCGGTGCCCGTGTACCACGGCCTCGTGGAGGAAGCCGTCGCGCGGTTTCGCGACCTCGACCGCGACGTGCCGGCGCTCGAGGGGCTCCGGCAACCGATCGCCGAGGGCGACGACCGGCTCCGGCGGCTCAGGGAAGCGCCGCTGGCCGAAGGCGAAACCCAGGCCGCCCGCGACGCCGCCACGGCCGAGGCGGCCGCCCGCGTGGCGGGGTTCAGGGAGCAACTTGCCGCCGGGGTCGCCGCTGCCGAGACGACCTTCCTGGGCTACTACGCGTTGCGCGCGAAGCTGGATGCCGAATACGCCGCGTTCCACGAAACCAACCACTACCGTTGGCTGAGCGCCGAACGGCAGCAGGGGTTTTACGACCACTGGAAGCAGGTGGAGCTGCACCACCCCGCCATCGACGAGCTGGTGGGCCGGTTTCTTCCTTATCTCAAGGACGCGGCGAAGCTGCTCGCTGCCCGCTCACAGGCGATGGAGCTGATCCGTCGCAACGACAACTGGGACAAGGACCCGAGCCGGCCCACGCCGGCGCGCCCTTCCGCCGAGACCGCGCCTGTCCCGGCGCCCGCCCCGGTCTCGCCCGCCGCAGTGCCCCCGGCGCCGCAGCCTCCCGGGCCGCCGCCCCCCGCCCCCTGAGCCGTCCCGAGCTGCATCGCCGCGCGGCTCTGCGGGGGCCGGGACAAATCGGCTGTCGCCGGTGGGCTTCAGGTCATTCCGCCCCGACCCTGGGGGCAATCTGACGCATCGGCCGCACAGTCGCATCTGCGCCCGCTTTGCACCGGATTTCCAAGCACGCAGGAAGGCCGCATCGTGTCTCAGGGCCCCTTGGCAAGGCTCTTGCTGCGGAGTGAAATGGTGACTGAACGGAGATTTCGACGAGGCGAGTGTCCGAATCGCGTTTGGCCGGAGTCGGGCGTTGGGCACGATCCGGGGCGGGCCTTCCGCCTGAACCGGGCGAGCATCCGGCCACTCTACGGGTAAGGAAGGAGCAGGGCCATGGCGAGCAAAGACAGCAAGCCGGCGGAATCGACCGATCCGCGAGGGAGCGAGCCGCCGATGGTGCAGTTCCAGAAACGCATGGGGGAGCTGTTCGACGAGTTTTTCAGGGGGCGGGATTTCTCCGCCTGGCCCGTCTGGGGTCGGGAGCCGATGGCGCTCGGCTCCTTCAGCCCACGCATGGACGTCAGCGAGGATGACAAAGCCGTGACGGTGACGCTGGAGCTGCCGGGGCTGGAGGAAAAGGAGCTCGAGGTCGCCCTCACCGATGATGCCCTGACGATCAAGGGCGAAAAGAAGGAGGAACGGGAACAGACGGGCAAGGATTTCATCCGCCGCGAGCGCTCCTACGGGAGCTTTACCCGCGTCGTCACGCTGGATGCGGCGATCGAGCATGCGGAGGTGAAGGCAGCCTTCAAGAACGGGGTATTGACGGTACGCTTGCCGATGAGCCGCGCGGCCCAGAAATCCGTGCGGCGCATTCCGATTCAGGGTTGAGGCGGCCCTGACCGGCACGATCGGTCCGGCGCGCCTGTTCATCGAACGCAGGCATCCCGCAGCACTCACTTTCACCCACCGTTGGCGCGAGGAGCAATATCATGAACCACAAGGAGCTGGGGAGCCCGCCGAACGGGGACAGGGGGGTACGCCCGGAATTCAACCACCCGATGTACCGCCTGGAGAAGGAGCTGTCGGAGGTGATGCAAGGCTTCTTCAGCCGTTGGGACGTGCCGTTGTTCGATACGGAGGAGAAGGTCGTGGAGGGGTTTCATCCCCGGATGGACATTTCAGAGGATGTCACGGCGCTCTACGTCGCCGTGGAATTGCCGGGCTTGGCCGATGACGAGTTCGAGGTGTCCCTCGGCGACCAGACATTGACGATCGCCGGCGAAAAGAAACGCCGCAGCGCCCCGGTCGAGCGCCAGCTCCACCGCCGGGAACGGGCGTTCGGCTCGTTCCGGCGGGTGATTCCGCTGCGGGACGATGTGGAGCTCGAAGGCATCCGGGCCGCGTACGAGAACGGCCTGCTGGAGATCGTGTTGCCGCGTCGCCGCGGCGCTCCGAAACCCGCGCAGCACATTCCCGTCCGCCGCTGAATCGCCGGCGGGCCGTGCCGGCCCGCGCGTCCCGGGGGAGTGACCCTCCGTATCACCGCATCCGCGCGCCGAGGTGCTCCCACCCCGGCGCCGGTCGTCGCTGCGCAATTCCAAGTCGAGACTTCTGAAGAAAGCCCCCTTGTGGGACTTGCGGGCCGGTCGGCGGTTCCGGGCACCCTCCCGCTCCCCCGGGAGAGGGAGGGCCGGGGAGGGTGAGGTCGCCGGCCCAGGCGCCGGCAATCGGCCGGTGTTCGCCGGGGGCACTCCCGCGGCATGGGGTCCGACCTTCGCCGTTGACATCGCGCCCAATCTGTCGAAATGTTCCCCCACGTTGCCGGTGCAGCACATCCCGCGCCGCGGCTGGAGTCCGGCCCAGGGCTGGCCGGTGCTGTCGCGGAATCGGCGCCGGAGGGGGTGAACGCGGTGCGGCGCCGCATGCGCGGCTCCGGCGTGGCCTCCGCCGCGCACGCCCTCGGGCGGCGGTGCACCGCCGCCGTCCGATCGCGGGCCCGGCACGGCGAACCGACGCGCGAGCGGGAGCTCCAGGGTGGAGGCGCGCAGGAGCGCGCCGTCCGCCGCTGCATGAGGGAAGTCGGGCTCCACGCGCGAGCCGAAGCCGGGGAGATCGAGCCGCGGCGCTCCCTGGGGATCACCCGCGGTGCTTCATTGAGCGAAGGATATCGAGCATGCTGAATACAAGTCGAAGGTCGCTGTGGGCCGGTTGTGCCCTGCTGGCGCTGTGGGTGGCGTTCCTGCCGCAGACCGGCCAGGCGCAGAAGTACGGCGGCGTGCTGCGCATGCTGCTCCGGGACCCGCCGCCGGATCTCTCTCTCCACGAGACGGCCACGACCGACACCGTGGTCGCGGCCTCGCCCCTCTATAACAATCTGATCAAGTACGACTACTTCCAGCCGGTGGAAAGCCCCGCCACGCTCCGGCCGGATCTGGCCGAGAGCTGGCGCTGGAGCAGCGACGGCAGGGCGCTGACCTTCAAGCTGCACCCGGGGGTGAAATGGCACGACGGCAAGCCGTTCGGCGCCCAGGACGTCAAGCACACCTGGGACGTGGTGCGGGGCGCCGTGCGGGGCGGACTCAAGCTCAACCCCCGCAAGACCTGGTACCAGAACGTCCAGGAGATCGAGACCAACGGCGACCGGGAGGTGACGTTCCGCCTCAAGCGCCCGCAGCCTTCGCTGCTGTCGATGTTCGCCTCCGGCAACTCGGCGGTCTATCCGGCCCATATCTCCCCTGCGGATTTGCGCGGCAAGCCGGTGGGCACGGGACCGTTCCGGCTGAAGACGTGGATCCGCGACCAGCGGATCACCCAGGAGCGGAACGCGGACTACTTCGTCAAGGGGCGTCCCTACCTGGACGGGGTGGACTTCATCGTAATCCGGGGGGTTGCCTCGCAGACCGCGGCGATGATCGCGAATCAGGTGGACGCTGCGCCGCCGGTGTACACCGTCAAGCCCATCATGGAGCAGCTCAAGGCCGCCAACGTGGGGATCGTCTTCGCCGAACGCGTGACGAATGGCACGCAGAACATCATCGTCAACACCAAGAAGCCGCCCTTCAACAACCTGCGCCTGCGCCAGGCGGTGAACCTGGCCCTGGACCGCAACAGCCTGATCAAGACCGTATACAAGGGCGGGGCGGTGCGCGGGTCGGCCATGATCCCGCAACCCCACGGACACTGGGGCCTGACGGACGAGCAGCTCGATAGCCTGCCCGGCTATGGGGACGCCCAGAAGAACAAGGCCGAGGCGCGCAGGATCCTGGCCGAAGAAGGCTACGGCCCGAACAATCCGCTCAGGATCGTCGTGTCCACCCGCTCCGTGCAGGCCTACATCGAATCGGCCAACTGGATGCTCGGGGAGATGAAGCAGGTCGGCATCGAGACCACACTCGAGCAGGTGGAGCTGGGAAACTGGTACGGCAAGGTGGCCCGCCGCGATTTCCTGATCGGCAGCAACCAGACGGCCGTGACCATCGACGACCCCGACGCCCAGTTCTACGAGAACTTCACCTGCGGCTCCACGCGCAACTACTCCGACTACTGCAACCCGGAGATGGAGAAGAAGTACGCGGCACAGTCCATGGAAACCGACGACGCCAAGCGCGTCGAGATGGTGCACGAGATCGACATGCAGCTCCAGCGGGAGGTGGCGCGGCCTTACCTCGCGTACCGCCTCAACTACTACGCCCACTATCCCTACGTGAAGAACTGGATCCCCCACGTCAGCTCGTACAACAGCTGGCGCTTCCAGGAGGTCTGGCTCGACAAGTAACCGCCTGCCCCGCGCTGCGCCCGCTGTCCCCACACTGCCCTGCGGGCACCCCTCCCCACCAGAGGGGGAGGGGAAGGGGGAGAGGACGCGCGGGGCGGCACCACCGTTTGGGAAGGAGCATTCCATGAGCGTGACGCTGCTGAGCCCCGTCGGGCTGAACAAGGTGGAGGCGCGCCCGATCACGCCCCGGCTGAAGACGCTCGAGGGCATCCGGCTCGGGCTGCTCAACAACCGCAAGCCCAACTCCGATATTCTGCAGAACCGTATCGTCGAGCTGTTGCAAGCCAGGTACGGCCTGGCGGAGGTGGTGCGCAAGTTCAAGCCCGGCTCCTCCGTGGGCGCCGAAGGGCTCGATGTCTTCGCCCGGGAGGTGGGGGCGGTGATCACCGCCCTGGGCGACTGAGGCTCGTGCACGTCGTGGTGTATCCACGACTCCTACGAGCTCGAGAAGCTGGGCATCCCCACGGTCACCGTGTGCACCGACGCCTTCGTGGGGCTGGCCAAGGAGGAATCGAAGAACCTCGGCATGCCCACCCTGCCCCTCGTCATCATTCCCCATCCCCTGGGGGGCGAGGCGAAGGACGTGGTGCACGAGCGCGCCCACTACGCCCTGGATCAGGTGATCCGGGCGCTCGTCCAGCATCCCGCGCAGTAGCTCCTGCGCTTTCACCCTGACTCGGGAGAACCCCACCCCATGATGGCGCTCGACGAACTGGTGGCCGAACGGCTCACGTTCGAGAATGACGACGACGCGCGGGAGGCCTTCCACGCGCGCCGCTGGAGCGATGGCCTGCCGTTCGTGTTCCCCACCGAGCAGCGCGTGCGCGCCATGATCGCCGGCGCCGGCCGGCCGGCCGCCGAGCCGATCGGCGTGGTGCCCCCGCGCTGGGCCGAGGCCACCGTGGAGAACATCGCCATCAACGCGGTGATGGCCGGCTGCAAGCCCGAGTACATGCCGCTGCTGATCGCCACGCTCCAGGCCGCGTGCGACCCCGCCTTCGGGCTGTACAGCGTCCAGGCCACCACCCACCCCTGCGCCGTGACCATGGTCGTCTCCGGCCCGGTCGTCGCGAGGCTGGGGCTCAACTTCAGCCACGGCGCGTTCGGGCCGGGCTTCCGGGCCAACGCCACGCTCGGCCGGGCGGTGCGGCTGGTGCTGATCAACGTGGGCGGCGGGCTGCCGGGCGATGGCGACCAGTCCACCCAGGGCAACCCCGGCAAGTTCAGCTACTGCATCGCCGAGCACGAGGCGGCCACCCCCTGGGAGCCCTTCCGCGTGGCGCGCGGGTTCGGCAAGGGCGAGAGCACGGTGACGGTCTTCTCCGGCGAGGCCCCGCACAACATCAACGACCACGTCTGCACCTCCGCCTACTCGACGCTCTCGGTGGTGGCCGACGTGATGGGTCACATCGGCCACAACAACGCGGGCTCGATCGGCCGGGGCGACGTGCTGGTGGTGCTGGGGCCGGAGCACGCCCACACCATCGCCTCGGGCGGTCTCTCCCGGCGGGACGTGCAGTGGTTCCTGTTCGAGCACGCCCGCAACGCCCTGGCCAAGGTGCGCATCCGGGCGCAGTACCGGCAGGCGCAGTGGCCGCGTTGGTTGAACCCGGAGAACGCCGAGGCGCTGCTGCCCATCGTCGAAGCGCCCGAGGATATCCACGTGCTCGTCGCGGGCGGACCGGGCAAGCATTCCGCCTTCATCCCCACCTTCGGCAACTACCGCTCCGTGAGCCGGCGCGTCGAGGAGGTCGGCTGACCCGAGCCGGGCGCCGCCCCTTTGCGGCTGACTGCCCGTGCGAACGGGAGCGATCCGCCACCGCATCACCCGTTTCGAGGTGCACCCCATGCGCGCAGAAGCCAGCCTCACCGAACAGACCAATCCCCGCGGCCGCCGGCTCGCCGGCTACGTGGCGGCCACCGCCCGGCGCCGGTTCCCGCCGGAGGTGATCGAGGCGGCCAAGCAGGCGCTGGTCGACTTCATGGGCGTGGCCATCGGGGCGTACCGCGACGGCCCGGCCGTCTCCGTGCGCCGCGCCGCCGAGGCCTGGCAGGCCCGCGGCAACGCGCAGATGTTGCTGGGCCCCAGGACGGCTCCCGCCCTGGCCGCGCTGGTGAACGGCACGATGGCCCACTGCATGGACTACGACGACACGCACCCGGGCGGCGCGGGTCACCCCTCCGGCGCCTGCTGGTCCACGGCCCTGGCCATGGCCGGCCACCACGGCCTCTCCGAGCACGACGCCCTGGCGGGCTTCATCACCGGCTTCGAGGTGATGACGCGCCTCGGCGGCGGCTTCGCGCCGGGGGTGGGCCGCAGCCTGCAACGGCGCGGCTTCCATCCCACCTCGGTGTTCGGGCGGGCCGGCGCCGCCGCGGCCGCCTGCGCCATGCTGCGGCTCGACGAGGCGCAGGTGGCCAACGCGCTAGGCGTGGCCGCCACCACGGCCGGCGGGCTGCTGGGCTCCTTCGGCACCTACTCCAAGCCGTTCCACCCCGGCAAGGCGGCGATGGACGGCATCCTCGCCGCGCAGCTCGCCGCCGAGGGCTTCGAGGCCGCCACCCACCTGTTCGAGCTGGAGCGGGGGCTGCTCGACGCCTTCATCCAGGACCGCCAGGTCGAGGTGCCGCCGCTCGATTTCGATGCGCGGTGGGAGCTGCTCCAGAACGGCTTCAAGCCGTTCGCCTGCTGCCGGGCCACCCAGCCCTCGACCCAGGCCGCGCGCAGCCTGGCCGCGCAGGTCGGCGCGCAGAAGGTGCTGCGCGTCGAGGCGAAGGTGCACCCGAACGCGCTGGTCACGGCCGGGAAGCTGGCGCCCAAGACCCCGCTGGAAGGCAAGTTCAGCGTGCCCTTCTGCATCGCCATCGGCCTGAGCGGCTACCGGGCCGTGGCGCCCGACTTCTCCGCGGCGACCCTGCGCGACCCCAGGGTGATGGCGATCGTGCCCGTGGTGAAGCTCCAGCCGGTGGAGGGGCAGCCGGGCCACGAGGCACATCTCGACGTGTACCTGGCGGACGGCACCCACCTCCATGCGGACACCGCGATCGTGATCGGCCACCCCGACAACCCGATGGGCTGGGACGACCTGCACACGAAGTTCATGGGCCTCGTCGAACCGATCCTCGGCCCGGCCCAGGGCGAACGGCTCTACGAGACCCTGCGCCGCTTCGAGCGGCCGGGCACGCTGGGCGAGGCGATGGCGCTCGTCTCCGCATCGGCCGCGCCTCGCACTTGAGGCGCCGTTGAAGCGCACCCGGGGCGCGAGAGGGTCGGCCCTCTCCGCGCGTCGTCACGCGGTGCGAGCGTGTCGGGATCGGCGGTGGCCCGCGGACGAGAGGCCGGGCGCCTCGCCTTCCCGCCCCGCGCCTCCGGGCGCGGGGCCGGCGAGGCGTCGAAGATGTGGAAGCCGGAGCAGGAAACCGGAGCATAGGGGAGACGGATCATGAGCGAGGTCACCTACAAGGACATCCTGTACGACGAGACGGACGGAGTCGCGACGATCACCATCAACCGCCCCGAGCGCATGAACTCGTTCGGGCTCGCGACCTACGACGAGGTGATCGACGCCATCCTGCGGGCCGGCTGGAACAAAGAGATCGGCGTGATCGTGCTCACCGGCGCCGGCAACCGCGCCTTCGGCACCGGCGGCGACACGGCCGACAAGAAGTACTCGCGGCAGAGGAGCGGCACGATCGGCGTGCCCGTGGAGCAACTGCACGCGGCCATCCGCGACGTGCCCAAGCCGGTCATCGCCAAGGTGCGCGGCTTCGCCATCGGCGGCGGGAACGTCATCGCCACGCTCTGCGACCTGACCATCGCCAGCCAGAACGCGATCTTCGGCCAGGTCGGGCCCAAGGTGGGCTCCGTCGATCCGGGCTTCGGCACGGCGTACCTGGCCCGCATCGTCGGCGAGAAGAAGGCCCGGGAGATCTGGTACCTCTGCCGGCGCTACTCGGCGGAAGAGGCGCTGGCGATGGGGCTGGTCAACAAGGTCGTGCCCGACGAGGAACTCGACGCGGAGGTCGACCGCTGGTGCGCGGAGATCCTCGAACGCAGCCCCACGGCGATCGCCATCGCCAAGGCCTCGTTCAACGCCGATTCGGACTCCGTGCGCGGCGTGGCCCGGATGGGCTTTCAGAGCGTGGCCCTGTATTACAACACGCCCGAGGCCAAGGAGGGCGGCGCCGCGTTTCGGGAGAAGCGCAAGCCGCGCTTCCGCGAACTCGCCGGCAAGGAATGACCGCTTCTGTCGGCGAACGGCGGCCGGGGGCGCGGGCAGGGCATGTACAAAGTCGTCGCGGCCACGCGAGTCTGCGATTTACGCCGGCCATAGCGGCCGGAATCGCATCGACGGTCTGGATGATTGCGGACTTGTTGCCGAAGTCAGAATATTGATTCGCGCGTGAACCAAAGCAGTCCTCCTAAGAACCCGGAGGCTCCATGCAACGGCAACCCTCACCGCCGCCGCAGACTGCGTACATATCGTTCTTGGCGGAAATCAACGTGTCGACCGCCGAGCAGTTGCTCGGGGTCATATATCAGCAGGTTGCCAGAGGGGCACAGCGCATCTACTTGCTGTTCGCCACGCCGGGCGGCCTCATTGACCCCGGCATTGCGGTCTATAACCAGCTCAACGGCCTTAGCGTCGATCTGGTCATCCACAATGTCGGAAATGTGGACTCAGTTGGGAACGCAATCTTCATGGCTGGAAAGACGCGTCTCGCGTGCAAACACTCGTCATTCCTTTTCCACGGAACGAAGTGGAACTTGCCGGGACCGACAGCACTCGCTCCGCGGGATGTAGATGAGATTCTGCAGAACCTAGGGGCTTTGGAACGGAAGATTGCCGGGCTCGTGAGCGAAAAGACCTCGCTGAAAATAGAGGAGGTCAATCGGTTCTTCGTCAGCTCTCAATCCGTAAATCCGAGCGAGGCCCTTGAGCGGGGCATCATTCACCGGATTGAGGACGTGAGCTTGCCGCCGTGATCTGTTCCGATCCAGTTGGTATTCCCAAGATAGGCAGACAATGTGCCCCGAGAGCATGGCCTGTTCCTGTTCCAAGGTTAAGGCTTCTTGGCCGCCAGGATTCCCACTTCCAGCAGATCAACCCTAGTATCACAATTCTCCGGAAGAACGCAAAGGCCCAGTCACCACCCTCAATGCGGCTGTCAGATCAGATTGGGACACCACCCGCTGCCGCCGGGGCTCGCCCGCCTAGGAACGCCATGCCACCGCCCCGCACGTGGGACGCCCCCGCCTTGCCCCGGCCGCTGGAGGGAGTGCTGGTGATCGAGCGCGCCGGACGGCTCGCCGGCGGCGTCTGCGCCATGCTGCTGCTCCAGTTCGGGGCGCGGGTGATCCGGGTCGAAGACCCGGCCGAGCCGCTCCCGCTCGCCCTCGCGGGGGAGGCGGCCGGCGCCCTGCACGCGTTTCTGGAGGCCGGGCGGGAGCGGGTGGCCTACGACCCCGCCACGTTCGCCCGGCTGCTCGACCACGCGCAGGTGGCCATCTGTGCGCCGCCTGCCCCCGGTGCGAACCCCGATCTGGAGGCGATCCGCGCCCGCCGGGATCGGCTGGTGGGCTGCGTCCTGACGCCCTACGGCCTGGCCGGCGGCGCGCCCGGGATGCCGCCCGCCGGCGACGAGCTCGCGCTCCAGGCGGCGAGCGGCCTCGCCGCCCTCACGGGGGAGGAGGGCGGGCTGCCCCTGCCGGCGGGCGTGCCGCTGGCCGAAATGCTGGCCGGGGTCAACGGGGCCACCGCCGTGCTGGCGGCGCTGCGGCTGCTGGAACGGGGCGCAGGGGGCCAACTGGCCGATATCGCGCTGTTCGATGGGCTGATCGGGCTGATGGGCACGCACATGACGCTGATCGTGGCCGGTCAGCGCGGCGGCTTCCGCAAAGGGTGCCGCAACCCGGTGACCGCCCCCTGGAACGTCTACCCCACCGCCGACGCGCGGATCGTCGTCTGCACCTCCACCGACGACCACTGGCACCGCATCCTGAAGGTGGCGGGCCGGGCCGAGCTGATCGGCGACCCCCGCTTCGCCTCGCCGGGTCAGCGGGTCGCGCACGTGGAGGAGGTCGATCGCATCGTCGCGGCGTGGAGCGGCCCGCTCGGCACCCGCTCGGCGATCGCCCGGCTCACCGAGGCGGGCGTGCCCGTGGGCGCCGTCCGCACGATCCCCGAGCTGATGGCGGACGAGGGCTTCCGCGCCCGCGGCATGGTGCGCGCGGTGACGGACGGCCGGGGGCGGGAGATCACGCTCGCCGGCCCGGTGTTCCACTTCTCCCGGGCTAAGGCCCTGCACCCGGCGCGCGTCGAGCCCGTGCGCCCCGCCGGGTCGCTCGCGCTGCCCGCGCGGCCGGGGGATCGGGCCCTCCGCGCCCCGGGCGAAGCGCCAAGCGCATCGCCGCTGGCGGGGGTGAACGTCGTCGAGATCGCGCAGTTCACGGCCGGGCCCGTGGCGGCCCGGAACCTCGCGCACCTGGGCGCCTCCGTGGTCAAGGTCGAGGGGATCGAGGGCGAGCCGACCCGGCGCTGGAGCCCCGCCTTCGCCGGGATCGGCCACTACTTCGCCAACGGCAACTGCGACAAGCGCAGCCTGGCCGTGGACCTCAAGCAGGCCCGGGGGCGCGAGGTCGTCGCGCGCCTGTGCGCCCGGGCCGACGTGCTGGTGGAGAACCAGCGGCCGGGCGCGCTCGCTCGCCTGGGGCTCGGGTACGCGGAGCTGAGCCGCGCGAACCCGCGCCTGATCTACCTCGCGGTGTCGGGGTACGGCGTGACCGGCCCCGGCGCCGCCCGGGCCGCCTTCGATACCGTGATCCAGGCCGAAGCCGGCCTGATGAGCCTGCTCCGCTCGCGCGTGCCGGTGCGGATCGGGGTCGCCATCGCCGACATGATGGGCGCGCAGCTCGCGCCGCTGGCCATCCTCGCGGCGCTGCGGCACAGGGAGATCGATGGGCTGGGCCAGCACGTGGACCTCTCGATGCAGGACTGCGCGGCCTGGCTGGGGCAGTTCTCCTGGCCCGGCGGAGCCGCCGCGCTCCCGCCCTGGCACACGGTGGAGGCGGCCGACGGCTTCCTGATCGCGGCCGCCGCGCCGGCGCGCGTCGATGCGGCCCTGGGCGGCGCCTCGACTCAAGCGCGGAGCTGCGACGAGATCGCGGGTTGCCTGCGCGCCGCCGGCATCGTCGCCGAGCCCGTGCGGGAGCTGGACGCGGTGCTGGACGGGGAGCAGGTGCGCCGGCGGGGGCTGCTGCCCGCGCTGCCCGACAGCCAGGGCACCCCCGTGGCGGTGCTGGACGCCCCCTATCGGCTCGAACGCACGCCGGCGCGGGTGGGCCGGCTGATCGGCGAGACGGGCGCCGACACCGGGGATATCCTCGGCGAGCTGGGTTACACGGCGCAGGAGCGGGATGCCTTGCGCGCGGCAGGCGTCGTGCGATCAGGCGGCGTGCGATAGCGCGGGCCTCGCCTCCCCTATCCGCGCCCTGACGATGCGGTGGGTGCCATGCCCGAGCTGCCCGACATCACGGTGTACATCGAGGCGCTGGCCGCGCGCATCGGGGGGCAGCCCCTGGAGCGGGTACGGCTGGCGAGCCCCTTCCTGCTGCGCTCCGTCGAGCCGCCGCTCAAGGCCGCGGAGGGCCGGCGCGTGGTCGGGCTGCGCCGGCTGGGCAAGCGCATCGTCTGGGCGATGGAGGATGGGCTGTTCCTGGTGTTCCACCTGATGATCGCGGGGCGTTTCCGCTGGCGGCCGCCCGGCGCGAAGGTGCCCGGCAGGCTCGGCCTGGCCGCCTTCGACTTCCCCACCGGCGCGCTGCTGCTCACCGAGGCCGGCACGAAGAAGCGCGCCTCGCTCCACGTCGTGCAGGGCGAGGCGGCGCTGGCCGCCCACGATCCGGGCGGACTGGAGGTGCTGGACGCCGGGCCGGCGGCGTTCGAGGCGGCCCTCACGCGGGAGAACCGCACCCTCAAGCGCGCCCTCACGGACCCGCGCCTGTTCAGCGGGATCGGCAACGCCTACTCGGACGAGATCCTGCACCGGGCGCGCCTCTCGCCGCTCCTGCGCACCAGCCAGCTCGACCCGACGCAGGTCGCGCGCCTGCGCACCGCCACGCACGACGTGTTGCACGAGTGGATCGACCGTCTGCGGGACGAAGCCGCGAGCGGCTTCCCCGAAAAGGTGACGGCGTTCCGCGAGGGCATGGCGGTGCACGGGCGCTACGGGCAGCCCTGCCCCGTCTGCGGCGCACCCGTCCAGCGCATCGTCTACGCGGAGAACGAGGCCAACTACTGCGCCCCCTGCCAGACGGGCGGGAAGCTGCTGGCCGATCGCGCGCTCTCGCGGCTGCTCCGGGGCGACTGGCCCCGCACCCTCGAGGAGCTGGAGGCGCTGAAAGCCGGCGCGCGGGCGGGGAAGTGACTCCGTTTGAAATCGGTCGCGTGTGACCTCGGCCTCACCCTCCCCCGACCCTCCCTCTCCAGGCGGAGAGGGAGGGAGCGCCTGATCAGCAAACGGGGCGGTCTGTAGATTGTCCCCTCTCCCCCAGGAGAGGGGGCAGCCGCGTCAGCGGCGGGGGTGAGGCTGCGGCGATACCGGCAGAATTCCGGCAGACGGAGACACTACCGCGGGCGGGCGCCGGTTGACAGCGGCCGTGCCCCCGCCTTAGCGTGACCGGGGCCGAATTCCGAAGCGCCGGCCCCGCCGTCCCCGTGGCCCCCCGCGGCAAGCCGTCGGGCCGAAGCGCCGCTTGCGCCAACCCCGCTGCCGACGGTGCCCATGACCAAGGACGAGCTGAAGCGCCGGGTCTGCGAGACCATCGACCGCCATCGCGACGAGATTCTCCGCATCGGCGAGACGATCCTCCACCAGCCGGAGACCGGGTTCAAGGAAACCAGGACGGCGCGGCTGGTGGCCGAGACCATGGAGCGGCTGGGGCTCAGGCCCCAGACCGGGCTCGCCATCACGGGGGTCAAGGGCCGGCTGGCGGGCAAGGCCCCCGGCCCCACCCTGGCGATCCTGGGCGAGCTGGACGGCCTGACCGTCTCCGGCCACCCCCATGCCGACCCCGCCACCGGCGCCGCCCACGCCTGCGGCCACAACGCCCAGGTGGCCGCCATGCTCGGGGCGGCCATGGGCATCGCGGGGGCGGGAGCGATGGAGGAGCTGGCGGGGGCGCTGGTGTTCTTCGCCGTACCGGCCGAGGAGCTGATCGAGATCGAGGAGCGCCTGGAGCTGGTGCGCCAGAAAAAGCTCGGCTTCATGCTCGGCAAGCAGGAGCTGATCCGGCTCGGCCACTTCGACGACGTGGAGCTGGCCATGATGTTCCATGCGGCCAGCAGCGCCGAGTTCCCCACCGTGGGCCGCATGGTCGATTCCTCGAACGGCGCCGTGGTCAAGCGCATCCGCTTCCTGGGGCGGGCCGCCCATGCGGGCGGGCGGCCCCACATGGGCGTCAACGCGCTCAGCGCGGCCCTGCTGGCCATCGGCGCCATCCACGCCCAGCGCGAGAGCTTCCGCGAGGCCGATACCGTCCGCATCCACCCCATCATCACCAAGGGCGGCGATGCGGTGAGCGTGGTGCCGGCGGAGGTGAAGATCGAGACGTTCGTGCGCGGTGCCACGCTGGAGGCGATCCTCGCCGCCAACCGCAAGGTGGACCGCTGCCTGCGCGCCGGGGCCATGGCGATGGGCGCCGAGGTCGAGATCGAGACCATCCCGGCCTACCTGCCCCAGCACAACGACCGGGAGCTGGGCGAGGTGTACGGGGCCAATCTCGCGGCGCTGTTCGGCGCGGGACAGTTCCCCATCGGCGGCCACAAGACCGGCTCGACCGACATGGGCGACCTGGGCCACCTGATGCCCGTGATCCACCCCTACCTCTCCGGCGGCGAGGGCTCCACCCATGCCGACGACTGGAAGATCGTGGACCGCGAGCGCATCTTCATCACATCGGCGAAGCTGCTCGCCATGACCGCCATCGACCTGCTGCACGGCGATGCGGCGCCGGCCCGGCAGGTGCTCGCGCGCCACAAGCCCGCACTCTCGAAGGCCGCGTACCTGGAGATGCAGGCGCAGCTCTTCGCCACCGAGCGCTACCGCGCGGAAGGCTGACGTGTCCGCGGGCCTTCGCGAACGAAGGCCCGCTTCCTCCGCGTCGGCGCAGCCGGCGCGGAACCACCCCGACGAGAGTCCCGAGCGCCATGCCGATGGAACACCTGACCGCCGAGCGCCTGACCTTCCGCAGCGAGGAGGAGGTGTTGGAGGCGTATCACACGCGCAACTGGAGCGATGGCCTCCCCTTCATCCTCCCCACCGAGGCGCGGGTCGCGGCCATGCTCGCCGGCGCGGGGCGGCCGGGGCCGGAGGTGATCGGCGTCGTGCCGCCGCGCTGGGCCGAGGCCACCACGGAGCTGATCGCCGTCAATGCCGTGATGGCGGGCTGCAAGGCCGAGCAGATGCCGGTGCTGATCGCCGCCATCGAGGCCGCCTGCGACCCGGCCTTCTGCCTGTACAGCGTGCAGGCCACCACCCACCCCTGCGGGCTGCTGATGGTGGTCAGCGGCGCGGTCGCGACGCGCATCGGGATGAACGCCGGCCACGGCGTGTTCGGGCCGCACCGGGTCAATTCGCCGCTGGGCCGCGCGCTGCGGCTGGTGCTGCTCAACATCGGCGGGGCCATCCCCGGCAACGGCGACCAATCCACCCAGGGCTCGCCGGGCAAGCACGCCTACTGCATCGCCGAGAACGAGGCGGGCACGCCCTGGGAGTCGTTCCGCGCGACCAAGGGCTTCACGCGCGAGGAGAGCACCGTCACCGTCTACGCGGCGGAGAGCCCCCACAACATCCACAACCAGGTGGTGCGCTCGCCGGGCAGCCTGCTGGCCTCGATCGCCAGCGTGATGGCGACCGTGGGCCACAACAACGCGCTGGCCGTGAAGCACGGCGACCTGCTGGTGGCGCTCTGCCCGGAGCACGCCCTGTTCCTGGCGCGGGCGGGCCTGACCCTGCGCGATGCGCAGGAGTATCTCTGGGATCACGCCCGCAGCCCCCTTCGCGCGGTGAAGCACACGTCGTCCCCCAACCGCTTCGCCAACTATCCCGGGTGGGTGGACCTGGACGACGACGACGCGCTGGTGCCCATCGCCGCGACCCCGGCCGACATCAACATCGTCGTCACCGGGGGGCCGGGGCTGCACTCGTCGTTCATCCCCACGTTCGGCTTCACCCGCTCCGTGACGCGCCGGATCGAAATCCCCACCGGCTGGTGACCGTCATCTGCGCGCGGCTGCCCGGCGTGTAACGGGGTCTCCCGCCCCTCGACCCGCGAGGCGGCCGTGCGCACGAGCGGCGGCGCCGCCCCTGCCCCAACCCACGACTTTCGGAGGGAACCCATGGAGTTCGGCATCAGCGCCGGCCACATCACGGCCGTGGACTATATCCAGCACGCCGAGCGGCTCGGCTTCACCCGCTGCTGGATCACCGACACGCCGCTGCTGCGCTCGAACCTGTTCGCGATGTGGGCGGCGGCCGCGCTGCAAACGAAGACCATCAGGATCGGCTCGGGGGTGGCGGTATGCGGTCTGCGGCTGGCGCCGGAGGCGGCCAACGGCATCGCCACCATCAACGCGCTGGCGCCGGGCCGCACCTATGCCATCTTCGGGACGGGGAACACGGCCATGCGCATGCTGGGCCTGCCGGCCATGAGCGCCAAGGGGCTGCGCGAGTACGTGCGGGTGGTGCGTGGTCTGCTGCGCGGGGAGGAGGTGGCCTACTCGGCGGGGAGCGAATCCCATCCGGTGCGGTTCACCGCGCTCGAGCAGAAGCAGATCCGGCTGGAGCCGCCGGTGCCGATCCACATTGCGGCCAACGGCCCGCTCGGGCAGGCCGTGGCGGGCGAGATCGCCGACGGCCTCTGCACCGCCATCCCCCGCGGCGGCACGATCGGCCAGGCCATGGCCAACGTCCGCCGCGGCGCGGAACGCGCGGGCCGCAAGCTGCCGGCCGGCTTCCACACCGCGGCCCTGCTCAACGTGCTGATGCTGGAGCCGGGCGAGGCGCTCAACTCGCCGCGCGTGATCGCCGAGGTCGGGCCGGCCATCATGACCAACTTCCACTATCTGGTGGATTGGGTGCACCAGTTCGGTTTCGAGCCGCCGCCCTACGTGCGCCCCGTATGGAACGACTACATGGCGTTCCGCCGCGCCCGCGCCGCCGGCGATGCGCACCTGACCATGCACGCCAGCCACTACGCCGCGATCGACCCCGAGGAGGCGCGCTTCATCACGCCGGAGATCATCCGCGCCCTGTGCATCGTGGGCGAGCCGCCCGAGCTGGTCGAGCGACTGCGCCAGCTCGACCGCGACGGGCTGAACCAGGTCACCTTCCATCCGACCTTCGAGCGGCGTTACGAGGTCATCGAGCGGTTCGCCCGACTGGTGATGGCCAGGATGTGAGGGCGGCCCGCCCCGCCACGGCCCGCCCCGCCACAGAAGAGCGCCGCAACCCCCGGAGCCGAGCCATGCCGCAGCGCGCGACCACGCTGGCCGGTGCGTACTGGTTCTTCATGCCGCTGATCCTCGTGGCGGAGATGATGACCATCACGCATTCGATCATCCTCGCCACGCTGGCGCGCGTGCCCAACCCGCAGACGGCGCTCGCCGCCTACAACATCGCCTTCTCGGTGCACAACATCATCGGCAGCCCCGGCTGGGCCATGGCGTTCATCGCGCTGGCCTATGCGCGCGACCGGCGTTCGTCGCGCACGCTGCTCGCCGTCAACGCCTGGCTGCTGATCGCGTTGATGGCGGGGTACTTCTCCGTCGGCCTGACGCCGCTCGGCGACTGGGTGTACGGCACCCTGCTCGGGGGCAGTCCGGAGGTGGTGCGGCAGGCCCGCCGCTGCACGGTGATCCTGTTCTTCATCATGCCCGCGGTCGCCTTCCGCTCCTACATGCAGGCCCTGCTGATGATCCACCAGCAGACGCTGTTCGTCACGATGGGCACGGTGGCGCGCGTGCTCGGCGCGCTCGGCGCCTCGACGGTGCTGCCACTCTGGCTGGACGATGGCACGATCGGCGCCTTCACCCACCTCACCTGCGTCAACTTCGAGGCCCTGGTGATGACGGCCGCCGGCTGGCGCTTCTACCGCGCCCTGCCCGAGCGGCGGGAGGAGCCGGCGCCGCGCTACCGCGACCTCTGGAAGTTCGGCTGGCCGCTCGTCGTCAACCAGTACGCGGAGCACGGGGTGGTGATCGGGATCAGCTTCTACATCGGCCGGCTCAGCCAGGCGGACCGGGGCCAGGCCGCGTTCGGCGTGGCCGCGGGACTGGCACGCCTGCTGCTCGGCCCGGTGCGGAACCTGACCTATACCACCCAGGCGCTGACGCGGGGCGCGGGCGACCGCAAGCTGATGCTGCGCTTCACCTGGCAGGTGGTGGCCATCTTCGCCGGCCTGATCGTGCTGCTGTTCTATACGCCGCTCGACCGGTGGGTGCTGCACACGGTGATGGGGCTGAAGCCGGAGATGGCGGACTACGTGGCGCCGGCCCTGCTGTATGCGCTGCTGATGGCACCCTCCTGGGGCTACGCCTCGACGTTCCGCGGGCTGCTTTCGGCCGCGCACCATACGGGCCCGATCGCCACCGCGAGCGCCGTACGCATCGCCGTGGTGCTGCTGATCGGGCTGGTGACGCTGCTCCACCCCGGGATGAACGGCGCCGTGTTCGGGATCGTGGCCCTTGCCGTGGCCTACGCCTCGGAGGGGCTGGTGTTGGGCTGGCCGCTGCTGTTCGGGCGTCTGCGGGTGGCGGACGCCGGTGCCGTTCCGCCCGCCCAGCCCGCCAAGGCGGAGACCGCCGCCGGGCCTGCCTCCCGCTGAGGCCCGCCCAGCGGGCGCCCAGCGGGGGTGTCGGGGGCGGAGTGCCTGCCGCCCCGCCAAAATTCGGCTTGCGAAACGGAAAAGGGATCAAACCGTGTCATCGTAATCGGCCGCCGGCGGCGTGGCCGGGGGGCGGGCCTCGCCGAGCACGATGGCGGCGGCGGCGGCCAATGCCGTCGCCTGTGCGAGGCCGAGCCCCGTGCGCGCGATCAGCCACAAGGTGGAAGGGTAAGGCGGCTGGAGCATCAGCGGCACGAATTCGCCCAGGATGAACAGCTCGATTCCGAACACCAGCGCGAGTTGGGGCGGCGTGGCCCGCACCACCAGCGCCAGCGGCACCAGCGGCACCACAAGCGCCACCCCCCGCAGCGCCAGCAGCAGCAGCAGCGCCCCGGCACGGAGGGCGCCCGCCAGGGTCACGCCGGCCGCCGCCAGGGGCGCGACGCCATCGCTCGGCGCGCCGCCGCCGCCGAGCGCGACCTCCCGCAGGCGCAGCCAGGGGTTGGGGTGCAGCAGCGGGGCCAGCAACGGCTGGCTGTGGGCCACCAGCAGCGTATCGAGCCAGCCCGCCGCCAGCGCCAGTGCCGCGGCTGCAAGGCCGAGGCCGCCCAGCCAGCGCAGCCAGGTGCCGGGGCTGCGCATGCGCCAGCGCCCGACCAGGCTCGCCCAGCCGATGGTGCCGCCCGCGGGGCGCAGCAGCAGGCCCAGCGTGGCCGCGGCCAGCAGCGCCCCGAGCAGGTCGGGCCAGGCCGAGCGTGGCAGCGTGTAGGGCAGCGCCACGATGGCCAGCGCATCGGCCAGCTGCGCCAGCGCCCACGACGGCAGCGGGCCGATCCCCAGCAGCAGCGCGGCGGCCACCCCCACCGCGGCGGCCCGGCTCCAGGCGATCCGCGCCAGCGGCGGGCGGCAGGCGAACGAGATCAGCACGCCCGCCAGGAACGCCTGCACGAGCGGGCTCTGCAGTGCGATGCCCTGCCAATGCAGGCCCTGGGGCAGCTCACGCCCCAGCGCGAACGCGAGCCCGGTGGCGATCGGCGCCAGCGTGACGGTCACGGCCGAGGGGCGCCGGGAAGCGGTGGTGGCCATGCGCTGCGCTGCGCTCGAGGTTCGCCCGGGGCGCGCCGGAGCGCGAGAGGCGCTCGCGGCAACGGTGCGGCTGCCCGCCCGGCCGTCACGGTGCCGGGTGCACCCGGCCGGAACAGGAGCCGGGCGAGTATAGTCCGATCGGGCCGTAGAGTGCTACGGGAGGCGGCGATCGGCCCCCGATGCCAATTGGCGACGCCGCGATTTCGAGCGGCGCCCGCCGATGGGCCTGGACATACGATCGCCAAGGTGTTGAGATAGGCGCGCCGTCGCCGGAGATACGCCGTGGGTCGAGCGGGGGCTCGGCCGGCCGTACCGACACGCGCGGCTTCCTTCGCCCGGACACCATCAACCCGAGCCACCACCGCAGGGGGATCCATGACACGCAGGCCATCAATCCTGGTGGCGGTCGCGGCGATGCTGCTCTCGCTGATCAGCAGCGGCTCCGCGCTTGCCCAGCAGTATGGCGGTATCCTGAAATCGATGCAGCGGGCAAATCCCGGCAGCCTCTCGACGCACGAGGAAGCGAGTTTCGTGCCGAGCTGGGTGACCATGTCCATCTACGACCAACTGGTGGCATACGATCCGCTGAAGGTGGTGGAATCGGTCGATACCATCATCCCGGGGCTGGCGAAGAGCTGGCGCTGGAACGCCGATCACACCGCGCTGACCTTCACGCTGAACCAAGGCGTCAAGTGGCAGGATGGCAAGCCCTTCTCGGCGGCCGACGTCAAGTCCACCTACGACATCGTGCGCGGCGCCTCCAGGCAGCGCCTGAAGCTGAATCCGCGCAGGCTCTGGTATGCGAGCATCAAGGACATCACCACGAGCGGGGAGCACGAGGTCAGCTTTCACCTCAGCCGGCCGCAGCCTTCGCTGCTGATGATGCTGGGATCGGGCTACTCGCCGGTGCACGCGGCGCACGTGCCCGTGGCGAAATGGCGTACCGAGACGATGGGCACCGGGCCCTTCGCCCTGACGGAGTTCAAGCGCGACCAGATCATCAAGGTGCGCAAGAACCCGGAATACTTCGTCAAGGGCCGGCCGTACCTCGAGGGGATCGATTTCATCATCATCCGCAGCGGGGGCACCCGCATCGCCGCGATGATCGCCGGCCAGCTCGACGTCTCCCAACCCACCGAGACCGACCAGAAGGTCTACGACCGGCTGAAGGCGCAAGTGCCGACGATGGCGTTCAACAAGACGTACCTGGCCTCGAACGTGAACGTGATCATCAACGCGGCCAGGCCGCCCTTCAACGATGCGCGCCTGCGGGCCGCGGTGAACCTGGCCGTCGACCGGGGGGCGTACACGAAGGCCGTGCAGCCCGGATACCTGGTGGGCGGCTTCCTGACGCCGGTGCCCCATGGCTCCTGGGGGTTGACCGCGGAGCAGCTGGGTGGCGTCCAGGGCTACGGCGATCCGGAGAAGAACAAGGAGCGGGCGCGCGGGATCATGCGGCAGCTCGGCTACAGCGAAGGCAAGCCGCTCAAGGTCACCGTCACCACCCGCCAGACTTCGAACTACGTGGACGCGGCCACCTGGATGCTCGGGGAGCTGAAGCTGGTCCATTTCGATCCCACCCTCGAGATCGTCGAGGACGGGGTGTGGCACCCGAAGGTCTCCCGGCGCGAATACGCGATCGGGCTCAACGCCACGGGCTCCGGCATCGACGACCCCGACGTGACGTTCGTCGAGAACTTCAGCTGCGACTCGATCCGGAACTACTCCGGATACTGCAACCGGGAGCTCGAGAAGGAGTTCAACCGCCAATCCGAAATCACCGACGTGCAGGAGCGGCTCAAACTGGCCAACGAGATCGAGCGCAAGCTGGTGGAGGATGTGGCCCGCATCTCGCTCGGGTTCCGGGTGAACTACAACGCCCGCTACCCGTATGTGAAGAACTTCGTCGGCCACAACACCAACTACAATTGGCCCCTCTGGGCCGACGTCTGGCTGAGCAAGTGACCCACCCGGCTGCGCCGCCCCGAGTCCCGGCGGCGGCGCAAGGTTCCGGCGGGCGGCACTGCGCGCGGATATACCCCGGCGCGGCACCGCCCGGGGCGCGTCGCTGCGAGCGCCGTCCGCTGCGAATCCGCCGTACGCCCCCTCGCGCAAGCAAGAAGCGTCGCGCTTTGCGCCCCTGCGCGGCGGCCGCGGAAGCCTCGCGGCGGGGCTTGACTTTTGGGGTGCGGTGATGGTCTAAATGCACTCCTCTGGCAGTCTGGGGGAAGTCGCAGCGGTGTGGCTGGCAGGAGTGGGCTGGAGGAACGGGCCGCGAGCCGATCGGGGCGGGACCGGTCAACGGAAGATCCTGGCGTGGCGAGGCGTGCACGAGCCTCCTGCGCCGTGCGAGAGGAGTACCACCGTGAAAGCGTATCTCATCAACCGCACGCTGCTCGTGTTTCTGACGCTGTTCGGGATGTCGATCGTGATCTTCATCCTGCTGCGTTTGGCGCCGGGCAATATCGTGGACATCCTGTTCGACTCCGCCGGCTACGTGGACCCCGCGGAGAAGAAGGTGCTCGAGGCCGAGCTGGGGCTGGACAAGCCCGTCTACGTGCAATATGGCGCGTGGATGGCCGAGCTGCTCTCGGGCAACCTGGGCAAGTCGTATCGGCTGGAGATCCCCGCCGGCGAAGTGATCCGGCCGCGCATCCCCGTCTCGCTGGAATTGGCCCTATTGGCTTTCTTCTTCTCGATCATCCTGGGGATTCCGCCCGGGGTCATCAGCGCCGTGCGGCAGGACACGGCCATGGATTACACGCTGCGCGTGATCAGCCTGAGCGGGCTTTCCATGCCCGCGTTCTGGCTGGGGCTGCTCATCATCCTGGCGTTCGTGTACAACACGGACCTGTCGCCGATTTACATCAACGCGCCCACCACCTTCGGCGGCCACGTCTTGCTGTTCGGGGTGCCGGCGTTCGTGGTCGGATTCCGATCCTCGGCACTGCTGATGCGGCTGACGCGCTCCTCGATGCTCGAGGTGATGCGGCAGGATTACATCCGCACCGCCAAGTCGAAGGGGCTGGCGGAGCAGGTGGTCAACTATCGGCATGCGTTGAAGAACGCCATTCTGCCGGTCGTGACGCTGCTGGGCATCGAGGCGGCCTTCCTGATGGGCGGGCTGGTGGTGACGGAATCGGTGTTCAACATTCCGGGGGTCGCGCGCTTCCTGGTGCAGGCCATTCTCTGGCGCGATTATCCGATCGTGCAGAACCTGGTGATGTTCATCGCGATCATCGTGGTCGTCGTGAATTTCCTCACGGATCTGACGTACACTTGGCTCGATCCGCGCTTGCAGTTGACCGGCAAACTCTGACAGACTCGCCGGCAGCGGTCGTCGCGCAGAGGGGCGGGCCGAGGCGCACAGGTCGGTAAACCGAGGAAGCAACACTGAAGACCGAGCCAGGCGCACGAACGTGACGGCGTCCGGCGAAGTTCCTTACCGCCCATCGGCGCAGCGACAGCCGGGGTGAAGGCGAAACCAACGATCTTCGTGGATGGGCATATGACCGAGACTGGAGCGCTGGGGGAGCAGATCCACTCCCAGTCGTTGTGGCATACGTTGGGAATCGAGCAGGCCTGGGAGTTCTGCAAGCGCAAGCCGCTGGGGGCCATCGGCGCGTTCATCATGATCGTGATGGTGGTATTGGCGCTGCTGGCGGACTTCGTGACCGCGATCGACCCGGTGACCACGAACGCCGACAAGACGCTGCAAGCGCCCAATTCCGTCTACTGGATGGGCACCGACTACCTCGGCCGCGACATCTACAGCCGGATCATCTTCGGGACGCGCATCTCACTCACCGTAGGCATCCTCGCCACGCTGTTCGGCGGTCTCAGCGGGCTGGCGATCGGGCTCGTATCCGGGTACATGCTCGGGTGGATGGACCTGGTCGTGCAGCGGTTCATGGACGTCTTCCAGGCCCTGCCGCGGCTGGTGTTGGCGCTGGTGATGTCGGCCGCGCTGGGGCCCTCGATCCAGAACGTGGTGATCGCCATCGCCGTGCCCCTGATCCCGATCATTGCGCGGGTCGTGCGCTCCAGTACGCTGGCGGTGCGTGAGCTGCCGTTCGTGGAGGCCGCGCGGGCCGCCGGCATGGCAGAATGGCGCATCGCGCTGATCCACGTGCTGCCCAACACCTTGGCGCCGTTCATCGTGCTGGTGACGGCCCAGCTCGGCGCCGCCATCCTGGTCGAGGCGTCGCTCTCGTTCCTCGGCTTGGGCGTGCCGGAACCGCATCCCTCTTGGGGCCGGATGCTCTCCGAATCGGCCGCGGAGTATGCGCAGCAGGCGCCATGGCTCGTCATCTTCCCCGGGCTGGCGATCAGCGCGGCGGTGTTCGGAACGAACCTGCTCGGCGATGCCTTGCGCGACGAGCTGGATCCACGGCTGAAGCAGTAGCTGCAAGCCCCATCGTCGCCGCCCCGCGCTTTCGGGCGGCGCCGCCCGGCCGCCCCGCCCGTTCGGGGCGCAGGCGCAGGGCGACACCGCTGGGCGGTGTCGCTTGCCGTGGCACCTGCCGGAAGCGGTCGGCGCGCGAGGGGGCGCCGGGTTCCCGCAGCGGAAATCAACATTCTTGACGTGAGTATCGGATGACCGAGTCAGCACGCGCTCAAACGGCATCGGCCAATCAGGCGGCCGAGGTCGTTCTCAAGATCGACGACCTCAAGACCTATTTCTACACGCGCGAAGGCACGGTGCGTGCCGTCGACGGTGTCTCCTGGGAACTCTATCGCGGCGAAACGCTGGGGGTGGTGGGAGAATCGGGCTGCGGCAAGAGCGTGACGGCCCTTTCCATCCTGCGGCTGGTGGCCGATCCTCCGGGGCGGATCGCCGGCGGCGCCATCACCTACGGCGGCCAGGACCTGCTCAAGCTCTCCGAGCAGCGCATGCAGCAGATTCGCGGCAACGACATTTCGATGATCTTCCAGGAGCCGATGACGTCGCTCAACCCCGTGCTGACGATCGGCAACCAGATCGCCGAAACGATCATGCTGCACGAGGGTCTTACCAAGAAGGACGCGTGGGACAAATCGATCCAGATGCTGCGCCTGGTGCACATTCCGGAGCCCGTGCGGCGCGTGCAGGAGTATCCCCATCAGCTCTCCGGCGGGATGCGGCAGCGCGTGATGATCGCGATGGCGCTCTCGTGCAACCCGCAAATCCTCATCGCCGACGAGCCGACGACCGCGCTGGACGTGACGATCCAGGCGCAGATTCTCGACCTGATGCTCGAGCTCAAGCAGGAGACGGGGTCGGCCGTCATCATCATCACCCACAACCTGGGCGTCGTCGCCGAAACGTGCCGGCGGGTGGTGGTGATGTATGCGGGCAAGAAAGTGGAGGAGGGCTCCGCCGAGGAAATCTTCCACCATCCGCGGCACCCTTACACGTACGGTCTGCTGGGGTCGGTGCCCCGGCTCGACAAGATCATCCAGGAGGACTCCAACGGTCGCTCCCGGTTGACCGAGATTCCCGGTATTGTGCCTTCGCTGCGCAATCTTCCGCCGGGCTGCACGTTCGCACCCCGCTGCACCTACGCGACCGACGCATGCCGCGAAAAGTACCCGCCCCTCGAACAGAAATTACCGGGTCACTGGGCGGCGTGCTGGAACTCCGACAAACTGCCCGGAGGACGGTAACACATGGTTGAAACTGCACAGAAGACGAAAGGGCGCCTGCTCGAAGTCGAAGGGTTGAAGAAGCACTTCCCGATCAAGCAGGGCGTGCTCGGTCGCGCGGTGGGCAACGTCTACGCCGTGGACGGCATCTCGTTCTACATCAACGATGGGGAAACCCTCGGGATGGTGGGCGAGAGCGGCTGCGGCAAATCGACGGCGGGCAAGACCATCCTGAAGCTGATCGAGCCGACCGCCGGCAAGATCATGATGGAGGGATCGGACCTCGCGCCCATGAACAAGGCGGCGATGCGGCCGTTCCGCCGCGAGATGCAGATGATCTTCCAGGACCCCTATTCCTCCCTGAACCCCCGCATGTCGATCGGGAACATCGTGGGCGAGCCGCTCGTGATTCACGGCATCGCCAAGGGCAAGGAGAAGGTGGAACGCACGACCAAGCTGCTCGAAAAGGTGGGGATTCTCCCCGAGAAGATGGACAGCTTCCCGCACGAGTTCTCGGGCGGGCAGCGGCAGCGCATCAGCATCGCCCGGGCGCTCGCGCTCAACCCCAAGCTGATCATCTGCGACGAGCCGGTTTCGGCGCTGGATGTCTCGATCCAGGCGCAGGTGCTGAACCTGATGATGGACCTCCAGCAGGACTTGGGGCTGACCTATCTGTTCATCGCCCACGACCTGGCCGTGGTCGAGCACATCAGCCACCGTGTGGCCGTGATGTACCTCGGCAAGATCGTCGAGCTGACGGACAAGAAGACGCTGTTCAAGAATCCGCTCCATCCCTACACCGAGGCGCTGCTTTCGGCGGTGCCGATCCCCAACCCGAGCCTGAAGCGGGGCAAGCGCATCATCCTCAAGGGCGACGTGCCGAGCCCGATCAATCCGCCGTCGGGCTGCCACTTCCACACCCGCTGCCCGTACGTGATGGATCGGTGCAAGACGGAAGTGCCCCCCTTCAAGGAAGTCGAGCCCGGCCACTGGGCTTCCTGCCATCTGCGCTGAGCGGCTCGCCCGAGCCGGCCGCCGGCGCCTTGCCGCGCGGCGCAGCCTCCCGGCTCGCGCCGCGGGCAGCTTCGCCAAGCCTGATCGTAGGTGACCGCCGGAGGCGTCGCTTCCCCGGGGAGTGGCGCCGCGCGCGCACCACACCTAATACCGGAGCTCCACGCCGAGCGTGTAAGCGGTCAGTTTCAGGTGCTCTTCGACATTGGGGACGACGAACGCGCGTTGTTCGTCGGAATGCGAGTAGCCGAGGCTGAAGCTCGTACGGGCCGTGAACGCGATCGCCAGGTCGGCCCCCCGCACGAGCTGCTGCACGGTCACGGCGTCGGTGAACCGGACTTCCGACGAGGTTTCGCTCAGCCGCAAGCGTGCGCGGGCCGTACTGAGCTCGAAGGCGAGGTACCGCTCGCGTCGCTCGTAGTCGATGCTTGCTCCGTGCACCAGGGGCGTCCGGGTCAGGTTGACCGACAGCGACAGCGTCAACGCCCGGAAAGGCAGCAGCAGCCCCGCATCCTGGGAGACCGCCGTGTAGCGGTAGGTTTCGCGGGAGGTGGGGTTCGCATCGTTGCGGAACCGGAAGCGCAGGGTTTCCTGCGAGAGCGAGTAGCCCAGCCGCAGCACCGAGACGGTGAAGAAGACCGAATGCGACGCGCCGGTGCGGCCGTAGGCATACTCCAGCTCGACGGGCAGCACCGCGTCGACCACCTTGAACCCGCCCTGCTCGCCCTCCTGCGAATAGGCGTAGGCGAACCAGCGCAGCGTGAGTGCGGCGGCCGCCGCGGCGCCGCTGTCGTGGGACTCGCTCGTCTGCGTCGCCGACTTGCTGAAGATCTCCCGATCCTGCGCTAGCGCGCCGAAGCGCAGCAGGCGCAAGTCGAGCACGCCCAGGGCGCTCCCGCCCGTGGTGCGCGTGGTCTGCTCCCCGGCAGTGCCCTCGTTGATGATCAGGTCCTGGAACGCAATCCCGAGATTGAGCCGGGTCTCCGGCCGCAGCACCTCGCCGAGCAGCACCGCATTCTGCGCCCGCACCAGCCCGGCGGCGGCGAGGCACAGCGCCAGGGCCAGCGGAACCGGGGCGAGAAACGGCGTGGCGCGCATCGATCCCATGGGTGCAGGCGGGCACCCCCGGCCCGATGCCAGGGAATCCCTACGGCGTTATCGGCAAATCCGCGCCAGGCTTGAGCGCCGCTGCCCTCACCACTGCCCGCACCGCTGCCCCCCGGCGGCGACGCATTCCGCTTGGCAGGCGCGTCCGGTCGTGATCCAATGCCCCGACCCGCCCGGCGGGGCGCAGGGGAGGGCTTGCGGGCTCCGCCGCGCCCGAAGCGGGGGACGGGCACTCGCGCCACAGGGAGGAACGTGATGATCCGGACGGTGCTCACTGAGCGCTTCGACCTGCGGTACCCCGTGCTGCTGGCCCCGATGGGAACGTTCTCCGGCGGCAGCCTCGCCGCCGCCGTGACGGCGGCCGGGGGACTCGGGCTGATCGGCGTCGGCCTGCACGACCGCGCCCATCTCGAACGCGAGCTGAAGGCCGCGGGAGATGCCCGCGTGGGGCTCGGCTACATCTGCTGGCAACTGCCCGCCGCGCGCGAGCTGCTCGGGCTTGGGCTCGCCCGGCGGCCGCCCCTGGTGATGTTCGCCTTCGGCGATCCCGCCCCGTACGTCGAGCAGGTGCGGGCCGCGGGCGCGGCGGTGCTGTGGCAGGTGCACAGCGTGGCCGAGGCCAAGGCGGCCGCCGCCCTGGGCGTGGACGTGATCGTGGCGCAGGGCTCCGATTCGGGCGGCCACGGCCAACCGATCCGCGCGGTGCTGGGGCTGGTGCCGGCCGTGGTGGACGCCGTGTCACCCATCCCCGTCGTGGCCGCGGGAGCCATCGCCGATGGCCGCGGGCTCGCCGCGGCGCTCATGCTGGGGGCGGCGGGCGTGCTGGTGGGTACCGCGTTCTGCACCGCCACCGAGTCGCTCGGCGGCGCCAAGGCCAAGCACCGGCTGATCGAGGCCACCGGCGACGATACGCTGCGCACGTCGGTCTACGATATCGTGCGCGAGCTGCCCTGGGAGAAGCCCTTCGATGGCCGCGCCATCCGCAACCGCTTCATCGAGGAGTGGCACGGGCGCGAGGGCGACCTGCGCCGCGCGGTGCCCGGCCTGCGGGCATCCTACGCGCGGGCGGTGCAGGAGGCCGACCTGGAGGTGGCGCCCGTCTGGGCCGGCGAGGGCGTGGACCTGGTGCGGGCCGAGGAGCCCGCGGCGGCGATCCTGGGGCGCATGGTGCGGCAGGCCGAGGCCCTGCTGCGCGGCGCCGGGGGCTGGGTCGTCGAGGGGTAACCGCCGGCGCGGCCTCACCCCCTGCCCCCTCTCCTGGGGGAGAGGGGGTGGCTGCGATCCGTGCGGACGGCCGATCCGAGACCCCCCCTTCTTCTATGAAGGCCCGCTCGCCAAGCCGACACTTGGTCACGCAGAGGCTTCGCCTGCGGCTCAGATCACGTCCTCCTTGCGTAACTGCGCGATCTGCTCCCGGGAGTAGCCCAGCGCGGCGAGCACCTCGTCCGTGTGCTGGCCGAGGCGCGGCGGCGGGGATTCGACGCTGGGGCCGTCGTGGGCGAACTTGAAGGCGGCGAGCGGCACCGTCACCGCGCCCTCAATGCCGTCGATCGCCGCGTGCTTGTGCAGCACCCGCCGGGAGCTGAGCTGCACATCGTCGAGCGACTCGGCGATGGGACGCACGCGGCCGGCGGGGACGTGCCGCGCCTGGAGGTAAGTTTCCCATTCGAGCCCGGTACGCTGGGCGATGATCCGTTGCAGCTCGTCGGTCTGCTCCTGGTACCGCCGCTCCCGCTCCTCGTGGCTCGATTGCGCCGCGATGTCGGGCCGGCCCAGGGCGTGGAAGAGCCGCTCGTGCTGGCCGCGGTTGCTGGCGCCGATGATCAGCAGCCCGTCCTTGGTCTCGTAGGTCTGGCTGCTGGCGTACTGCATGGCGTTGCCCTTGGGCTTGGGCTCGGCGCCGGTGCGCAGGTAGGAGGTGATGTGCGAGCCCATCAGCATCAGCGCCACGTCGAGCATGGCCGTGTCGATATACTGGCCGCGCCCGGTGCGCTCCCGCTGGAAGAGGGCGCTGGCGATGGCGAAGGCGGCCATGGTGCCGGTGGCGTAGTCGATCACGGGCGAGCCGGTCTTGATCGGGTTGACCTCGCGCGTGCCCGTCGTGGCCATCATCCCCGAGAGCGCCTGAATGACGTGATCGTACCCGGTCTGCTCGCCCCGCGGGCCATCCTGCCCGAAGGCCGTCACCGAGCAGTAGACCAGGCGCGGATTGAGCGCCCGCAGCTCCTGATAGCCCAGCCCCAACGCCGGGAATGCCCCCGAGCGGAAGTTCTCGACGAACACGTCCGCATCCTTCACGAGTTGCTTGAGGATCTGCCGGCCCTGCTCGTGCTTGAGATTCAGCGTGATCGCGCGCTTGTTCGAGCCCTGGGTCATATACCCGGTGCCCATCTGCTGGTGGTTCAGGGCGCGGTCGCTGCCGGATTCGCGGCTCTGGTCGAAGTCCTGGGGATGCTCGACCTTGAGCACGTCGGCGCCGAGCAAGCCGAGCTGGTAGGCCGCGAACGGCCCCGCGAGCACGTGGGTGACGTCGATGATCTTGATGCCTTCGAATGGCCTCATGCGGTGTACCTGACCTGATGGGCGGCCGCGCGCGGTCGCCGGGAATGGGAGTACGTGCCGCGCAGTACCGGCCGGGCGATTGCCCGCCGCCGGTTCCGCGCAGGGGTTCCTGGTGCTTGTATCGCGACTGACGCGGCGGCGCCACCCCCCGGGTGGAATGCGGCGGCGACGCTCCGCGCGCCTATATTCCCAGCTCCTTGAACACCTTGCGGGCTGCGCGGAAGGCGCCGACCCCGGCGGGCACGCCGGCGTATCCGGCGATCTGCATGAAGGTCGCCTTGAGCTGCTCCTTGGTGACGCCGTTCTTGATCGCGCCGCGGACGTGCGCCTCGAACTCGCCAGTGCGGTTCAGCGCGGCGAGGATGCACAGGCAGTTGAGGCTGTGCTGCTGCTTCGTGAGCGCGCTGTCGCCCCAGACGCGGCCCCAAGCCGTTTCGGTGATGAAACGGCGGAACTCCCGCTCGAACTCCGGCAGCTCCGGGGCGTCGGCGTCTCCGGGGTTCCCGATCACCTCCTCGCGCATCTTCATGCCGAGCTTGTAGTAGTCCACCGCCATGGCTCGCTCCTCTGCTGAATCGTGAAAGGCATGCCGGGGCGGGATTGCCCTCCCCGGCGCGGCGTCCTGGCCGCCCGGTTGCGCATCAGCCCGCGAACGGATTCGCCACGCCCTCGGGCGGCTGAATCTGGAACGTCTTCAGGAACAGCCCAACCATCGTGTAGTACCCCGCCACCCCCACCAGCTCGCAGGTGGCGGGGATGCCGAGCGCCTTGACGACCTTGTCGAAGGTCACGTCGCTGACCTGGTGGTTCTGCTGCAGCTCGGTGACAAGGTCGTAGACCGCCTCGTCCTCGGGACTGGCGAAGCGGGGGCGGCGGCGCTCCTTGAGCGCCTGGATCAGCTCTTCGCCCAGCCCCTGCTGCCGTGCGATCTCGGCATTGCCCACGAACGGGATGGCCGCGCCCACGTGGCGCCCCACGATCATCCCCACCAGCGCCGACGTGCGCGGCTTGAGCGAGTTGCCGAAGCGGATGAAGGTGCCCAGATTCTGCACGGCGTCGGCCAGCTTGGGACTGTGCAGCATCACCTTGAAAGGGCCGCGCAGGCCGCCGCGCGGGGTTCGGGTGATCGTATCGATGATCCGGCGCTGTTCCGGACTGGCGTTTTCGGGTGTCACTTCCGGTACGCGAGGCATGGCGTTCGCTCCAAACGGGTGGAAGGGAGGCGACCGCTCCGGCCCGGCGGGAAAGCCGGCGCCGGCGTGGTGGTCGCGGGGTTCGCCGGCGCGCTTCAATCCAGGAACGGCATCGGCACGTCGGCCGGCGGCTCGATCTGGAAGGCCTTGAGGAACAGCCCGACCATCGAGTAGTACCCGGTGACGCCCACCAGCTCGCAGGTGCCAGCGATGCCAAAGTGCTGCACGGCCTGCTGGAAGGTCGCGTCGCTCACCTGGTGGTTGTGGTGCAGTTCCGTGACCAGGTCGTAGCAGGCCTCCTCATCGGCATGCGTGAAGACGGGGCGCCGGCGCTCCAGCACGGCCTGGATCACGTCTTCCGGCAGCCCGCCCTTGCGCGCCAGCACGGAATGGCCCACCCACTCCACCCGGGCGCCGAGGAACCGGCCCGTGATGATGATCGCCAGCTCCGAAATGCGCGGCTGCAGCGAGGTGCCGAAGCGGAGGAAGCCGCCCAGCGCCTGCACGCCATCGGCCAGCTTGGGGCTGTGCAGCATCACCTTGAAGGGTCCCCGCAGCCCGCCGCGCGGTCCGCCGGTGATGGCAGCGATGATGCGGTGCTGCTCCGGGTTGGCGTTTTCAGGGGTCACTTCGGGAACGCGGGGCATGGCTCGTCTCCTGGCAAGGGTTGGGGCCGCGGGATGCAGCGGGCCGCAGGGGCGGGCGCCCCCGCGGCGCAACGGGAGGGCGCGACGGAAACGCGCAACGCAGCCGCGCACCGGGGTCGCGCCACGATACGTCAGTCCTCGAACGGCCGGGGCGGGTTGCCGGGCGGTTCGATCTGGAACGCCTTCAGGAACAGGCCCAGCAGGGTGTAATACCCGGCCAGCCCCACCAGCTCGCAGGTGCCGGGGATGCCGAAATGCCGCACGGCCTGCTGGAACGAGGCGTCGCTCACCTGGTGGTGCTGGTGCAGCTCCATCAGCACGTCGTAGGCGGCCTCCTCATCGGCCTGGCTGAAGGCCGGCCGGCGGCGCTCCAGGATCGCCTGGATCACCTCCTCCGTCAGCCCCGCCTGGCGACACCACTGCTGGTGGCTGACCCACTCGTAGCGGCAGGCGAGGAAGCGCGCCGTGACCAGGGTCGCCAGCTCCGAAATGCGCTTGTTGAGCGTGCTGCCGAAGCGCAAGTAGGCACCCAGGGCCTGGACGCGGTCGGTCATCTGGGGGCTGTGCAGCATCACCTTGTACAGGGAGCCGGCGCCGCCGCGCGGGCCGCCGGCGATCGCTTCGAACACGCGGCGCTGCTCGGCGGTCATCCCGGATTCGGGGGTCACTTCGGTCGCACGGGGCATGGCGCTCTCCTCGGCAGTTCGGATGCGGCAGGCGTTGCGGTTGCACCCCGCGGGGGTCGCCGCGGGGCGATCGCCATGCCATAACACAACGCCGCTCCCAAGTGCGCGAAAATCCCGCGGGTATCGCCCGGGCGGCCCCGGATCGCGAGGGTCTGGGCGGCGACAGGGAGTGGGTCAGTCTAAAAGCAGGCGCTCGTGCCCGCGGCCTCACCCACCCCAGGTCTCCCTCACCCAGCCGAGATTGAGGGAGCCACGAACCAGCCACCGGCGCGGGATGTCATCACCCCTCCCCACCTGGTGGGGAGGGGCAGGGGTGGGGACGCTGCAGCCGCGCCCGCGGCAGGGGGTGGGGCTGCAGCGCGTGCCGGCTCGGTACCACCACGCGAACCCACCACCCGGCGCGCTTGCCGCTTGCGCCGGGCGGGGCGTTGCGCTTTACTCGCTCGCGACCTGCCCGCCGGCGGGCAGAGGCTCCTTAACGTCCCCCACTCCCCGATCACCCGCGAGGCCCCATGAGCGAAGATGTCACTGCCCGATTCCTGAACCTTCACGAGTTCGTCAAGCAGGCGCGCCTGAACCTCCCCCAGGGGCCCTGGGACTATCTGCGCGGCGGCGTCGAATCGGAGACGACCCTCCGGCGCAACCGGTTGGCGATCGATTCGATCGCCTTCCGCCCGCGCGTGCTGCGCGACGTCTCGAAGATCGACACCTCGACCACGTTCCTCGGCAAGAAGATCCGCATCCCGGTGTGCCTGGCACCGGTCGGCGCGATGGAGCAGTTCGTCGAGGGCGGCGCCGCCGCCGCGGGCAAAGCCTCGGAGCAGTTCAACATCCCGCAGATGCTCAGCTCCGTGTGCCAGCCCGGCCTGGAAGGGCTGGCCAAGGCCGCGAACAACTTCCGCCTCTTCCAGCTCTACGTCAGGGGCGACCGGGCCTGGGTGGAGGATCACGTCAAGCGCGCCCAGGCCAACGGCTACACGGCGTTCTGCTTCACGGTGGATGTGGCCCACTACAGCCGCCGCGAGCGCGACATCGCCAAGCGCTGGGGCCACCCGGGGCGCCGCAACGTGGGGGGACGCCAGTTCCAGGCCGCGCTCAACTGGGACGACATGAAGCGCTTCAAGGATCAGCACCCCGATTACCCGCTGATCATCAAGGGCATCGCCACCGCCGAGGATGCGGCCATGGCCTGCGCCATCGGCACCGAGGTGATCTACGTCTCGAATCATGGCGGACGGCAGCTCGACCACGGCCGCGGCTCCATCGACGTGCTGCCCGAGGTGGTGGCCGAGGTGAAGGGGCGCGCCGCCGTGATGGTCGACGGCGGCTTCATGCGCGGCGCCGACGTGCTCAAGGCCGTTGCGCTGGGCGCCACCATGGTCGCCATCGGCCGGCTGGAGTGCATCGCCCTCGCCGCGGCGGGCACCGAGGGACTCGTGCGCGCCATGGAGCTGATGCAGGAGGAGATGGAGTGCTCGATGGCGCTGCTCGGCGTCACCACCCTCAAGGAGCTGAACCGGAACTACCTGCACCACCCGGTCGCCCCCGCCAACCCCCCCGCCGTGTTCAGCGCGTACCCGCTGCTGGACCTGACCGGCGAGGGGTATTGACGACGCGCTCCCGGCCACCGCGCTTGACCCACGGTGCTTGACCCCCCGCGCGGGGCGGGGGGATACTGGGGCTCAGGCGCGAAGTATACGCAGTGACCCATTGCTCCGGAATGCGACAATTCCGTGTATCCGGACACCCATCGAGATTGCGCCCATGGCACCTCCGCAAGCACTTTTTGACACCGTCCAGACAGGATACCTGCCGGGGCTTTGGAAACACCCCGGCGAGGTGGATGGGAGGGCAGTCGTCAAGATGCTCTCGTTCACGGCTCCCGAGACGGCGAGGGCTGCAGGCGTGCCCCGCAAGAGCGTGAATTTGCAGCGTCCCCACAAGGAGCTTGAAGAACGCTTTCGTCAATGGGCTATGCTGATCGAGCAGGTCGCCAAATTCTTTGAAGGGGACGAAGACAAGACAATGCTTTGGTTTCGGACTGAGAATCCGATGCTGGGCGGTCTAAAACCAAGAGAGATGATTCAATTCGGACGCGCGGACAAGTTGAAGCGGATCATTGCCGATGCGGTTGCAGGCGAGCTTCCGTGAGTGGCTGCGAGGAGAATTTCGTTGGGAAGCCGTGACCCATTGCGTTGCGACATGTGGCGAGAAGAATCCTTGAGACGGTATCGCTTAGATCCCTTCGGCAGCAGCTCTCTGCCGAAGCCAATCACCGCGCATTCCGGGCCGCAGTTCGAGCCGCATTCGCGACGATGCGGTCAGCAGCCAGGAGTGACCTGAATCGGGCGCTCTTCGAAGCGTCGCAACCCACGTCGTTCAGCCGGTGGCAAAGACGTGTTTCGATCAAGTACTCGCTGTCCCCGCTCTCGGCTCGCGGTAGTCGGTTGAACGCAATCGGTGGGCGATTCAACATTGGTGAAATTGACTCGTCCCAATTCCATCCGTTTCCAGCCCTGTATCTCGGCTGCGACCTGGATACCGTCCTCCGGGAATCCATTGGAGACGCTGATCCTCCACCTGGACTAACCACATTGGATGTGGCTCTCCAAAGGCCAGAGTCGTTCTCCGTTTATTCCGTTGAAGGAAAGATTGACATTGTCTTGGATATAACCAATCGGAACAACCTCGTTCCATATGTGAACTGTATCAAGGCCTTCAAATACCCAGTGGAAATCATACAGTGGGCAGCCAAGAAGGGATATCAGACTGGTGTTGTTGACAGTGTAGACAAGCTCGTGACGGAACTTCTCCATCCGCATTGGAGGCAATACGCAGCGTTGCACGGCATCCCTTCGAACCCGCAAGAATTCGGGCAGCAGGTGCGGGACGCGGGCATCGAGGCCATCAAGTACCCCTCCGTGAAGTCGGGCAAGCCCTGCCTTGCGATCTTTCCTGAAAACTTCCAGCATTCGGACTCGTATGTGGAGTTGTGCGAGGACCCTCCGGAAAACTCGAAGGACGTGATCCGGCGTCTGGATCGAGACACCTGGTCGAAGCTCATCTGATACCCCCGAATACCAAGGCACCATGGGCAAGACGCTGTTCGAGAAGATCTGGGAGCTGCACGCCGTGGGCGAGGAGAGCGGCCAGACGATCCTGTTCATCGACCGCCACCTGATCCACGAGGTGACGACGCCCCAGGCCTTCGAGGGGCTGCGGCTGGAGGGCCGCGGCGTGCGTTCGGTCGAGCGCACGATCGCCGTGATCGACCACAACATCCCCACCATCCACCAGACGGCGCCCATCGAGGACCCCATCGCCGCCAAGCAGGTGGAGACCCTGCGGCAGAACGTGAAGGCCCACGGCATCACGCTGTTCGAGATCGGCGACCCCCGCAACGGGATCGTCCACATCGTGGGGCCGGAGCAGGGCATCACCCAGCCCGGCATGACCATCGTCTGCGGCGACTCGCACACGGCCACCCACGGCGCCTTCGGGGCGCTGGCCTTCGGCATCGGCACCAGCGAGGTCGAGCACGTGCTGGCTACGCAGACCCTGCTGCAGAAGAAGCCCAGGACGATGCAGGTGCAGGTTCAGGGGCGCGCCGCCTCGGGCACGGGCGCCAAGGACATCATCCTGGCCCTGATCGGCAAGATCGGCATCGCGGGGGGGATCGGCCACGTGATCGAGTACAGCGGCGAGGCCGTCCGCGCCCTCTCGATGGAAGGGCGGATGACGCTCTGCAACATGTCCATCGAGGCCGGCGCCCGCGCGGGGATGGTCGCGCCCGACGAGACGACCTACGCCTACCTGAAGGGCCGCCCGTATGCGCCCCAGGGCGCCCAATGGGAGCATGCGCTCGCCTGGTGGAAGACGCTCCCCAGCGACCCCGACGCCCGGTTCGACAAGGTCGTCACGCTGAACGCGGCGGAGCTGGTGCCGCAGGTGACCTGGGGCACCAACCCCGGCATGGTGACCACCATCGAGGGGCGCGTGCCCGATCCCAAGCAGGAACGCGACCCCGCCCGCCGCGAGGCCATCGAGCGCGCGCTCGCCTACATGGACCTGAAGCCGGGCACGCCGATGACGGAGATCCGGCTGGACCGCGTATTCATCGGCTCCTGCACCAACAGCCGCATCGAGGACCTGCGCGAGGCCGCCCGCTACGTCAAGGGCAAGCAGGTGGCTCCGGGCGTGCGCGCGCTGGTGGTGCCCGGCAGCGGGCTCATCAAGCAGCAGGCCGAGCGCGAGGGGCTGGACAAGGTCTTCACCGCCGCCGGCTTCGAGTGGCGCGAGCCCGGCTGCTCGATGTGCCTGGGGATGAACCCCGATATCCTCGCCCCCGGCGAGCGCTGCGCCAGCACCAGCAACCGCAACTTCGAGGGTCGCCAGGGTCGCGGCGGCAGGACGCACCTTTGCAGCCCCGCCATGGCCGCCGCTGCCGCCATCGCCGGCCGGTTCGTGGACATCCGCACGCTCACGCCGGCGGCGGGGTAACGTGGGCGACCGATGGCGACTCCGGAGGCCGTGCAATGGCGTATCTTCTGGGTCGAAGGATTCCAGGTGGTCATCCGCCGACAAGGCGGGCGACCGATGCCCCGCAACATGACGCGCTGGAACTACGGGTATCGGGAGGCCGCCCCCGGCGCAATGACGGTCCGCGAGTGGAAGCGCGAGCGGTTCGCGACCCGCTATCCCGACTACGCCTGCGACGTGCTGGACGGCCGTGGCTTTCCGGCGGCGGACGACACGACCCTGATCCGCCTCCGCGACCGCGTGCTGGAAGAATAGCGTTGACCCTCAACCGATGGACGATGCCATGCAGCCCTTCAAGACCCTGACCGCCCTGGCCGTGCCCTTGCGGCGCGACAACGTGGACACTGACGCCATCATCCCCAAGCAGTACCTGAAGAGCATCCTGCGCACGGGGTACGGCCCGAACCTGTTCGACGAGTGGCGTTACCTGGAGTCGGACCCGAGCAAGCCCAACCCGGAGTTCGTGCTGAACTTCCCGCGCTACGCGGGGGCGCAGATTCTGGTGGTGGGGCAGAACTTCGGCTGCGGGTCGAGTCGCGAGCACGCCCCCTGGGCGCTGCGGGACTATGGCTTCCGCGCCATCGTCGGGGTGAGCTTCGCCGACATCTTCTACAACAACTCGCTCAAGAACGGGCTGCTGCCGGCCATCGTGGCGGCGGAGGGGGTGGCGAAGCTGATGGACGAGATCGAGGCCAACCCCGGCACCCGCATCACCGTGGACCTGGCCGCGCAGCGGGTCACCTCGCCCAAGGGGCTCTCGCTGCCGTTCCAGATCGCCCCCGACGCGAAGCGCCTGCTGCTGGAGGGGCTCGACGAGATCGGCCTCACCCTCCAGCACGCCGCCCGGATCGACGCCTACGAGCAGGCCCGTCAGGCGAGGCTGCCCTGGCTGTAGCGTCGCGCCTGCGACCTCACCCTCCCCGGCCCCATGCATGTTAACCTGCCACCCCGCCGTTCGTGACTTCCGCGAGATCGCGATTCGTCGGCGCTCCATTTGTGATTCCGTTGTCGTGTTCCGGCTTCGTTGAGCGTCCCTGGCTGAAATGCGCATGGCTCGCGGCTTTCGGCGTCCCCACCCCGCCCTTCGGGCACCCCTCCCCACCTGGTGGGGAGGGGACGGGGGAGAGGACACGCACGTTGACAAGGCCGCGGCGCATCTGTTCCCGTCACGGCCCGCAAACGAGCCACAGGGGCCGACGCTCGTCATAGGTTAACGCCTATGCCCGCCGGTTCCGTCTCCATGTGAATGGACAGGGAGGGGGCGCGCCACCGGAAGCACCACCGCGCATCCGGGCCGCCCGCACGGCCGCGAGCGATCGCCCCTCTCCATGTGAATGGAGAGGGGTCGGGGGTGAGGCCGCGCGAAGCGCCCCTTACGGCTTGAACCACGGTTCGAGCACGCGCGGGTGTTCCGCATGCCAGGCGACCAGCAGGGGCTCGCGCGCCCGCAGGTCGCCTTCGGCCACGTAGGAACCGAACAGGGCGCGAGCCTGGCGCAGGCGCAGCAGCCAGGGCTCGGCCTCGCAGAACATCTCGGGGGGCAGGGTGGCGTCCAGGGTCGCGAGCAGGTCCGCATACTCGCGCACCAATGACGCGGGGAGGGAGCCTTCCCCCTGTGCGCCCTGCCAGGCGGCTGCCAGCCGGGCGATCAGCCCCTCGACCGGGGCCGGGGCCAGCGGCTCGGCGGGCGGGGCCAGGCAGGAGCGGCGGGTGAGCGCCTCCAGCGCGGCGAAGGGCACCCGGGCGTCCGGCGGGAGCAGCGCCTCCAGCGCGCGCCGCCACGCCTCGCGCGGGCGGTAGCCGGCGGGGTCGGCGGCGTACTGGAGGCAGGTCGCGGCCGGGATCGCTCCCAGGGCGGGCTGGAGCATCGGGTTGAGCAGGTAGCCGCGGATGGCGCGGGGCAGGTCGGCGGCCCGACCGGAGAGCGGCCCCAGGTGCAAGTCGTTCACCATGGCGGCGTCGTTGACGGGGTAGTTGTCCCAGAGCAGCAGCGGCCGCTCCGCTGCCGTCGTGCCCTGGCCCCGCCACGCGGCGAGGTCGGCCAGCGTGATCGTCTGCGAGCACACGCTTGGGCCGGTCCAGAACCAGGCCACGTCGGGCGGGAGCCCCGCATGCAGGGTGGCCAGGTAGCCCGGCTCGAACGGCCCCCACTGCCGCGCGACCATGGGATCGAGCGAGTACAGGCTGGGGCAGACCCACCACAGCAGCCCCCCGGGCGCGGGTTCCACCCGCCGGCGGATCTCGGTCACCGCGTGGGCCTGGGCGCGCGCCAGCGAGCCGCCGAAGCGCGTGCCGCCCGGCGCGACGGCGCTGGTCGGCACGTCGTCGAACAGGATCGCGCAGCCGCCAAGCCCCAGGCCCGCCAGGGCGCGGCATTTCCCGGCGACCGCCTCCAGGTGCGCGTCGCGCGTGGGGTCGAAGGGCTGTTCGAGGTGGAGCCCGGCCAGCAGCCGGATGCCCCGCGCCGCGCAGGCGTGGGCCAGGTCGCGCAGGCGCTCCGCGTCGGCCCCCAAGAGCGGCTCCAGCAGCGCCTTGGCCAGCAGGGGATCGTGCTTGGGCGCATAGAGATACGCATCGAGCCCGAAGCGCCGCAGGTCGTCGATGAAGCGCAGGCGTGCCGCGGGTGCCCAGAGGGGGCCATAGAACCCTTCGACGACCCCCGTGAACTGGAAGCGCGCCGTGTCGCGTTCAGTCATGAGAGGCGATCCTTGTCGATGTGCGCGTCAACGGGCGAAGGGTCGCCTCCGTCCGTGGGTGTTCGGCAGCCCCAATCGACCCCAGGTCGGCCGTAAAATCAACGGGGCCGTCCGGCCCGAGGGGGGGGTCCCGCCCTGCCGGTGCCGGGTGGGCACGGGGGACGCAGCCGGCCGCGACCCGCCCTCGCGCCGGCGTTCCGGGCTCGCCCCCCGGGAAGCCTCACCCCCGGCGGCTCCGCGGTGAGCAGGGGATCGGAAATCGTCGGGGCGCGCCTTGCCAGCGGGGTGCGCGTTGCGTAGGATGACGGTTGGCTCACAGGACACGATGCCGCGCCGTGATTTCCGGCGGTTTGGCCAGAGCGGGGGTGCGGGTGATGAACGTAACGTCGCTGGCCGAGCGGTTCAGGGGTCGCGGGCCGCTGATCATGATCGTGCTCGATGGCTGGGGCATCGGCGCCCACGACGAGGGCGACGCCATCCACCACGCCCGCAAGCCCACCATGGATGCGCTGCTGGCGGGCAGCGCGCACTCGGCGATCTATACCCATGGGCTGTATGTCGGCCTGCCCGCGCCCAAGGACATCGGCGGGTCGGAGGTGGGCCACATGACGATGGGGGCCGGGCGGATCATGGCGCAGGGCCCCACGCGCATCGGCAGACTGCTGGCGAGCGGCGCGTTCTTCGAGAGCGAGGTGCTGCGCACGCTGATCGACAACTGCGTGCAGCGCAACGTGCCGCTGCACCTGATCGGGCTGCTCTCGGACGGCAACGTCCACAGCCACATCACCCACTTCGAGCGGATCATCGACCACGCCGCCGCGCGGGGCGTCCGGCGGCTGTATGTGCACGCCCTGCTCGACGGGCGCGACGTGCCCTACCAGTCGGCGCTGGATTACGTGGAGCCGCTCGAGGCCAAGCTGGCCGCGCTCTCCCGCGAGCGGCCGGGACGCGACTACGCCATCGCCAGCGGCGGAGGTCGCGAGGTGATCACCATGGATCGCGACCAGAACTGGGAGAAGGTGCGGCGCGGCTGGGCGGTGCACGTGCACGGGCGCGAAGGCGAGCCGGTGGCTTCGGCCTCGGCGGCCATCCGCGCCGCGCGGGAGCGAGCGCCCGACATGGTGGATCAGGATCTGCCGCCCTTCGTGGTGGTACGCGCAGGCCGGCCGGTGGGGCCGATCCAGGACGGCCACTCGGTCGTGTTCATGAACTTCCGCGGCGACCGGGCGATCGAGTTCTCCCGGGCCATGGTCGAGGACGATTTCGCCGGCTTCGACCGCAGCCCGCGCCCGCGCGTGCGCTATGCCGGCATGATGAAGTACGACGAGGACACGAACCTGCCGCCCGAGACGCTGGTCGAGACGGCCGGGGTGGAGCGGCCCTTCGGGCGGCGCATCCTCGAGCTGGGCATGCACCAGTTCCGGCTGGCCGAGACGCAGAAGTACGCCCACGTCACCTTCTTCTTCAACGGCGGCTACCGCGAGCCCCTGGACCCCTCCCGCGAGACCTACGAGCTGATTCCCTCGGAGCGGGTGGATTCCTTCGCGAAGGCCCCCGCCATGCGGGCGCGGGAGATCGGGCAGAAGGCGGAGGCCTTCATCCGCAGCAAGCGCTACCGGTTCGGGCTGATCAACTTCGCCAACACCGACATGGTGGGCCACACGGGCGACCTGGTCGCCGCCATCAAGGCCACGGAGGCGGTGGATCGCGCCCTGGCGGGCATCGTCAACGCCCTGCGCGAGGTGGGCGGGCTGGCGCTGGTGACCGCCGATCACGGAAACGCCGAGGAGATGATCGCGCTCAATCCCAAGACCGGCCGGCGCGAGCCGAGCACGCGCCACTCGCTCAACCCCGTGCCGGTGGTGCTGTTCGATCCGCTCTACCGGGGAGCGGGAGACTACCGGTTGCGGCCCCTCGACGATGGCAAGCCCAACACCCTGGCCAACGTGATGGCCACCCACTACATCCTGCTCGGACTGAAACCGCCCGATGACGTGGACGCACCCCTGTTCGACCTCGCCTGACCGGACGACGAACCTCGGGCCGGTCGCGGCGCAGCCGTGACGGAAAGCGGAAGATTCGGCGTTTACCAGCCACGATGACATGAACCGCAGCCTGGCGGCGGGAGCCGGGGATGAGCCCGGCCGGGGGCCCGCTCGGCGCGACTTGATGGCGTGCCCGTGCAGACGACACTCGAAAACATACGCCGCGAGGCGGCCGAAAACCTGCGGCGGCTCTCGGAAAATCCCTACCCCGGGCGCGGCATCATCCTGGGGCGCTCCGCCGATGGCGAGCGGCTGGTGCAGGTGTACTGGATCATGGGGCGGAGCGAGAACAGCCGCAACCGCGTGATCGTGGCGCGCGGAGGGCTGGTGCGCACCGAGCCGATCGACCTCGCCAAGGTGGAGCATCCGCGCCTGGTGATCTACACGGCCATGCGCGAGCTGCCGGGCCAGTACTTCGTCTCCAACGGCGACCAGACCGATATCATGGTCGAGGCGATCGAATCCGGCGGCACGTACCAGGAAGGGCTGCGGGAGTGCACGCACGAGCCCGACGAACCCAACTGGACGCCGCGCATCGCGGGCGCCTTCCAGGTGGAGCCGGGGCGCGTGCGCGCCTTTCTGGCGATCATCCGGGCGGATCGCTTCGACACGGCGCGCTCCACGCGCTTCTTCTACGAATACGAGGAGCCGCCGCCGGGCTTCGGAGTGTGCATCACGACGTACCGGGGCAACGGCACGCCGCTGCCACCCTTCCAGGGGGAGCCGCTGCTGCTCCCGCTGGCGGGGGAGACCGGTGAGCTCGGCAACATGTTGTGGAACCGGCTCAACGAGAAGAACCGCATCTCCCTCGCGGTGAAGCTCATCAACCCGGCCGACGGCGAATCCACCGTCACCGTCATCAACAAGTTCGCCAAACGGCCCGGGTCGCGCTGAACCGGCGAGGGCGGCCCGCGCAACGGTCGGGGTCTGCCGCGCGGTGCGCCCGCTCAAGTTTTCGCCGCCCGGGCCGATAGCGGACCCAGAGAGCGTGTGGCGGCGCGGTCCGGGGTCGCTGGTGGGAAACCGGGTCGTCGGCATCCTCTAAACCGGAGCGGCCCATGGGCACACGAGTCGGCGGGATACGGGCGGCGGCACTTCTCCTGGCGGGATTGGTGTCGGCGATCCCCGGCCTGGCATCGGCCTACGAAGCGGCCGATAGCGATGCGGTGTTCCTTGGCACGGGATCGTCCAACATCGAGGTCAGGGACAGCGACGAGCTCCTTTCGGGGTCCAACGTGTTCGGAGGCGCGCGCATCGGCCTGTTCTGGACCCTGTTCGTGGAGCTCGGCTACGGGGCCATCGACTTTTCCGACCGCGTGTTGGTCTCGGGTGTGAAGAAGCGCATCGACTTCCGCACCACCGGCGGATTCTATGGCGTCGGGATCATGCTGCCGATCCGCAACCTCGCGCTGGGCGTGAAGGCAACCCAGAGCTTCGACAACAAGTGGTCGCAGGAGATCACCGACGTGACGACCAATACCGTCGATTCGCGCACGTCGGGCAACATCGACTACAACAGCTACTTCGCCTTCGTGCGCATCGGCCGGTTCTTCGAGCTCGGCGCCCGCCGCGACGAGATCAAGAACACGGATTCGGTCGTGACCAACGCCTTCGGCCCCTATGTCGCGCTGAACATCCCGCTCGGCTTCGGTCCGGGTCACATGATGCGGTAGAGTTCGCCCGCACGCAGAGGCCTGTGCGGCGCTTCGCTCCTCGCGTCGGCGACGCGGCGTTTCGTTCCCCGTTGTCTTCGAGAGCGAACAGGCGGCGTCGGCGCGTCCGCAGGTCCCGTGCTTGCGCCCCCCTTCACGCCCGCGATACCCGGCAGAGCAGCGTCTTGAGGTTGGTCTGATCCGAGACCGGGTCGCGCTGCGTCTTGTCCGTGAGGAAGTTGACGCTGCGCCAGGGGTGGTAGGGCTGGCGCTCGCCCCAGCCGATCGGGACGAACACCGTGGTCGGGCGCAGGCCGGCGTTGAGCCAGGCGCGCGCCTCGATGGCACCATGGGCCGTCGCGACGCGGACGAGGTCGCCATCGGCGATGCCGAGCGCCCGGGCGCGGTCGGGGTGGATCTGCGCATACAGGTCGGGCCACATCTCCTGCGCCTGCCAGAGGTAGTGGGTCCACGAGTGGAAGTGGGGGGCGGGCGGGCGCCCGGTCACCAGCTCCAGGTCGTAGCCCCGGGCGCGCAGCTTCGCGCCGGGCCCGTCCGGAGCCGCGGCCACGAGGCGGGCAGGTGAGCTGGCCGTGGGCGTCTTGTGGAACGGCGAGAGCGTGCCCTGGGCCGCGTCGTCCTCCGTGAACGCCACGTGGGGCAGGTCCACGAGCTGCTCGCGCTCGCTGTAGAACTCGGGCAGCGCGGAAAGCCCGACCGCCCGGAACATGGCCTCCTGCGCCTCGCTCCAGAACTCGAGCTTGCCGCTCGGGGTGGGGAAGCGCCGGCCGGGGCCGGCCCCGAAGGCCGTGGTGCCTTCGAGATAGAGCGTCTCCTGCTCAGGGGCGTCCTCCGCTGCGACCGGGATGCGCACCCAGCGGTAGGGCACGCTGTGCAGGCGGCGCTGCGTGCAGCCGCGCAGTTGCGGGTTCCGGGTGAGCACCTCGTCCCAGAACACGGCGGGATCCTTGTAGCGCTCCGGCAACACATCCTCGAAGCCGAAGCGGCGGGCCAGCTCGACCCAGATCCAGGCGTCGCCGCGGGCCTCGCCGGGCGGCTCGATCATCTTGTCCACCCACACCACGCGGCGATCGTCGTTGGAGCGGCCGATATCGCCCTGCTCGATCCCCGTGGCCGCCGGCAGCACGTAGTCGGCATGGGCCGAGGTCTCGTTGGGGAACAGCTCGATGTGCACCAGCAGCTCCAGCGCCGCGAAAGCCCGGCGCGCTTCCGCCTGGCCGGGCCAGTTGGACATGGGGTTGTTGCAGGCGATCAGCGCCTTGAGCGGGTAAGGGCGGCCGTGCAGCATGGCCTCCGTCCAGCCGGTCGGGTTGCGGCGCACCTTGGGCTGCTGCGGGGTGCGCTGCCGCTCCGGCGGCGCGTCGGGGGCGATGGGCAGCCCGGCGGTCATGTTGAAGAAGGCGCCCCCGCGCCGGCCCCAGTTCCCCGTCACGGCCGCGAGGGCCATCAGCACGCGGTTGGTCTGCACCGCGTTGGTGTGCTGGTTGATGCCGCGGCTGGCGAAGATCACGCAACCCTCGGCCCGGGCCACCTCCTCCGCCAGGGCGCGCATCTCCGCCGCCGGGAGGTCCGTGATGGGCGCCGCCCACTCGGGCGTGTAGCCGCGCTCCGCGATGAACGCCCGCCAGCGCTCCCAGCCCAGCACGTTGGCGCGGCAGAACGGCTCGTCGTGCAACCCCTGGGCGAAGATGTGGTGGAGCATGGCCAGCCCCAGCGCCAGGTCGGTGCCGGGGCGGATCGGCAGCCAGCGGTCGGCCTTGCCGGCGGTGACCGTCCTGCGCGGGTCCACCACCACCATGCGCGCGCCGTTGCGCAGGCGCCAGTCGTTGATCATGCCGAAGTAGACTGGGCGGGTCTCGGCCTGGTTGTCGCCGATGAACAGGTAGAGCGCCGCGCTGCCCAGGTCGCCCGGCGTGTAGCTGTTACCGCTCCCCACCCGCCCCTGCACCAGCTCGTAGGCGATGGTCTTGCCCGTGGCGCAGAAGGGGTCGGTGCCCTCGACGTTGGGCGTGCCCCAGAGCTGGCCGAACAGCCGGATGTAGCCCTGCTTGGTGATGACGCCCGTGCGCGTGCCGGCGAAGATGCCGAGCGCCTCGGGACCCCAGGTCTCGCGCACGGCGCCCAGGCGCTCCGCGATCTCCCCGAGCGCCTGCTCCCAGGAGATGGGCTCGAAGCGGCCGGCGCCGCGCTTCCCGACGCGCTTGAGCGGCGTGGTCAGGCGGTGGGGATTCCCATGCAGTTGCACGCCGAGCTGGGATTTCGGGCAGACGCGGCCGCCCAGCACGGGGTCGTCCTCGTTGCCGGTGATCTGCACCACCCGGTCGCCCTGCAGGTGCACCATCGTCGTGCAGCAGTTGAAGCAGAAGGTGCAGCCGCCGGGCAGGATGCGGTCCGGCTGCCGCGCCTCGCGCGCAACCTGGTAGGGCGGACGCACCGCCTGCGCCGCGAAGGGCGCCCGTCCCAGCGCCCCATCCGAGACGGCCGGAGCACGCCGCTCCGGCGGCGCGAGCGGCACCGGCGTTGCCGCGGCCGGGCCGGCGCCGCGGGCGAGACGATCGAGATACACCGTCGCCGGATCGAGCAGGAACGGGTCGTGCTCGACCGGCCGGCGCCCCTCCGCCCGTGCCTCGGCCAGCAGCGGGTCGCGCTCACCGAAGCGGATGGCGCGCCCCGGGCAGACGGCCGCGCAGGCCGGCCCCCGCCCCGCAGCGCGACGGTCGGCGCACAGGTCGCACTTGACGGCGCGGTGCAGGGCGGGGTCGTAGCCCATCGCGCCATAGGGGCAGGCCAGCACGCACTCGCCGCAGCCCGTGCAGCGGCTCTCCGCCACCCGCACCACGCCGGTGGCCTCGTCCTTGGCAATGGCCTTGGGGTTGACCGGGCAGGCGCGCAGGCAGGCCGGTCGCTCGCACTGCTGGCAGGTCACGGTCAGGAAGTCGAGGCCGGGCCGGCCCGGCTCGCCCAGCCAGACCACCCGGTTGCGGTAGGCGCCGGGTCCGAGACCGTGCTCCTGCTTGCAAGCCACCTCGCAGCTCTTGCAGCCGGTGCAGCGCTCCAGGTCGATCATCAGCGCGAGGCGGCCCATGGCGGCTTCTCGGCAGGGTGGGGTGCGGACGCCGGGCTCACCACTCGGCGAGGTGCCACCAGGAGATGGCCCGGCCGGCGGCGACGTATCCGGCGAAGAAGGTGACCGTCACCACGTGGGCGATCAGCCCGGCGAAGAACACCACCCCCAACGCGAGGTGCAGCCGGCGCCACCACGCCTCCGCCAGCGGCGCGGCCTGCCGCGTGCCGATCAGGCGGCTTTCCTCGCGCGCGAGCCGCGCGTAGGCGAACGACAGCCGGGGCCGGCGCAGCCAGTGGCCGAGCGTGGGCGAGAAGGTCGCCTCTCGCGCCCCGAGGTCGAGCCGCGCCAGCAGGCGGCGCTTCTCGTCGAGCAGCGCGCGCAGGCGCTCGGTGGCGGCGCTGCGCGGGGTGAAGAAGGCGGGGTGGCGCGAGCCGAACGTGGCCGACATGCCGCGGGCGATGCGCACCCGCGCCCACACCCCCACCGCGATCAGCCCCAGCAGCGCGAGGTAGAGCAGAGCCGGCGGCCGGCCGAGCCGCCCCGCCCCGTGCACGGCCACCAGCACGACGCCGAGGAAGCCGGTGCCGATATGGGCCAGGAACCAGCGCCGGGGCGAGCCGCCCCGGCCCGTGCGCTTGGCCCAGGAGAAGGCCGCCGGCACCAGCAGCAGCAGCGCCCCCGCCACGCCGGTCAGATAGAGCAGCGGCGTGCCCGGCGTGCGCCAGCCATGCGGCAGCAGCGGATGCAGGAGTGCATAGGCGGCCACGGCCGCGAGCGTGACCAGGGTCAGCGCCACCAGGCGCCGGTTGCCGATATCGGCGACGGGCGGCGGCGGAAGGGTTCGGCTGCGGAGCATGGCGTTCCTCGGTCGAGCGCGCCCTCCCCCGGGCGGCGCCCCGCATCCTGCCCCGGAAGCCGGCCCGCGCGCAAGCGGCCGACCCGACGACGCGGGGCGGGTGCGAGGCTTCAGCGGCGCCACGTACCGCCCCGCTGCCGCGATCCTGGCCTCTCCACGGCGCGGGGGCCAGGGGCGCGCGAGGCTACGGGGCCGCGCTCAGGGCCACCGCGATCGGCGGGGCGCTGCGCAGGGTCTGGTACACGACGCAGTAGCGCTCGGTGAGCCGCTGGAGCACTTCCAGCTTCTCCGGGGGCACGTCGCCCTGGAGGTCGAAGCGGAGGCGGATCTCCCGGAACCCGACGGGCGCGTCCTTGGCCGTGCCGAGGGTGCCGCGGAAGTCGAGATCGCCCTCGGCGGTGACCGTTCCGCCGGCGAGAGGAAGCTCGAGGGCGGTCGCCACGGCCCGCAGCGTCACTCCGGCGCAGGCCACCAGCGCCTCGAGCAGCATGTCTCCCGAGCAGGCCTGGAGCCCGGTGCCGCCGGTGGCCGGGTGGAGCCCGGCCTCCACCACGGCCCGCCCGGTTTCCACCTTGCAGGTGAGCGCCTGGTCATCCAGCGCGCCCCGGGCGCGCAGCGTGACGAGGGCGGCCCGGGGCTGTTCCTTGTAGCGGGCCTTGAGCGGGGCCTGCAGCGCGCGCAGTTCGTTGGCGTCCATTTGCGTGTCTCCGCAACAGGGTGGTTTCTGGCAGCGCAGCCGCGCGATCGACGTGGCGTCGGCACGGGCAGTATGGCCGCAGGCCGGGGTGGAGACGCGCGCACGCGCCCACCACGGGCAGGCTCACGCCTTCGGCGCGAGCGCTGCCAGCGCGTCCAGGTCCGGCAGGCGCGAGCCGGCCGGATGCAGGGTCTGGATGCAGACGTGGTTCGCCCCGGCATCCAGGTGGGCCTGGATGCGCCGCTTGACCGCCGCCACGTCGCCCCAGGCCACCATGGCGTCGAGAAACCGGTCGCTGCCGCCGTTCGCCAGCTCGTCCTCGCGGAAGCCGAGCCGGAGCCAGTTGTTGCGGTAGTTGGGCAGCAGCATGTAGTGGCCCAGTGCGTCCCGCGCCACCGCGCGGGCCTGCTTCGGCTCCTGGACCAGCAGCACTTTCTGTTCGGCGCAGATCCAGGCTTTGGGGCCGACGATCTTCCGCGCCCAGGCGGTGTGCTCGGGGGTGATGTTGTAGGGATGGATGCCGGCCGTACGCTCCGCCGCCAGCCGGGTCATGCGGGGGCCGAGCGCCGCCAGCACGATCGGGGGCGGCTGATCCACCTGCGGGGCCACGGCCGCGGCGCGCTCCATGCCGTCGAGATAGGCGCGCATGGTGGCGACGGGCTTGCCGTAGCGGTGGCCGCGCAGGGTCTCGACCGTGGGCGCGTGCGAGACGCCCAGCCCCAGCAGGAACCTGCCCCCGGAAAGCTTGGCGAGGCTGTGCTGGCCCTGCTTCATGGTGGTGGGGTCGCGGCCGTAGATGTTGGCGATCCCGGTGGCGAGGATCAGCGTGTCGGTTCGTTCGAGCAGGAAGCTGCCCAGCGCGAAGGATTCATAGCCCCGCCCCTCCGGGTACCAGAGCACCGAGTATCCCAGCCGCTCCGTGCGCTGCGCTAGGTCGAGCAACTGCGCCCGGCTGAAGGTGTGGGTCGAGCACCACACGCCGAGTTTTCCGAAGTTCATCGTTCCGTCTCCTCATGATCGCCAGTGGGTGCGAAGGCGTGCGTTCGGCGGCGGCTCCCACGGCGGGCGCCTGCGGCCGACCCGACGCTGCGGGGAGCGGCACGGCACGCGGTCGGTCAGGGCGCGCCGCCGCCCCCCGGATCGAAGGTGGGGCCGCGCCAGCCGACGTCGTGCACCTCGCGCCGGGCAGCCTCGAGGGATTTGACCTGGCCGAGCCCCTGGGCCTGGAGCAGCTCCCGCTCCGTATCGAGATAGCCGCGCAGGAGCAGGGCCACGCCCCGGTAGAAGGCGGCGCCCTCGGCCCCCTCGACGTCCTGACAGCAGGTGGGCACCCACACCAGCAGATGCTGGCCGACGAATTCGACCTGCAGGGCCAGCCAGCGGGCCTCGGCCTGGGTGCCCAGGGCCTCGGCCTGGCGCTCGACCAGCCAGCGCATTACGTCCAGCTCGAAGGCGAGATGGTCCTCCGGCTCCGCGGAGGCCGCCTCGTCACGGGCGAGGCCGATCCGGGCGAGGAACCGCCGCACCTGCACCAGCGGCGCGCGGAACAGGTGCCCGGTGAGATAGTACGACTCGTACGGCTGCACCGCCGGGTGGAACGGGTCGAGGAACAGCCGGAAGAACTCCTCGGCCGGGGCATCGTCGGGGCCGGCTGCGAGGGCCGCCTGCAATTCGCGCCAGCCCTCGCCCATCAGCGGATGCACCAGGGCGCCGCTCCGCACCCGGTCGGCGATGCCCTGCCGGAGCTGCCCGATCTGCCCGGCCGAGGGCTCGCGGGCGAGCAGCCCCGCCAGCAGGCGGTAGTGCTCCAGCCGGGCCCGCGTCAGTTCCGCATCGTCGAGCATCGCCGCTCACTCCATGTGTTCGATTTCGCCCGCGGCCTCTTCGAACAACTGCTCGAGCGCCGCCGCCACGAACGCCTTGTAGTCGGGGGTGTCCTCGATGGGGAGGTCGTTGCGGGCGCGGCGCTGGTCGCTTTCCTCCCGCAGCGCGGCGCGCACGGCCGCTTCCATGCGGCCGAACGGATGGGGCGCGCCCGGCGGATCGGGCGGGAGCACGTGCTGTCTCCAGTGGGCGCGCCAGAGGCCGTCGTAGAGCCCGCGCTCGGGGAACTCGCCGAGCTCCGCCAGCGCCGCCGCGGGTGTGCGCGCGCCCCCTGCGACCAGTCCTTCATACTGCCGCCACTTGTCGAGGGCAACCTGGCGTACGAACGCGTCAAGGGCGGCGTCCATGAACTGCGACTCGCGATGGCGGCCGCCGCCGCCGCGCTTGCGGTCGCGACCCCGTCCTTTCCTGGTTTCGCTCATGGCGAGCCTTTCGGGAGAAACCCCCGGCGCTGTGGTCGCCAGCGCAGTGGTCTCATGGCGCCGTCAGGGCCTCCAGCCCGTGCCCACCTCGAGCATGGCCGCCGCCGCGCGGCAGTCGGGGCACATCCGCAGCAGGCGCCGCCGGTCGCCCCTGAACGCCTCAGGCCCGGCACCCCCCGCGAACAGGGTCGCCTCGACGCGCTCGAGGGAGCGCCGGTTGCCGAACGGCTTGCCGCACCGGGCGCAGGCCACGCTCTCGTCCTGCGCGACCGTCTGCGGTTCGAGGGCCGCGCGTTCGAGGTAGAGCTCCTGGCGCAGGGTGATGACCCGCTCCGGGCAGACCTGCTCGCACAGGCCACAGCCGATGCAGGTCAGGTGGCTGAAGGTCAGGCTCTGTGTGCCGGTGTCGAACACGAAGGCGTGGGTGGGGCAGACGTTGACGCAGGAGCGGCAGAGCGTGCAGCCCTGCTCCTCGACCTCCGCAAAGGCATAGGGCTGCCCCCGCTCGATGCGCACCCCGCCGGGCTCGCGTCCCGTGGCCGCGATCAGCGCCCGGATCGATTCGGCCACGCTCTCCCGGCTGGAGGCCGGGCTGAACCAGCGGCCGTCGTAGCGCACCGGCGCGGGCGCGAGCCCATCGGCGAGCCCGCGCAGCGCGTCCAGGGCACCCCGTTCCTCCCCGCTGGCCGCGGTCACCAGGCGCTGCCGGCCTGCGCCCAGCCCGAAGGCATCCAGGATGGCGCCGGTCAGGCGGAGCTTGCCCAGCAGCAGCTCGCGCTCGCCATGGGGACACGCCTCGCAGCCGAGCAGGGCCACGCCCGCGCTCCCCAGCCGGAACGCCCCGAGCAGCTCCGCCTCCGAGACGAACCGCAGGCACGGCACCTCGACCGGAAGCACGGCGGCAGGGTAGGCGCTCCCCTCGGCGGCCGCCCGTTCCAGCACGCGGCGCCCCTGCTCCCCGCAGTGGAACACGGTGAGTGGCGGGCCGCTCTCGCCCGCGGCCCCGCGGTTGGCCAAGAGCGCGCCCAGTTGGCCGGCCAGCCCCGGCCGGGTCGGCCCGGTGAACTGGAGCGCCGAGGTGGGGCACGCCGCCACGCAGGCCCCGCACCCCTCGCAGGTCAGGTGATCCACGCGGATGCGCAGCGGGTTATCCTCCTGCCGCGCCACGGCGCCATAGGGGCAGTAATGGATGCAGAGCCCGCACGCCTCGTGTCCGGCCGCCCCGCCCGCGCAGATGGATTCCGTGTACGCGACGTGCTCCGGCTTCGAGAATGCGCCGATCAGATCGCGCACCCGGTCGGCGGCATCCGCACGGGACGCCTCCGCCTCCGAGAGCAGGTGCAGCCCTGTGCGGCGCTTGAGCGGGGAGGGGGCGGCGGTCACCGTGACGACCTGGTCCGCCTCCAGTGTGCGCGCTGGGCCATCCGGCGCAGCAACCGGCACCGGCGCGGAGCCCGTTGCGGAGCTGGCCTTGCGCCAGGTGGCGTGGAAGGCCCCCAGCCGCCCCTCGACGCGTTCCAGGTGACCCCGCTCGACCTCGGCGGCCGGAGGCAGCACCGCGTCCCCCGGAACCTCATCGAGCAGGAGGGTCAGCCGGGAGGAGCCGGCCAGCTGCGCCGCCAGCGCGAGTCCGCCGGCACCCTCGCTGTGCAGCAGCACCCGATCGTCCACCGCCAGGTGATTCTCCGGCGGGACGACGCCGGCCTCGGCAGCCCGCTGGGCGGCCGCGATCAGGCGCCGCGCCTTGGCGCTTGCCGCCGCGGGATCGGGATGCACCCGATAGCTGAGCGCGCGCAGGTCCAGCTCGCACGCCGGCGGCAGGGCCACGGTCGCGGTCAGGTCGCCGCCGGCGTCCCCGGGGAGGCTGCAGCAGCAGAGCAGCACGCGCTCGATCCTGCGGGTCGCCGCATCCGCGGCGAACGCCGGCAGGGCCTCCGGCCCCTCGGCCACGCGCACCAGCGTCGCCTCGGACCCGGCCAGCCCCGGCTCGACCGGGAGCGTACCCCGGCAGGTGCAGAGGAACACCCCCCAGCGCGGTTGCAAGCCCGGGTTCCTGGCCATAGGTGTCGTCGCCGTGGTGGGCGGTGCAAGAGAGCCCTGCGGGCGAAGCTAGGGCGTATCATACCGGATGTCGAAGGTGCCGTCTCCCCTGCCCTTGCCGGTGAGCACGGCGTTTGCGCTGGCGGAGATCAGCACCAGCTCGGGCCGGCCATCGTGGTCGAGATCCGCTTGGTACAGGGTGATGATGTCGTGGCCGGTGGTTTCGGGCGGCAGAGCCCGGAATCCGCCGCGCCCGTCGCCCAGCAGCACGGTGAGCGTGCGGGAGGTGCGGGTGGAAGCGGCCAGATCCGGGATGCCGTCGCCGTTGAAGTCGCCCGCCACCAGCCCGTGCGGATTGGTGCCCAGCGGGTAGCGGGGCCCCGGAACCCAGCCGCCCTGGCCATCGCCCCGGAGGATTTCCACCGCCCCCTCGCCCGCCACGATGACCGCCAGATCGAGGCGCCCGTCGCCGTTCCAGTCGCCGTAGGCCCGGTAGTGCGGCTGGCGCCCCACCCCGATGGTCCGGACGGGCTCGAAGGTGCCGTCGCGCTTGCCCAGGTACACGTGCAGCCGGTTTTCGATCAGGCTGCCCACCACCAGGTCCGGCAGACGATCCCCGTTCAGATCGACCTGTTCCAGGATATGCGGGGCCTCGCCGACGGCCAGGGTGCCCGCCCGGACGAACGTGCCGTTCCCGCCGTTCCGCAGCAGGACGATGCGACGTTCGAGGGTCTCCAGCGCCGCCAGGTCGGGCCGGCCGTCGTGGTCGAAATCGAGCGCGACGGCGGAGGTGGCGGCACGGACGCCCGCGATGTCGCGGCGACCCGAGAAGCCGCCCTGGCCATCGCCGTGGTAGAGGCTGAGGCTGTCGGAGCCCGTGTTGGTGACCACCAGGTCCGGCCGTCCATCGCCATCGACGTCGGCGACGTCGATCCAGTTGGGTCCGATCGCCGTGGGATACCGGCGGATGGAAAGAAACCCGCCCCGGCCGTCACCGAGCAGCACCGTGACCTGCCGCGAGGAGGCGTTCGGGATCGCCAGATCCAGATGACCATCGCGATTGAAGTCGGCGCCGACGACATGGTGCGGGAAGCCGCCGACCTCCCAGGGCCCCGCCGCCACCTCCATGGCGGCGGGCACGCCATGCGCTCCCGACGCGGCCATGGGCCCAGCGGCGGAAAACGGGCTGGCGGAGGTCGGGGGGGCGGAGGAGGGTGCAGAGGTGGATTCGGCGGGCAGCTTGGCGGGTGCGACCAGCAGCCAAAGCACCGCCACCCCAGCCCCCCGTGCCGTGACCCTCATGGACGCTCGCGTTTTCGGGCGTGCTCCCGGGCGCCGGCGCATCCCGACCCCTCGGCCTGCCCCCCCGGTGCCGGGCGGGAGGTCGGGATGCGCCAGTCCGGCGGCCCGGGGCGGATGAGCGGCGGCCCGGCCCTATCCGAAGAGGGCCGGGTTAAGCAGACCGGAGAGCGGTGGCATGATGGGCTTGACCTCGCCGCCCCACACGATGATGAAGCGCAGCAGCAGCCCCCCGACGATCAGCAGCGCGAACTTGACGCCGGCAAGCTGTTCCTCCCAACGGCGCACGATCAGCTCCACCACGCCCAATACCAGCGGGATCAGAATACCCGCGCCGACCAGCCCCACCCAGAACCATACCGCCAACGGGCCGCGCACCAGGTAATCGAACACCACCGCGCTCATGTTGACGCCCATTCTCGAGGGCGTCGCCGCAAGCGCCGAGAGATAGTTCAGGAAGAACGCCAGGATGAGAATCTCGATCAGCTCGAACACGAGCACCGCAACGGTGCCGGCCAGAATGATCTGGCCCATGCTCTGCTTGAGCTCCGCGACGGCCGGGAGATAGCGGTAAGTCAGGAGCAACAGCAGCCCTGCGACAGCTACGCCGGTGAGGACGCCGGAGTTGACGAATAGTACCGGCAGGACGGACCGGGGCCAGAAGGGCACCGTTTGCGACCCGCTCAGCAGCATGGCGGTATTGATCGCGAACCAGATCGCGAATGGTATTCCGATGATCCCGATCACGCGGCGCACTTTCGGGTAGATTCCGAAGTACCAAAGCGCCGCGTACACCACGATGAAAGGTCCGGAGAGGAGAAGCGCCCAGCCCCCAAACACCATCCACGAGCCGTAGTTGGAAAAATACCAGGGGAAGAACACGCCCCGCCAGGGTCTGCCCAGATGGATCGCGATGAACAGACCGGCCAGCGCCCAGGCAGGAATGGCGGTGTAAGCGGCGAGCTTCGCCACCGTTGCATAGCCTTTGGACTTCGCCTGCGCGAAATCGGCGCACACGGCGACGATGAACAGACCGGCCGCCAATCCTCCCAGGAACAGGTACAGCGGAACGAATCCGTAATCGCTCCACTTCGATTGCATCACGATGATGGGTGTCATGACCCGCTCCTTTGCAGGGGTCGAATCTCACGTCTCTCGCGGCGTACACCCTCCGGCCGATGCTTCCCCAGGCTCAGGTCGTGCACGCCGATGTTCGCAGCAGTCGCCTCTCCTGGCGCCAGTCCCCGCCACTCGCCCCGTCAGGGGTGAGAGCGGCCCGCCCGGCGCCCGGCGCACATCCCCGGAGCTGGGCGGCGTGCCGGGATTTGGCGCGCGTGCGGCACGGGCCGCCCCGCCATGGCGTCACCCGGTCGGATAGGCCGTGCTCCAGCCCCAGTTGGATTCTCCGTAGCCACGGGTGGCCACGCGCTGACGCACCACTTTCTCCACCTCGACCGCATCGCCGGCCACCAGGGCCTTGGTGGCGCAGACCGAGGCGCACAGCGGCAGCTTGCCTTCCGCCACGCGGTTGGAGCCGTACATCAGGCGTTCCCGATCCGACAGCGGCTTTTCAGGCCCACCCGCGCAGAACGTGCACTTGTCCATCACCCCGCGCTGGCCGAACGCCAGGCCGGAAGGATACTGCGGCACCCCGAAGGGGCAGGCATAGCCGCAGTATCCGCAGCCGATGCAGGTCTCCTTGTTGACGTGGACGATCCCGTCGGCCCGGGTGAACAGCGCGTCCACCGGGCACACCGAGATGCAAGGAGCGTTGGTGCAGTGCATGCACGGAATCGGCACGTTGGTCTCGCCCGTCTGGCCCTCGTTCACCGTCACCACCCGGATGCGGGCAATGCCCATGGGCACGTTGTTTTCGTTCTTGCACGCCACCTCGCAGCCGCCGCATTCGATGCAGCGCTTGACGTCGACGTAGAACTTCATCCGCGCCGCCTGCGCCTTGGCCGGTGCCGCGCCGGCCGAAGGATCGGTAACCATCAATGGCTTGGCCATGGTGCCCCCCTCATGCCTTCACGATACGACACAGCCCACCCTTGGTCTCCTGCATCTGGGTGATGCGGTCGTAGCCGTAGTTGGTGACGACGTTGGCCGATTCGCCGACCCCGAAAGGGATATGCCCCTCGGGAAACTTGGCGGCCAGGGACTTGCCTTCGAACGATCCTGCCCAGTGGAACGGGAGGAACACCATGTTCGGTGTCACGCGGCGGGAGACTCTGGCCTTGACCTTGACCCGGCTGGGCTTGTCATCCAGATCCTCCGGACTTTCGATCCACATCCAGTCGCCGTGGCTGATGCCATACTTGGCGGCCATTTGCGGGTGTATCTCCGCGTACATCTCGGGCTGCAGCTCGACCAGCCACCAGCAGTTGCGCTCGCTGTCGCCGTTCCCTTCGAACTCGACCTGCCGGCCGGAGTTGAGGATCACGGGATACTTCGCCGCCCAGTCGGCCTTCTGCAGGCTCTTGTAGAGCGTGGGCACCCGGTAGTGGTTCTTCACGTCGTCGTAGGTCGGCCACTTGACGATCAGGTCGGGCCGCGGGCTGTGGATCGGCTCGCGGTGCTTCGGCACCGGATCGTCCTTGAGGTTCCAGGCGTTGATGCGCGCCCGGCCGTTGCCCAAGGGGGCCAGCCCCTTGGCGAGGGCCTCGGCGATCGGCTTGCCGGTGAGGTCCGTACCGTACCCCGCCGCCGCATCGTAGCCGCCTTTGATGGAGCTGCCGACCGGAGCCGCGCCTTTGGCGGCGAGCATGGACTTGCCGTCCGGCGCCTCCTTGCCCCAGCGGGCGCGGAAGCCCAACCCGCCCTGGGCGACCGGGATGTCCATCCGGTAGAGGATGTGGCTGCCGGGGTGCTTGTCCGTCCAGCAGGGCCAGGGCAGGCCCCATTGCTCGCCCTTGACCGGCCCGGACTGGGCGATCTTGGTGCGGATGTCGAAGACGTGGGCCCACTCCTGCTGCCGCTTCATGCGGGCCACCGTCTGGCCGATCATGCCGATGGAGCGCATGCCGAGGCTCCATTCGGCTGCAATGTCTTCCACCAGCGTCTGGGGCGCCCAGGCCTTGTTCCGGTTCTTGGCGAACTCGGCCCCGAACCCCAGCCGCTTGGCGAAATCGACCATGATCTCCAGGTCGGTGCGGGCTTCGAAGACCGGCTTGACCACCTCGTTGCGCCACTGCACGTCGCGGTTGGAGTTGGTGACCGAGCCCCGCTGCTCGTACGTGGTGGCCGCCGGAAGGACGTAGACCCCGTCCTGGCGGTCCGGCAGCACGGCGGTGTTGGGCACGAACGGATCGATGGTCACGACGAAGTCGGCCTTTTCCAGTCCCCGCTTCACGCGGTCCATCTGGGATTGGCTGCCCGTCGAGTGACCCCAGAAGATCACGCCGTGGAGATTGACCGATTGGCCGAGCTCCTTGGCGTCCATCAGGAAGCCCTCGTACCAGCGCGCCACCGTGAAGCCGGGCGACTCCATCATCTTCTTGTCCTTGAAGCGCGACTTGAGATAGTCGAGCTCCACCCCCCAGACGTTGGCCCAGTACTTGTGGGCGCCTTCGTCGATCCCGTAGTAGCCCGGCAGCGAATCGGAGGTGACGCCCAGATCCGTGGCGCCCTGGACGTTGTCGTGGCCGCGGAACACGTTGGTGCCCCCGCCCGGCCGCCCCATGTTGCCCAGCACGAGCTGCAGCACGCAGTAGCTGCGCACGATGGCGGTGCCGTTGCTGTGCTGCGTCCCGCCCATGGCCCAGATCACCGTGCCCGGGCGGTTCTCGGCCATGGTCTTGGCGAGCTGTCGGATCGTGGCTTCCGGCACGCCCGTGACATCGGCCACGGTGGCCACGTCGTACTTCTTCAGCTCCTCCTTGAGGAGATCGAACCCGTAGGTGCGCTCCTCGATCATCTTCTTGTCTTCCCAGCCGTTCTCGAGGATCACGTTGACCAGGCCATAGATCAGCGCGACGTCGGTGCCCTGGCGCAGGGCGACGTGCTGGTTGGCGAGCCCTGCTGTCTGGGTGAAGCGCGGGTCGGCCACGATCACCGGCGCGTGGTTGACCTCCTTGGCATAGAGGATGTGCTGCATGGCGATCGGGTGCGAGGTGCACACGTTCTCCCCGATGATGAAGACACACTTGCTGTTCCTGATGTCGTTCATCGAGTTGGTCATGGCCCCGTAGCCCCACACGTTCGCCAGCCCCGCCACGGTCGTCGAGTGGCAGATGCGCGCCTGGTGGTCGATGTTGTTCGACCCCCAGAACGTCGCGAACTTGCGGATGGCGTAGGCAGTCTCGTTGCTGTGGTGCGCCGAGCCCAGGATCATCAGTGCATCGGGGCCATGCTTGGTGCGCAGCTCCTGCATCTTGGCCGAGATCTCGCCCATGGCCTGATCCCAGCTCAGCCGCTTCCACTTGCCGCCCTCGAGCTTCATGGGGTAGCGCAGTCGCTTCTCGCTGATGACGTGTTCGCGCGCAGCCGAGCCCTTGGAGCAGAGGCTGCCCTGGTTGATCGGGTGCTCGTACCAAGGCTCCTGGGAGATCCAGACGCCGTTCTGCACCTCGGCGATCACGCCGCAACCGACCGCGCAGTTGCTGCAGATGGTCTTCACCTGCTCGACGGCCCCGCCCGCGGCCGGGGTCTCGGCGGCCTGCGCCTCCCGCACCAGCGCAGGCCCCAGGGTCAGTGCGCCCAGCCCCAGCCCCGCACCGCGCAGGAAACCGCGCCGGTCCAGCGAGGCGTTGAGGCCGCCCAAGGCAGGGGCCACGCTCCGCACGCTACCGCGATGGGTCGGGGAGATTCGTTTGAGCTTCATGGTCTTGCCCCCTCTGGAAGGTCGGTTCCATCGAACGACGGGTCAACTCCGCCAGGTCGATCCGCCCCTACCGGTACAGCGTGCGGTAGTAGCGCTCCACCTCCGGGGTACGCCGATAGAGGATCGGTCCCTCCTCCGCCGGCGCCGCGGCTGCGCGACGCGGACCTCCCCTCCCGATACCCAGCGCGAGCGACGCGACGCCCAGCCCGGCCAGCAAGCCGGCCAGCAGGGTGCGTCTGGGCACGTTATATTTCTGGTGTTGGGATTCCATGGCGTCTCTCCGGTGATCGTCGCCGCTGGCCCGACCCCTCGGGAACTACCCCCCGTTCCCCAGGACACGGGCGCGCCGCTTGAAGGCTGACTAACTGATGCTTTCCAGCGTCGTGCAGGTGCGCGTCCCATCGCTGCAAATCTCGCCGATGCTGGCGCGGACCCAATACCCCACTTCCAGCTCCCCGAGCTCGCCCCCCTTCGTGCCCATGGTGCAGGGCTCGCAGACGGCGATCGAGGCGGCCTCGGGCACGGAGATGCTATACTCCTCGCCGCCCTCGGTGCGGATGACGGCGGTGCGGGACACCACATCCAATTTGCTGATCTTGCCGATGATCATTGCGACCCCCTGGTATGGTGCGCCGGATCACTTCCCCAGGTGATCCCGGCTCGGATGGAACGGCAGAAGCACCCCAGATGGTATCATGCCAAGTCTTTCTACCCACTTTCCCGATCGACAGTCAACATAGACCGGCGCGTGCGAAGGGATTCCGTCCCGCTCCACCACCGGCGTCGGCAGCATCCGCAGCGTGCACCCCCACTCCCCGGCCGCAGCGACGCGTGCGTGTCCCTGCCGTTCCCTTGCCCCGGGCGGGTCTCAGCGGCCCCAGCCGAGGGGGACACTGCGCTGCGCCGGCTGCGATCGGGCGGCCGGCGGCATCGCCGCGCTTGCGCCGGGTTCGGGCGGCAGGCGCCCTTCGGCATCCCAGCCGCGCAGCCGGTAGTACTCGGCGCGCGCCTGGCGGAACCGCTCCCGGTCGATCCCTGCCCGCCCGCCACCCTCCGGGCCGTCCGCCGCGCCATCCGGCCCCCGGAAGAAGCGGGCCGGCAGCGTGTCCTCCGCCTCGCTCCATCCCTGGCGCTGGTTGAATCGCTTCTTCAGACGCTGGATGCCCTCGGCGGTGCGGGCGATCTCCTCGGCGGTGAAGGGGTGGCCCGTCAGGGCGGTCAGCATCTCCGCCGCCTCCGCATAGAGGTCCCGCACGGCGCGCCGGATGAACCGGCACAGGATCAGGGAATCCATCACCGCGCCTTGGTTCTCGCGCTCGATCAGCAGCGGGATGCGCTCGGTATCCACCCGGAAGCGGTCTACGGCGCCGGTCAGATCGAGCTCGTAGGCCCCGCTGCGGTTGTGGTCGGCGCCGCGGGAGCCGACCGCCAGGCCGATCCCCAGGCTCTGCAGGCCGCGCGGATGGTAGCCCGGCATTTCGAGCCCCTTGACGTGGGCCGCGAAGGCCTCGCTGCCCTGGCCGATGCGGGCCGCGAGCGCCCGCGTCCCCAGAGCCAGCAGGGCGCCCTCGCCCTCCCGGCGCGCGATGCGCTCGACCGCATCGAGCACGGCGGGGCCGTTGCCGAAGCGGAGGTCGCCGAAGCGGGCCAGGCCGCGCTCGGCGCACTCCATGGCGAAGGCGAGCGTACCGCCGGTGCTGATCGTGTCCAGCCCCAGCGCATCGCAGCGGCGCGAGGCCTCCAGCACCACGGCCGGATCGTGCAGGTCCAGCAGCGGGCCGAGCGCGAACAGGCTCTCGTACTCGAGGCGCACCTGGCCCCCGCCCTCCAGCTCCACCCGCCGGTCGCAGCCGATCTTGCAGTCGGCGCAGGTGGAGCGGTGGACGGCGCGCGTGGCCAGCAGGGTCTCGGCGGAGAGATCGGCGGCCAGCGCGTGGCTGGTCGCCTGGAAATTGCGGGTGGGCAGCACCTCCAGCCGGTTGAACACCAGCAGGTTTCCGATGGTGCCGGTGGTGCGGTACTTCTCGGTCGCCGCCCCCATGCTGCGCGCCTGCAGGCGGCGCCGGATGGCCTCGAACCGGGCCGGGTGGGCCGGCCGTACCTCCGGCCGACCCCGCACGGCGAGCGCCTTCAGCCGCTTCGAGCCCAGCACGGTGCCGGTGCCCCCCCGGCCGGCGTGGCGGCCCGCGTGGGTCAGCGTGGCGAAGGGCACGCCGTTCTCTCCGGCGGGCCCGATGGCGGCCACCTCGTGGTCATCCCCGAAGCGTGCGCGCAAGGCGGACTCGGTCGCCTCGGCGCTAAGCCCGCGCCACTCGGCGGCCGGATGGAGCGACGCGCCCTCGGGCTCGACCCGCAGCACGCACCATTCCGGCGCCGCCCCCACCAGCACCAGCGCATCCGCCCGCAGCCCGCGCAGCGCCAGCGCGATGTGGGAGGAGATCATGGCGTCGTTCAGCCGCCCGGTGAGCGGCGAAAGGCACAGCACCGCGGCCTTGGCCGAGGTGTTGAGGCCCGTCCCCACCAGCGGCGCGCTGGCCAGCACCAGCGGGGCCTCGGGCGCGAGCGGATCGTAGGCGCCCCGGGTCTCGGCGAGCAGCAGCCAGCACCCCAGCCCTGTGCCGCCCAGGTAGCGCGTCAGCACCTCGGGCGCGAGCGGCACCTCCTCCATCACGCCGCGCGTGAGATCCACCCGCAGGTAGCGGCCGTGGAAGCCGTGCATGGCCATCCCGTGATCCCCTGCTCCCCCCATCATCCCCCCACGGCGGCGCTGAACAGCACCAGCCTGTCGCCGGTGCGCAGCGGGTGATCCGGATCGACGATGATCTGTTGACCGTTGATCGCGCAGCGGAAGTGCTCGATCCAGGCGCCGTCCTCCCCCAGCCCGCGGGCGGCCTCGGGGTCGATCCGGCGCAATGCCGCCAGGGCCGCGCCCACGGTCTCGGCGTGCAGCGGGAACGCGGCGCAGCCCGTGGTCAGCCGCAGTTGCCCGTACACCTCCAACGTGACGGCCGGCTTGGCCGGATCGCTCAGCCCGAGGGTCACCAGCGTGCGCCGCAGCCCGGCGGGGTTGCGGACGGCGAGCAGGGCGTCGGTGGGATGGCCGTTCCCGGCGACCCCCAGGCTCGCCGAGGCGCACCGCTGTGCCTCGAACACCCGCTCCGGCGACTCGCCCTGCCTCAGTCGAGGCGCCGCCTTGACCAGGGCCGCCCGCCGCATCGCCACCAGCAGCGCGGAGCCCGCCTCGCCCCGCGCGGCCCAGACCACCCCGTCGCCGGGCTCCCGCTCCAGCGCGCGGCACAGCGGGTCGATGCAGGCGGGGGTGAGCAGGGGCATGTCGCCGGTCAGGGCGACGATGGTGGTGGCCTCCGGGGGCAAGTGCGCCGCGGCCTCGGCCAGCGCCCTGCCGGCCCTATCGAGATCGGCCTCGGCCCGCACGAGGGTCACCCGGCGCCCCAGAGGCGGCGCCAGCCGCGGCGCGCGGCGGCCCGCCAGCGGCACGAGCAGGATCGCACCCACCAGCGGCGCCAGCGCGACGATCACCCGGGCCACCAGCGGCTCCGCCCCCAGGCGCAGCGCCGAGACGTCCTGCACCCACGCATCGCCAATGCCTGTCACGACGATGGCGGCGCGGTGCTCCTGCGAGGCACAGTGCTCCTGCATGGCGGTGCCTCCCGGATGGCCCGCGGGGGCGCGACACGGCGGCGCCGGGTCGCTCCCGCGCGCAGCGGCCTCTGACCCGCAGAGGAGGAATTACGCCAAGTATTGGCACAATTCGCAGGTTGCAGCAAACCGGGTGGGGCAAACCGGAGATCGTGCCCGCCCCGCGGTCGTCCCGCGTGATCCTCCCGCCTGCGGCGTCCTCGTGGCCAGGATCGGCCATCGGCGCACGAAATGCCAGCGGGGAACGAGGCGGCCTCACCCTCCCCGGCCCTCCCTCTCCGAGCGGAGAGGGAGGAAGCCCTGAAGCGGCCACCCGCGCGGGATGCCATCACCCCTCCCCACTTGGTGGGGAGGGGCAGGGGTGGGGACGCCGCGGTAGCGGCGGGGGAGAGGCTGCGGCGCCCGCCGCCCGACTCCAACAAGCTGACCCGATACCGCGCCGGTGGGCCCAGCAATCGGTTGCGAGGCGGCAGTGCGGCCTATCGTCTTGAGATCGGTCGTCGATGCGAGCGGATTCGGCGCCTCACCCGCCCAGCGCACGCTGCACGAGCGCGGTGGCGCTTGCGGACAGGGGCAGGGCCAGGGCGGCCTGCTGGCCCAGGGCGGACATCTTGCGCCAGGTCTTGCGCAGGATGTCCACAGTCTTGGCCTCGTCGTGGCGGGCGGCGAACGGCTCGAAGTAGTGCTCGAGGAACACGAGGCACGCCACGTCCTCGAGCAGTTGCACGTCGGCATCGAGCTTGAGGCGCTCCTTGCGGAGCATGGACTGCACCCGGGCCACGAACACCTCGTCGTACCCCACCTGGAGGAGAATGGCTCCCGCCCGCTCCGCGTGGTAGCGGGCCAGCGCCGTGCGCCACTGGTGGTAGCCCTTCCGTCCCTCGGGGTAGCGCTCGCGGGGAATGACCCAGCGCTGGAGATGCTGGGCGCGCGCCGCCAGCCGCAGCGCCTCGGAAGGCTCCGGCACGAGCTGCGCCAGCCGCTGCGACATGCGCTCCCCATACACGAGGGCGGAAGGGCGGGGCTGCCCTGCCACGAGCTCGGTGTTCGGGTCCTCGGCGTTGGCTGCGTCGATCAGGCGTAGGGCCGCCGCCGGCCGATCCGCACTGTCGGTCATGGCCGCACCCCCGCCCTCAGGTGGCTGCCTGGGCCGAGGGGCTCGGCGCCCAGCCCTGCGGGATGGTGAGCACCGCATCGAGGGGCACCTGCGCCCGGAGGGTCACATGGAACAGCTCCCGCGGATCGGCGTGGTGCTCCAGCTCGAGCCCTGCGACCCCGAGGTTCTCGCGGAAGAACCCGCGCAGCTCGGGCTCCAGCGCCCGGAAGGTCTCGGGCGTGTTGGGCGCCAGCAGCCGGTCGTTGATGCGCAGCTCAAGCTCCCCGCGGTTGAAGCGCAGGGGCTCGGGCAGGGTGGGCTCCTGCTCCAGCCGCTCGCGGGCCTGGCCGAGCGCCCGCAGCCCGGTCGCCAGTTGCGCGGCCAGGCCGCCGGGCAGCGCGACCTTGCGCGTGTAGCGCAGCCCTGGGCGCCCACCGGTCAAGTCCAGGCCGTAGTTGGCCTCGTGGCCGATCACCAGCAGGCCGGGACCCCCGGCCAGGTGGCGGTAGTCCGCCACGTCGATCAGCAGCTCCTCGGCCACCTGTTCCCGCACCCAGCGGTGGAAGACGGGGATCAGCGCCTCCAGCGGCAGGTCGGCCGGCTGCGCCAGCGGCAGCTTGAGATCGAGATGTTGCATTTCCATGGGCATCTCCTCAGGGGGAAGGCATTCGCGCACGGGCCCGGCAGACGCGCTCAACGCACGACCAGTCGGTTGTAATAGCTGTGCGCCGCCTCCACGAACAGTTGGGCCTCTTCGATGAGATGGTGTGCCGCCTCGGCCGAGCGCGGCTCGCCCGCATGGGCGTGGGCGGCGAAGAGGTAGTGGGCGAACTTCCCGCCGGCGAACGGATCGTGGAACTTCTCCGTGGCGAACAGGCGCTCGCGGAACTCGGTCACGATGCGGTCGCCCTCGGCGGGCGGCGGGTCCAGCTCCGTGCGCAGCACCGAGGCCGCGGCGGTCATCATGGCGCCATAGGCCTTCTGCCCGGCCTCGGGCGTCCGCCCCTGCTCGAGGGCGAGCTGGGCCTCGAACACCTCGCGCTCGGCGGCCGAGAGGCCGAACTCGACCAGGGTCACCACCTCGCCGGCGCACTCGCCCACGCCGATGTCCTCGATGCTGTACTCGCGCGCGTCGCCCCAATCCCGGAAGAACGAGCGCTCGCTCGCGTCGGCGGGGGCGGCGGTCAGGTCATCGAGCAGCGCCTTGATGCGGGCCTTGCCCACCCGCTGCACGAACGCCTGGAAGGTCTCGCCCTGCCGGCGTTCGGCGACGAAGCAGCGGGTGATGCGGCTCACGGCATCGGGGACCCGCTTGCTCGGGATCGCCACGATCGGCAGGCCGAACTCGGCCGCGTTCCTGCTCCACTCCCCGCCCAGCACCACCTGGAAGTGCGGCACCCGGTAACCGGCCAGCTTGCGGCTCACCCCGTAGAACCCCAGGTCCGCGATATGGTGCTGGCCGCAACTGTTGAAGCAGCCGCTGATCTTGATGTGCAGGCTACGCACGGCCTCGTCCATCTCCAGCGCCGTTTCGGCCAGCCGCCGCCGCAGCTCGCCGGCCAGGCCGCGCGAGGAGGAGATGCCCAGCTTGCAGGTGTCGGTGCCGGGGCAGGCCACGATGTCGAGGATGGTGCCCGCGCTGGCCTCGCCCAGCCCCAGCGCCGCGAGGTCGGCATACAGCGCCGGCAGGTCGCGCGTGCTGACCCAGCGCAGGATGATGTTCTGCTCGACCGTCGTGCGCACGGTGCCGCGCGTGTAGCGGCGGGCGAGATCGGCCAGGGTGCGCGCCTGGCGCGGCGTGAGATCGCCGAGCGGCAGCGCCACCGTCGCCACGGCGTAGCCCTGCTGGCGCTGCAAGCGCACGTTCGCGGCGGCCCAGCGCTGGTAGGGCACCGCGCCGGCGGGCACGCGCAGCGGGCCGGGCGGATTCAGCGGCCCCTCCTCCCCGGCGAGCGCCTCCGCGATGTAGCCGTGCCAGCGCGGGTCGAAGGCGAGCGTCGCGCGCTCCTCCCGCACCAGGTCGCGGAACTTCTCGATGCCGAGGTCCTTGATGAGGAACTTGATGCGCGCCCGGTTGCGGTTCTTCTTCTCGCCCAGGCGGGCGAACACCCGCGCGATGGCCTGGGCCGTGGGCAGCAGCTCCTCCGGAGCGACAAACTCCTCGAGCAGCTTGGCCTTGTGCGGCACCGCGCCCAGCCCGCCGCCCACGTACATCTCGAAGCCGCGCTGCAGCGCGCCGTTACCCCCACGGGTAACCGCGATCAGCCCCAGGTCGTGCATCGAGGTCAGCCCGCACGCCTCGTCCCGGCAGCCGCTGAAGGCGGGCTTGAACTTGCGCCCGAAATCCTGGCAGTCGGGATGGCCGAGCAGGAAGCGCGAGAGGGCGCGGGCGTAGGGCGTCACGTCGAAGGCCTCTCCCGCGCACACCCCCGCGTAGGGGCAGGCGGTCACGTTGCGCACAACGTTGCCGCACGCCTCGCGGGTGGTGATCCCGACCGCGGCCAGGCGGCGCATCAGGGTCGGCGTGTCGTCGAGGTGCACGAAGTGGAGCTGGAAGTCCTGGCGCGTGGTGACGTGGAGCACGCCGTCAGCGTACTCCTCGGCGAGCGCCGCGAGCGTCTCGAGCTGCTCGGGGTTGAGCCCGCCGAACGGCACCTTGATGCGCTGCATGCCCGGGGCGTCCCAGAGGGTGTTCGGCCCCTTGGTGAGGGCGCCGGAGGGGTACTCCAGCCGCCGCACCTTCTCGCCGTCGTGGCGCTGCCCGTTGTCGTAGCGCTGGCCGTAGACGCCCCGCCGCAGCCGGGTCTCGGCCAGGATACGGTCTTCCAGCTTGCCCTGGCGCTTCAGCTCGAGCTCGAGCTCGAAGGCGTCGATCTCCTGCGCCAGATCGGCCGCAAGCCGCCCGGCCAGCGTTTCCTTCCACAGTGCGTTCGAGGCTTTCATGCGCTGATGTTCTCCGTGCGTGGTGCTGGTTGCCGTGCCCGGTGGCTGTCCGAGCGCCGTGCGGTGTCGCCGTCGCGATGCCAGTCACGCCGTGTTCGCCGCGATCGTGTCGATGGCGGGGCCTTCGGATCGGCCGGCCGACCCTGCCGCCGGCCCCACTTCCGACGCCGTTTCCGTGTGGTCTCGCGCGGTACCCGCGCCCGGGGCGCGCTCCCTCCCCTCGCCATCCCGCCCGGTGGCGAGCAGGTACCTCGCCTTCACCCCGGCGATCAGCGCCGCCAGCGCCTCGCGCCGCGCGGCAGGGTCGAGCTCCCGACGCAGCCTCCGGCGCAGTGCGACCAGCGCGGCGTGCAGTTCCGCGTCGCCCGGGGGCAGCCAGGCGTCGAGGCACTCCCTGAGGGCGCGCGCCAGTCCGGGGAAGGCCCCGCCGGTCGAAAGCGCCAGGGTCGCCGCAGGGTGGCGCACGACGGCCGGCGTGTAGAAAGCGCAGTGGTCGGGGTCGTCCACGGCGTTGGCGAGGATGCCGCGCGCCTCCGCCTCCGCCACGATGCGGTGGTTGAGCGCCCCATCGTCGGTGGCCGCGAACACCAGCGCCGCCCCCGTCAGGTCCTCGGGGCAGTACGCCCGCCGCGCGACGGTGATCCGGCCCGCCTCGGCCGCCGCGAGCAGCGCCGGGTCGAGCGCGGGGGCGACCACCCGTACGCGGGCGCCGGTGGCGTCGAGCGTCCGCGCCTTCTGCAGCGCGAGGGCACCCCCGCCCACGATCAGCACCGGCCTATCGCGCAGCTTCAGAAAGACCGGATACAGCTCGGACGTCGGCATGAAGCCCTCCCGCCATCGGGTTCAGATCCTCCAGCAGCGCCACGGACGGACCGACGATCACCAGGGCCGGCCCCGCGCCGAGCGGCGGCAGGGGGTTCCGCGCCACCTCCCCCAGCCGGCGCGCGTGCACCGCCTGGCCGGGCAGGCTCGCCGATTCGACCACGGCGACTCCCAGGGCCGGGTCGGCGCCGTGCGCCAGCAGCCGCGCGACGATCGCCTCGACGCTGCGCTTGGCCATGTAGAACACCCACGTGCCGCCCTGGCCCACCAGCGCGTCCCAGCGGATGCGCTCGAGATACGGGCCGAAGCCGTTCAGGGCCGTGCAGGCGTTGCTCAGCCCGCGGTGGGTGAGCGGAATGCCTGCACCCGCCGCGGCGGCGCTCATGGCGCTCACCCCCGGCACGATCTCGAAGGGGATGCGCCGCTCGGCCAGATGGAGCGCCTCCTCGCCGCCGCGTCCGAACACGAACGGGTCGCCGCCCTTGAGCCGCACCACGTGCAGTCCCTGCCGCGCGAGCCGCACCAGCAGCGCGTTGATCTCCGCCTGCGGCGTGGAGGCGGCATCGCCGGCGCGCTTGCCCACGTCGAACACCTGGCAGCGTGCGGGGAAGCAGGCCTTGATCTCCTCGGAGACCAGCGCGTCGTGGACGATCGCGTCCGCCGCCTGCACCAGCCGCAGCGCCTTGAGCGTCATCAGCTCCGCATCGCCCGGCCCGGCGCCCACGATGCTGACCCGTCCCGTGACCCCGAACCCGCCCGACTCCCTCTCGCCTCCAGCCATGGCCTCACCCGGCAAGCTCCTGCGCGGCCCATCGTCCCGAAGCGGGAATCGCCTCGGGCCGTTTCTCGAGGGGGAGGATAGCCGTCAAAATCGGCCTTGTAAAGAAAAAAATGAATCATTACAGATAGATAGATTCACAATCCGTTGGAGGTCTGAGGGTCTGTGACAGTGGCGGCGGCTCCGCGAGACCGCCCATGCAGGCTGGCGCCGGCGCGCCACTTCACCCCCGCCGGCTGGCGCCGGCGCGTCCCTCTCCCCAGGGAGAGGGGCTGTAGTGGGCTCCGGAGGCGGATTCAGGGCTCCCTCCCGCTCCGGCAACGGAGAGGGAGGGCCGGGGAGGGTGAGGTCTCCCCCCGCGTCCCCACCCCTGCCCCTCCTCACCAAGTGGGGAGGGGGAAGGGCGCTCGTCCGCGCGGAGAGCGCATGAAGCGCCCCCCTTCCTCTCCGTCATCGGAGCGGGAGGGCCGGGGAGGGTGAGGTTGCCGGGCGCGCCGGGAGGGCGCAGGTGCGGGCTCATTCCATTTCTCCTTCAATCGTGAAAGAAAACTCCGCGTCCCTGAGGAGCGCGTAGCAAAGCGGAGCGCGTCTCGAAGGGCGCGTGGGCGGGCCGCGGCCTTCGAGACGCCCTGCTCCGCAGGGCTCCTCAGGCGCGCGGTTATTTATGGCAGCATAGAAGTGGAATCGGAATCAGGCCTGGTCGAGCGCCTGGCGGATCTTGCGCAACGCCGTCTGCTCCGTGAAGGGCTTCTCCAGGAACACCATGCCTTCCTCGAGCACGCCGTGGCGCACGATGGCATCGTCGGTGTAGCCCGACATGTAGACCACGCGCGTGGCGGGCCAGCGCCCCTGGACGGCCTGGGCCAGCTCGCGCCCGCTCATCTTGGGCATGACCACATCGGTCAGCAGGAGCCGGATCGGGCCGGGATGGGCCTCGCACAGCCGCAGCGCCTCTGCGCCGTCGCGCGCCTCGATCACGGTGTAGCCGTGGTTGCGCAGGATGCGGCAGATGGCCCCGCGCACGCCCGGGTCGTCCTCGACGACCAGCAGCGTCTCCCGACCCTGGGGTGCCGGGGTCGGTCGCGCCGGCTGCGTGGCCCTCGCGGCCGGGGCGGCCACGGCCGGGAAGTACACCTTGAACGTGGTGCCGTGGCCCGGCTCGCTGTAAAGCCAGATGTTGCCCCCCATCTGCTTGACGATGCCGTAGACGGTGGAAAGGCCCAGGCCCGTGCCCTTGCCCCGCTCCTTGGTGGTGAAGAACGGCTCGAAGATGCGCGCCCGCACCGCCGCGTCCATGCCCACGCCCGTATCGCTGACGGTCAGCCGCACGTAGTCGCCCGGCTGCACGGCGATGTGCTCCTGGGCGTAGTGGTCATCGAGCTGCTCGTTGCTCGTGGCGATGGTGAGCGTGCCGCCGGTGGGCATGGCGTCGCGGGCGTTGACCGCCAGGTTCATGAGGATCTGCTCGATCTGGCTGGGGTCCGCCTTGACCGAGGCCAGCCCCGGCTGGGGCGCGGTGACGAGCTCGATGTCCTCGCCGATCAGCCGGCGCAGCATCTTCTCCATCTCCCCCACCACCGTGTTCAGGTCGAGCACGCGCAGCTCCAGCACCTGGCGCCGGCTGAACGCCAGCAGTTGCCGGGTGAGCCCGGCCGCGCGCTCGCCGGCCTTGTGCACCTCGGCCAGATCGGCCTGGGCCGGGTGCTCGGGGGGCAGCGCTTCCGCCACGAAGCTGGTGTAGCTCAGGATCACCGAGAGCATGTTGTTGAAATCGTGGGCCACCCCGCCGGCCAGCGAGCCGATCGCCTCCAGCTTCTGCGACTGCCGCAACTGCTCCTCGAGGTGGTGGCTGCGGGTCACGTCGACAAACGCGAGGTGGAGGGCTTGCCGGCCCTCCCAGGGCACCGCCTGCGTCAGGGCCTCCACCCAGATCGACTTGCCGTCCCGGCGCTGGAGCGTGACGGTGTGGCGGGCCGGCGTCTCCTCGCCGCGCAGCAGCGCTTGGCGGTAAGTGCGCAGCCGCTCGCGCTCCTGGGGCGGCGTCGACTCGTCCGAGTTCCGGCCGATCAGATCCTCGGGCCGCTCGTGGCCCAGCATCTCCGCGAAGGCGCGGTTGCAGAACACGATGGTCCCGTCCACCTGGACGATCGAGATGCCCTGGATCGAGTGCTCGACCAGGGTGCGGTAGCGCTCCTCGCTCTGGCGGAGCCGTTCCTCCTGCGCGTGGCGCTCGGTGACATCGATGGTGGCGATCTGCAGGGCCGGGCGCCCTTCCCAGGGCACCACCTGGGTCAGCGCCTCGATCCAGATCGGTCGGCCGTCGCGCCGCAGCCCCCTGTAGGTGAAGCGGGTCGGGACGTCCTCGCCGCGCAGACGCGCTTCCCGCATCTCGCGCAGGCGCTCGCGCTCCTCGGGCGCTACGAACTCCGACGCATCGCCGCCGATGATCTCCTCGGGCCGCGCGTAGCCCAGCATCGCCGCGTAGGCCTGGTTGCAGAACGCGCGCCGTCCGTCCTGGACGATGGTGATGCCCTGGATCGACCGCTCGACGAGGCTGCGGTAGCGTTCCTCGCTGGCGCGGAGGGCGGCCTCTTGCTTCTTCTTGTCGGTCACGTCGGAGAACACGGAGATCACCCCAGCCACCTGCCCGTCGTCGCTATGAATCGGTGCCCTGCGGAAGGTGACGTCGATCAGGCGACCGTCCTTGGTGCGGCCGATGCCTTCGCCGTCCTGGACGTTGCCGGGCAGCGGCGGGGCGATGCTCGCTTGGAAGGGGTCCTGCTGATCCCGGGACACACGCGGTGGAGCTTTTCCCAGCACCTCGTCGGCCGACCATCCGAACAGCTTTTCGGCTGCCGGGTTCCACACGATGACGTTTCCGGCGGTTTCGCAGGAGACGATCGCGGCAGGCGACGAATTGATGACCGTGGTGAGCGATCGGTTAAGCCTCTCGGCCTTCTTGCTGTTGCGTTCCAGCGCTTCCGCGGTGCGATTCAAGGCGAGCATGAGCCCGCCCAGTTCTCCCCGCGGATAAGGTGTTCTGACCCTGGCCGCCAAATCGCCCGAACTGAGGCGTTCCACCAACTGCAAGATGTGCCGGATGGGACGCCGGATGCTGAGCTCTGCGAGGAACCATGCGCTGGCGAACACCAGTGCTGAGATTAACGCAAGGATCAGGAGGGCGTAGATGAATTGGCGGTTCGCCGGCGCAACCAGATCCTTCTTCGACGCGCCAACCACGATGTACAGCCCAGCCGTGCGCTCCGCGGGCAGCAATTTGACCGCCCATAGGTGCGGGGTGCCTTCGAAGTCGCGCTCTTCTCCCCCGCCTTCGTCGTGGTGCTGTTGGAGGAACCGGAACAGGGGTGTCTCGGCAATTGACGTACCGGCCAGCTTCTGTCCCTCCCGCTCCGGATGACGCACCAGAACCGTCCCCTTCTGATCCAGTAGCAGGAAGACGGGCACGATGCCCGGTTGAGTGGAGGATGCCAAGATGGATTGCGCATACTTGGCCAGATTCAGGGAATGAAGCAGCACGAACTTCAGATCGCCTGTTGGGCGACGTACCGGATATGCAATCTGAAGAACTGGAATCCCGGTAAGGCGACCGAAGACCGGCTCGAGGACGACCGAAGCGGTCGTGGTACGCGCCATCTGGAAATAGGGGCGATCGGCAAGATTCAAGCGTCTTCCCGTGCGCAAGGAGTCGCAGAAGAGTTCGGCGTCCGGGTTGATCGTCAGAATCCCTGTAAACTGGGGATGCTTCGAGAGCACTTCCGCCAAGAAGGCCGAGCAGGCTTGTTGGTCATCGGTATTGAGTTCGGCGGCGCGGGACAACCCGTAGGCCAATTGCACCGTGGCCCTGACTTCGTGTTCAAGGTCGCGGGCGATGAAGCTGGCCAGCGCGCCAAGCCGCTGACGTGCCTCGGCAAGATCGGACCTGCGATGCTGCAGGAGATAGATGCCCGCCATGATCGCGGGCACAAGCGTCGCCAACAGCACCAGCATAAAGAGGCGGCGGCGAATGCTCATACATCTCCGCTGAGATGAGGGTGAGGTTCATCAGAATTGAAAGCGCCATGTGCTGGGCTTGGCTTCGGCGGAATAGCCAACAGGAAACCGTGAACAGCATCGGTATTGAAACGTCCTTGAATGTCTCGTCCGCCTCGATGTCAAGGGAGGACAGGTACATCCCGGAACAGACGGTGTCAAGGACGATGTCGTGCCACGCCACGCTCCATAGGGTCGCCTGGATCAAATAACCGTCAGCCAGCAACCCGCTCGAGCGCAGCGGGTGGCCGCGAGCTTCAACCGTTCATGGTACACGTGTAAGTATTTAGATTATCAGGTCTTCTGATGAGGTCAAGTCACAGTGTTCTATTAAAACCAGTGATCGACTTTCAGCCGGTCGACCGCCCGATGGCCTGCCGGAGCGGCACGCGGCCGGCGGACGCGCGCTCGGGGTGACGAGAGGAAGCGGGCGGACGTCGCCGCGGGATGGTGCCGACGAGCGCCCCGGCGACCGGTCTTACGGTGGCCCCGGGCGCTTTCTCTTCCCCCTTCCCTTTCGGCCCCGGAATAGTGTACATACGTACCATTCCCTGGGGATGGCCGGGCCTGCCGCGTCGGCAGCCGCTTCCGCCGGGGGGCAACCGGGCTGCGCGCCGGCGCATCTCCTTGCGACATCGAGCCGGGACCGAAGAGAGCCATGTCCGAAGCGCCGTTCCGCTCCTCAGCCGCCGCCTTGGCCTTGCGCCCGGGAGGGCCCCAGCGCGTGCCGGCCCAACGCGCGCCGGCCCCGCAGGAGGGCCCCGCACCGGCGCGCTGGTCGTGGGGCGCCCTGGCGGGGCGGCTGGTGGAGCTTTCGGCGGGGGAGGCCTCGGCCGCGCTGACCCTGGCCGTGGCGCTGGCGATCGAGGCCCAGCGGGCGGGGGAGCCTGTGGCGTGGGTGGCGGCGGGCGAGGGCGCGTTCTACCCCCCGGATGCGGCGGCGAACGGCCTGGATGGTGCGGCGCTGGCGCTGGTGCGGGTGGCGGCGGGCGCGGGGGCGGGGGCGGCCCGGGCGGCCGACCGCCTGGCGGGCTCGGGGGGCTTCGGCCTGGTCGTGCTGGAGCTGGGCGCGCGGGCCCGGCTTTCCGAGGCCGCCCTGGCCCGGCTGGTGCAGCAGGCGCAACGCCAGCGCACGGCGGTGGTGGCGCTGACCGAGAAGCCGCGCCACGCGCCCTCGCTGGGGGCGCTGGTGGCGCTGCGCGTCCATGCCCTGCGGGTGCGGCAGGGGGCGGATCGCTTCGCCGTCGCCCTCGAGGCGCTCAAGGACAAGCGCCACGGGGCGGGCTGGAAGCAGACGGGGGTCTACCATGGCGCGCCTGGCCTGCGTTGACGTGGCGGCGCTGCCGCTGCAACTGCTCCTGCGCGGCCACACGGCGTGGCGCCTGCTGCCGGTGGCGGTGGTGGCGCACGACCGGCCCCAGGCCCCCGTGCTGTGGGTCAATGCCGCCGCGCGCCAGCAGGGCGTCCGGCCGGGGATGCGCCAGGCCGAGGCGCTCTCGCTGGCCGCCGGGCTGCGCGCGGCCGTGGTGCCCGCCGGGCGGGTGCGGGCCGGCGTGGCCGGGCTGACCGCCCTGCTGCGGCGGTTCAGCCCCCACGTCGAGCCCTCGCCGGAGGAGCCTGGCGTGTTCTGGCTCGACGCGAGCGGGCTCGCGCGGCTCGCCCCCTCCCCGCAGGCCTGGGCGGCGGCCATCCGCGAGGCGCTCGCCGCCGCCGGCTTCCAGGCCCGGCTGGCGTTGGGGTTCGCCCACTTCGGCTGCTACGCCCTCGCCCGCTCCGGGCGCGGCGTGGCGGTGTTCGCCGACCCCGCCGCGGAGCGTCGCGCCGCGCGGGAAGCGCCCCTCGCGACCCTCGGGCTGGAGCCGCGCACGCGGGAGGCCCTGGCCCAGCTCGGCATCGCCACCCTGGGCGAGCTGCTGCGCCTGCCCGCCGCGGGGCTGCTGGCGCGCTTCGGGCCGCGGGTGTACCGGCTGCACCGGCTGGCGGCGGGCCAGCTCGCCGATCCGCTCCAGCCGGCGGCCGAGCGCCTGCCGGCGCACGAGCTGATCGTGCCGGCCGAGCCCCTCGCCGATGCGGCGCAGGCGCTGTTCCTGATCGCGGGGCGCCTGCCGTTCCTGCTGGCCACGCTGGCCGGGCGGCAGGAGGCGCTCCAGGCGCTCCGGCTGCGGCTGCTGCTCGACGACGGCACCCACCGCGACGCCGAGATCGCCCCGGCCGCCCCCACCCGCGAGCCGCGCCCGCTCGTCGACCTGCTGCGGCTGCGGCTGGAGCGCATGCGGCTGAGCGCGGGGGTGCGCGAGATCGAGCTGTGGGGCCGGGGCGCAGGGCGCGCCCTCGAGCAGCTCACGCTGCCCACCGACCCGCCGGGTCGCGACCTGGCCGCCGCCAACCGCGCCCTGGCCCAGCTCCGCGCGGAGCTGGGGGAGCAGGCGGTGGTGCGGGCCGTGCTGCGCGAGGGCCACCTGCCCCAGGCGCGCTTCGCCTGGGAGCCGCTGGCCGAGATCGAGCGCCCCCGCCCCCGGCCCGCGTCCGGCCCAGTGGCCCGGCAGGCGCTGGTGCGCCGCATCTACGGGCAGCCCAAGCCGCTGCCCGGCTGGCCGCGCGAGCCGGCGCAGTGGCGGTACGACCGCGCTCCCGCTGCCGACAGCCTGGTGGCCCTGCACGGCCCCTACGCCGTGAACGGCGGCTGGTGGGCCGGAGACGGGGCCGGGCAGCACCGCGACTTCTACTACGCCGAGACGCGCGAGGGCGCGCTGCTCTGGCTCTGCCACGACCGGCGGCGCGGGCGCTGGTTCCTCCAGGGACGGGTCGAATAGCCGGGAGGGGGCGCTGCCGCGCGGCGACCTCTACCCCTGGCCCCCTCCCCGCAGGCGGGGAGGGGGAAGGCGCCAATCGGGGCTGCCAGCGCATGCGGTCTCCCCTCCCCACCTGGTGGGGAGGGGCAGGGTGGGACGCTGCACATGCTCCGGCCGTTGCGGCCCCCGGGCGTGCGGGCTCCGGCCCACGCTAGCGGGTTCAACGGGGGGCCGCGGGCTTTCCGTCGCGGCGACCCGGGGCGGGATGGCCGTGGCGCGCCGGGCCTGTGCTATGCTCGGGCGGCGGCGAATCCCCGCCGGCCGCCTGCCGGTGCGGCCGAGGTCGGCGCGGCCGGCCGAAACCGAGGAGGCTCCATGGCGCGCAAGGCACGGCAGCGGGAGGGCGATCTCGCCCGGGAGATGCTGATCGGCCCGCACGTCTCGGTGGCGGGGGCGCTGGCGAACGCCATCGCCAATGGTGAGCGCGTGGGCGCCACCTGCATCCAGATCTTCACTCGCAACCAGCGCACCTGGCAGGTGAAGCCGCTCGGCGCGGAGGAGGCGGCGGCGTTCCGCGCCGCCTGGGCCGGCTCGGCGATCCGCGAAGTCATGAGCCACGACAGCTACCTGATCAACCTCGGCAGCCCGGACCCCGCCCTGCTCGAGCGCTCGCGCCGTGCCTTCGCCGAGGAGGTGCAGCGGTGCGTGCTACTGGGCATCCGGCTGCTGAACTTCCACCCGGGGGCCCACGGCACGGGGGAGCGCGGGGCCAGCATCGCCCGGATCGCGGAGAGCGTGCGGGGCACGATGGCGGCCTTCCCCGCGGCCCCCGTCATCTACACGCTGGAGAACACCGCCGGGCAGGGCACCGTCATCGGCAGCACGCTCGAGGAGCTGGCGATCCTGCTCGAAGCGCTCGACGCGCCTGAGCGCAGCGGCGTGTGCCTCGATACCTGCCACCTGTTCGCGGCGGGGTACGACATCCTCAGCGACGAGGGCTGGGCGCGCTTCTGGGAGGAGTTCGAGCGGCGGATCGGCTTCCGCTACCTGAAGGCGTTCCACGTCAACGACGCGCTGCGGCCCCTCGGCTCCCGGCTGGACCGGCACGAGCGCCTGGGCGCGGGCCAGCTGGGCATGGGCTTCTTCGCGCGGCTGGCGGCCGACCCGCGCTTCTTCGCGGTGCCGATGTTCCTCGAAACCCCCGGGGGCGACGACGTGTGGCGCGAAGAGGTCGCGACCCTGCGTGCCCTGCGCGCGGGCACGCCAGCGGCGCGCTCCCGCAAGGTTATTGCGCGCGGGCGACCCGCTGCAGGATCGTGATGGCTTGGCGTTCCGCCTCGGTCAGCCCCTGCACGATCGGCTTGTAGCGCTCGTGGCCGGGGTTGCGGAGAAACTCGCCCAACTGCTCGCCGAGCTTCTCGCCCAGGCGATCCAGCGCGGGACCGATGTGGCCCGCCCACTGGACGCGCTGGGCGCCGACGAGGCCCTTCTTCAGCATCGCCATCAGGAACTTGTGTGCGGACAGGCCCTTGGCCTGGGCCAGCAGCTCGGCGCGGGCGGCAGGGGCCAGGCGCGCCGGGGTGGCCCGGGCCACCTGGCCGATCAGCGCCGCGAGCAGTTGCTGCACCTGTTCCTTCGAGACCCTGCCCTGCGAAACCGGAAACACCTGGCCGGTCTGAAGTGCGAACATCACCAGTTGCAGCATGAAATGGGCATCCGCGCCGGCCGTCGCCGCCATGTCCGCCCCGGAGATGCTGAACACCTCCACCTTGCCCTTCTCTACCCGCCAGGCCAGGATCACGCGCCCCTGGAACCACGCGCCGGCG